>JAJYBH010000089.1 GCA_021779135.1 Deltaproteobacteria bacterium
ACCGAACTGGGCGTGAGTGTCGGTGATTCGTGGTTGAATGCCATTCAACACGAATATGATCTGTGTCAGGGGCGATTGACCTGTCTGCGCGGTATCATCCAGGAGGGCGGACAGAAGGAACTGGAAGAACGCAACGCTCAAACAGCGCTTAACAAGCTCAAGGAGCAGCTCGCAGAACTCGATAGAGCACGATTGTTCGCCCAGTTGGGGCAAGATGCTGCGCTGTTGGAACGCACGCGTCTGGAGGGCGAATTCGCAGCCTTACGCCATGATCTTGACCGGGTGTCGGATGACGTTGAGAGTGCCGTTTCTGTGTATGGCTGTTTTGAGATCGTTTCGGACAAGGTGGATGAGCTGTTGTCCCTGTTGACCGCACGCCGTAACACATATGTTGAGCGATTGCAGGCCAGGGAACTTTTGGAAAAAGAACGCGCCGGTTTTGCTGCGGAGAAAGAGACGAAGCAAGCATTGTTGGCAGAATCAGAAAAGATGCTTAACGAGAAGGAAAAACTGCTGAGTGGAAGAACTGATCAGCGGGATGCATTGCTCAAGCAGCGTCAGGAAACGTATGGAGCGCGCGATCCTGATATCGAGGAAAAACGACTGGCCGATACGCTTCGACACGCCGGTGAGCGACGTGAAGCGACTTTGCAGGAAAAAAACCGCCTTCAGGCCGAGCTTGGCGGGTTAAACCAGCAGATTGAACGACTGACGGTCTCCATTGACCAGAGAGGTACGCAGCTCTCCGAACTGGAAGAGGCCATCAACCTTCGTCTGAGTGAAGCCGGTTTTGTAGATGAAACAGCTTTCTTGCAGGCCTGCCTGCCGCGGGAGCGTTTCGATGCACTCACGCAGATGGCTGACACTCTGCGCATGGATGAAACCTCGATTCAGGCCCGTCAACAGGATCGCACGGAGGCTTTGGCGGCGGAGCTGGATAAAAATTTAACCGTCAAACCCCTCGATCTGATTCTGCAGGAGAACGCCACCATTACCGGACAGCTGAGCGATCTGCAGAAGTCACTGGGTGCGATTGATCAAAAGCTGCAGCAGCACGCCGAACAGCTGCTACGCCATCAGAGCCGGCTTCAGGCAATAGAGATACAGAAGAAGGAGTGTGACCGCTGGGAGCGTCTGCACAGCCTGATCGGTTCCGGCGACGGCAAGAAATTCCGCAATTTTGCCCAAGGACTGACATTCGAGCTGATGGTCGCCCACGCCAACCGACAGCTGCAGAAGATGAGTGACCGCTATATCCTGGTGCGCGACGTCTCTGAGCCGCTTGAGTTGAACGTCATCGACAACTACCAGGCCGGTGAGATCCGCTCCACCAAGAACCTTTCCGGCGGGGAGAGTTTCATCGCCAGCCTGGCCCTGTCCCTCGGGCTTTCCAGTATGGCCAGCCGCAACGTGCGCGTCGATTCCCTGTTTCTCGACGAAGGCTTCGGTACACTTGACGAGGATGCCCTGGAAACCGCCCTGGAAACCCTTTCCGGACTACAGCAGGACGGCAAGTTGATCGGCATTATCTCTCATGTCCCGGCACTTAAAGAGCGCATCGGTACACAGATTCAGGTAGAGGCTGGCAGCTCCGGGCGTAGCGGTATCAGCGGGCCGGGTGTGCATCGTCGTTAAATCATGCCCAATATCCGACTGTAACAAGTTGGTTGCCTGCCTTGAAATCAAGAACAACCCTACCTGTTTGTAACCTTATTGATACTTGATATATCCGCTATAACGGATATAATGGTTTCACAATTCTTATTGTGAGGTACATTATGTCCGAACACCTGTCCCGCAAACTTTCCTTCCTCGACCGCTGGCTGACCCTGTGGATCTTTGCCGCCATGGCGCTGGGGGTCGGTCTGGGCTGGTTTGTGCCCGGCACGGAGGCCTTCATCAACTCCTTCCAGGTCGGCACCACCAACCTGCCGATTGCCCTCGGCCTGATTATCATGATGTACCCCCCCTTCGCCAAGGTGCGGTACGAGGAGATGCCGGAGGTCTTTCAGAACAAGAAGATCCTCGGCATCTCGCTGCTGCAGAACTGGATCATCGGCCCGGTCCTCATGTTCATTCTGGCGGCGCTCCTGTTGCCGGACAAGCCGGAATACATGGTGGGCCTGATCATGATCGGACTGGCTCGCTGCATCGCCATGGTGATCGTCTGGAACGAACTGGCCAGGGGCAACACCGAGTATGCCGCCGGCCTGGTGGCCTTCAACAGCATCTTCCAGGTACTGTTCTACAGTGTCTACGCCTGGTTCTTCATCACGGTGCTGCCGCCGCTGGTGGGGTTGCAGGGGGTGGTGGTGGATGTCAGCATCCGCCAGATCGCCCAGAGTGTCTTCATCTACCTGGGTATCCCCTGTATCGCCGGGGCGCTGACACGTCTGATCGGCGTCAAACTCATGGGCCGGGAGCGCTACCACCGCGAAGTGGTGCCCCGGATCAGCCCCTTGACCCTGATCGCACTGCTCTTCACGATCGTGGTCATGTTCAGCCTGAAAGGCAACCTGATCGTGCAGTTGCCGCTGGACGTGGTCAGGATTGCCATCCCGCTTTTGATCTACTTTGTGGTGATGTTTCTGGTGTCGTTCTGGATGGGGAAAAAACTGGGAGCGGACTACAGCAAGACCACCACCCTGGCCTTTACCGCCGCCAGCAACAACTTCGAGCTGGCCATTGCCGTGGCGGTGGCGGTCTTCGGCCTGGGCTCCGGTACCGCCTTTGCCGCGGTGATCGGCCCTTTGGTGGAGGTGCCGGTGATGATCGGGCTGGTCAATGTGGCCTTCTGGTTTCAACGCAGGTGGTTCAGGGGCGCTCCAGGCAACTGAGTGGCGGGATCCGGAAGATTTTGGTATGCTCGAATTAACAGCTGAAGGTATAAGCATTGCTGCTGCTGTTGTTGTGTGAGAGGAAAAGATGTCGCAGATTGACTCCAGCATATCCCGCCGGCTGATATTCGCTATTGTCCTGACCGCTGTAACGCTGGTGGCGGAGGTCATCGGCGGTATCTGGTCCAACTCCCTGGCGCTCCTGTCCGATGCCGGGCATGTCTTTCTGGATCTGTTCGCCCTGCTGCTTTCCCTGGGAGCCATCAAACTGGCCGCCCGCCCGGCCAGCGATCGGCATTCCTACGGTCTGCACCGGGCCGAGGTGCTGGCGTCCCTGATCAATGGCCTGACGGTCTTTGTGATGGCGATCGGTATCCTCTACGAAGGGAGCCAGCGCCTGGTCTCCCCGGAAGAGGTCAAGACGATTCCGATGCTGGTCATCGCGGTCCTGGGGCTGGTCGCCAATCTGCTGGCCGCCAAGGGGCTGCACGGTCATGCCCACGATGACCTGAACGTACGCAGCGCCTTTCTGCACGTGCTGGGTGATGCGGCCGCCTCGGTGGGGGTGATCGCCGGCGCGATCCTGATGTATTTTACCGGCTGGTATCAGGCCGACCCGCTCATCTCCATTGCCATCGGTCTCCTGATCCTCGTGGGGGCCGGACGGCTGCTGCGGGAGGCGACCCATATCCTGATGGAAGGAGTGCCTCCCGGCATGACTGTCGATCAGGTGGCTCAAAAGATGCGCGTGATCGACGGGGTGCTGGACGTGCACCATCTCAACCTGTGGGCGGTCTGCTCACACATCATCGCCCTCTCGGCCCATGTCGAGATCGAGCCGGCCTATGACGGGAAGCGCAGCCTGCTTCTGCACCGCATCGAGCACGAACTCCAGCACAGTTTTCACATCACCCACACCACCATCCAGTTTGACTGTTCCGCCTGCAACAATGCCCCGCTGATCAAGGCATTGAACCATACGGAAAGAAAATCTTCCTGCAGCGGGCACGGGCACACGTAGCCGATAGGGATTGATCTGCTGTATGATTACCAGTCACTCTGTATAGAATATGATCATATTCACCACTGATCCGGTTTAGGTTTTGAAGGAAATATGCGCCTGAGCAGACTGGATGCGCGGCTCGGCGGGTTTCAGCGCCGGTTGGCATGGATAGTGTAGTCTTGTGAAGTACGGTAGCTGAAGAATCCCTGCCTCAACAACCATCAAACTCTGTCAACCAGGCACCTGCGCCCTGCTCTCAGTCATGAGATGCGGGGCGTTTTTTTTTATTCCGCTGATTGGCGGGGAATCGTTATCAGGCATGAATGGAGCACACAGCTCAAAAGGCCGGGGACCATGGCATACAGCTTATAGCAGCCATGCGGCGCCTCTTTTTGCCACCCCACTACATGCTGACGTCCACAACTTCGGACAAGGGAGACTCATATGAGACAGATTGCAATTTACGGCAAAGGCGGTATCGGCAAGTCAACCACCACCCAGAATACCGTGGCTGGACTGGCGGCAATGGGCAAAAAAATCATGATCGTCGGTTGCGACCCCAAGGCCGACTCAACCCGTCTGATCCTGCATGCCAAGGCCCAGAACACGGTCATGGATCTGGTCCGCGAACTGGGGACGGTTGAGGACCTGGAACTTGATAGTGTCATGAAGGTCGGTTACGGCGACATCAAGTGCGTCGAGTCCGGTGGACCCGAGCCGGGTGTCGGTTGTGCCGGTCGGGGTGTCATCACCGCCATCAACTTCCTGGAGGAGAACGGCGCCTATACCGATGACCTCGATTTCGTCTTTTATGATGTTCTCGGCGACGTTGTCTGCGGCGGTTTCGCCATGCCGATCCGTGAGGGCAAGGCCGAAGAGATCTATATCGTCACCTCCGGCGAGATGATGGCCATGTACGCCGCCAATAACATCTCCAAGGGTATCCTCAAATACGCCACCTCCGGCAAAGTCCGCCTGGCCGGCCTGATCTGCAATGCCCGCAAGACCGACATGGAGTTCGAGCTGGTATCCGCCCTGGCCGAAAAACTCGGCACCCAGTTGATCCATTTCGTGCCCCGTGACAATCAGGTACAACGTGCGGAAATGCGTCGCATGACCGTTATCGAATATTCGCCGGAGCATCCCCAGGCCCAGGAGTACCGGACCCTGGCGCAGAAGATCAATGACAACAAGATGCTGGTCATCCCCACGCCGCTGGAGATGGAAGAACTGGAAGAGTTGCTGATGAAGTTCGGGATTATGGAAGCCGATGATGAAGCCAATGTGGGAGTGGCGGAGGCGGCTTAGCACGCAGTAGCGCCTCCTTACGGGCAAATTGACAGGAATGTTTTTGTCACCTATCATATTCAGTAAAATGAAGATGGTGGAGGGACGAGTGTTGATGAATAACAACTTGCCAATTAATACGGCTCAAACAGGCACGAACTGGGATGAACGCTACAGCGAACCGGGCTTTGTCTACGGCACGGCCCCGAATGAATTTCTTGTATCCGTGGTGGACAGGATTCCGAAAGGGAAGATCCTGTCACTGGCCGAGGGTGAAGGGAGAAATGCCGTATACCTGGCCTCCCTGGGTTATGAGGTGACCGGTGTCGACGGGTCGGCGGTCGGTCTGCGCAAGGCCAGGGAGCTGGCAGCGGAACGGGGCGTCACCATCACCACGATACAGGCTGACCTGGGTACGTTCCGGATTGAACCGGAGCAGTGGGACGGCATCATCGCCAGCTATTGCCATGTGCCGTCGTCAATCCGGGTCCCGCTCCATCAGGCGGCGGTACGTGGCCTGAAGCGCGGGGGTGTCTTCGTGCTGGAGGCCTACAGCAAGGAGCAGCTCGCCTATGACACCGGCGGGCCGAAGTCTCTGGATCTGCTCATGTCGCTGGACGACCTGAAGCGGGAACTGGCCGGACTGGAGTTCCTCCACGCCGTGCGGATCGAGCGGGATGTGCGCGAGGGGAGCAGGCATAGCGGACTGGCCTCGGTGGTGCAACTGCTGGGGGTTAAACGTTAGAGCCGCCGATTAATGGAAGCCCGGTTTCTTGTTTTGCAGGAGCCCGATCCCCGAGCGCTTCCGTACATCGTTGTTTGGGAAAGAATACGGCCTGGATTTAATGAATTTTCTGTTTGCAAACGATAATACCGCTTGACACCCAGTCCTCAAAAGGATTAATTTTTAAATAACTTTTGCAAATAGTTACAGAATAAAGCCTTGTTCCGACAAGGGCAAACCCAGAGAAATCTGGTGACGCAAAGCTACGAGTCCCCCTCTCGGAAGTAATTGAGAAGGACAGTCGAGCCATCGAAGAATGAGAATCGTTTCCCTGATGTGTTCACAGAAACGAAAAGCGACCATCTCTTCAAGGGCGGATGGTCGCTTTTTTTTATTCGACAACCGCGACTCCTCAATAAAGCGGCGTTTGTCCTCACGGTTGTGGATGAGATCGGGATGCATCAACAATGAGAATGAAACTGTCTTCCATAATCGAGGCAACTCCGCTTGCTCTCAGCCTGAGGGTCAAGATGGCCCTGATGGTTTCGGTGCTGATCGTCACGATGGTCAGCGCCATTGCAACGTTGACCATTGTAAGCCTGGAACATCGAATCAAGGATGACGTCTCCTCTCAGCAATTCACCCTGGTATCATCCCTTGCCAATTCGGTAGACGACAAGCTTGTCATGGCCCAGGAGGCGCTCCTGGCGGTAGTCGGAGACCTTCCTTCTCCGGAGATCAACAATGCCGATGCTGTCCAGGCCTTTCTGGACAAGAAAAAGGTCCTGCACACCCTGTTTGACAACGGACTCTTCGTCTTTTCCCGCGAGGGGACGCTGATAGCCGAATCACCTTTCCTGCCCGGCCGGCGCGGCCTGAACTTTGCCTTTCGCGGCTACTTCCAGCAGACCATCACCACCGGTAAACCGGTCATTTCAGCGCCATTCCGCTCCAGTAAGCCTCAGAACGACCCCTCGATCATGCTTACGGCCCCGCTCAAGGACAAAAGCGGCAACATCGTGGCAGTGCTGGGGGGCTCACTGAATCTTCTCCAGGCGAATTTTCTCGGCCAGATCCCCCTGATCAGGATCGGCAGCAGCGGCTATCTGTATCTCTATGACACCGATCGCATGATGATACTCCACCCCGATCGGAAGCGGATGCTGAAGCAGGATGTGCCGGTCGGGGCCAACCGTCTCTTCGACCTGGCCATTGCAGGATTCGAGGGGAGCGGTGAAACCGTTAATTCCCGCGGGATTAAATCCCTGGCCTCCTTTAAGCGCCTCAAATCCACCAGCTGGATCCTGGCCGCCAACTACCCGGTGGCCGAGGCCTACGCAGCAGCCATCCTGGCCAGGAAAACCCTTCTGCTGAACCTGCTGCCGCTGACGGTTTTGATCCTCCTGGCAACCCTGTATTTCATGAACCGCTTGTTCCACCCCCTGCGGCTTTTTACCGATCATATCCGGTCCCTGCCGGGCAAGGAGGGGCAGGAAAGGCAGTTCCCCGTGACCGGCAGTGACGAGATAGGTACTCTGGCCCAGGTCTTCAATGACTTCGCCGCCGGTCAGGAAAGGCAGCAGGAGCAGCTTCGGGAGGCCAGGGACCGCTCCGAGGAGGAAAGGTCCAAAACCGAGGCCATCATCGCGGCCATCGGGGAAAGCCTCACCATACAAGATACAGAGTTCCGCATCCTCTACCAGAACCAGCGCTCCCGGGAAATGCTGGGCGATCTGGTTGGAACCTTCTGCTACCGGAGTATCCACGGTCTGGAGCACCCCTGCGCCATCTGCGCCCTGACCGAGACCTATTGCGACGGAAGGGTGCATCGCCTTGAAAACAGTGCTATGACCGGCGGCAAACGTACCCATTATGAGATGACCTCATCAGCTATTTTCGGCGCCGATGGCCGCATCGTGGGCGGCATCGAGATGGTGCGGGATATTACCGACCGCAAGCTTGGCGAGGAACGGCTGAAAAAAAGCGGGCAACTGCTGGCGGAAGCCCAGCAGATCGCCCGCCTGGGGATCTTCGAGAGGAACATCGTCAACAACGAGATCATCTGGTCGGCTGAGATGTACAGTATTTTCGGCCTGAACCAACTGGATGGACCGATAACGGCCGAGAGGGTCCTGGAGGCAATTGTCCCGGATGAGAGAGACCGCTTTGAAAGTACCATCCGGAGCGCCCTGTATGACAGCAAGATATTTGATCTGGAATATACCATTCTCCGTCCGGATGGAGCATTACGGATCATCGCTGCCCACGGGCAGGTGGCCGACGATGAGGCCGGGCAGCCGCTGCGCCTGGTGGGGGTCTGCCAGGATATCACCGAGCGCCGCCAGGCAGAAGAGTCTCTCCGCATCCTCTCCCAGGCCGTGGTGCAGAGCCCGACCGCCATCGTCATCACTGACCCTAGCGGAACCATCGAGTACGTTAACCCCCGCTTCACGGAGCTGACGGGCTATTCCGCGGAAGAAGCCGTTGGCCGGAACCCGCGCATCATCAGCTCCGGCCACACCCCCGCCGAGGTCTACCGTGAGCTGTGGGAAACCATCCTGGCCGGGGACAAGTGGCAGGGGGAACTGTATAACCGGAAAAAGAACGGCGAGCTCTACTGGGAGCGGGCCATGATCGCTCCTATTTTTGGCGGCGATGGTGAAATTGCCCACTTCATTGCCATCAAAGAGGATATCTCTGATCAGCGGGCGCTGGAAAACCAGCTCAGGCACTCCCAGAAGATGGAGGCCATCGGCCGTCTGTCGGCGGGGATCGCCCATGACTTCAACAATATTCTGACGGTGGTCATCGGCTACGCCTCTCTCCAGATGATGATCTCGGAAGAGGGAAGCCCCCTCAAGCTCGATATGGAAAATATCGTCACCACCGCCAACCGGGGTGTCAGTCTGACAAAAGACCTGCTGGCCTTCAGCCGGAAACAGCCATTAAATCCGGAGCCTGTTGACCTGAACAGTGTAGTGACCACGGTGTCAGATCTCCTGCAACGTCTGATCGGCAAGGGCATCGAATTGAAAATTGCCCTGTCACCGGTTGCGCTGCCGGTCCTGGCGAACAGCAACAACCTCGTTCAGGTACTGATGAATCTGGCCACCAACGCCCGGGATGCCATGCCTGATGGCGGCGTGTTACGCCTTTCCGCTGAATCCGTGCTTCTGGGAAATGAGCTGAAGTCGCGGTACGGGTATGGCGCCAGCGGCACCTATGCCCTCCTGTCGATATCCGACACGGGATGTGGCATGGATGATGCTACTGTCAACCGGGTATTTGAACCGTTTTTTACGACCAAGGAATTGGGCAAGGGTACCGGGCTGGGGCTCTCGATCTCCTATGGCATCATCAAACAGCACAAGGGGTATATCATGTGCAACAGCAAGCCCGGTGTCGGCACCACGTTTCAGATATATATCCCTCTCCAGGAGAGCACGGAGTGAACGGTTTGATGACTTTTCCGGTCTGGCGGCCGTTTGAGCCAGGGACCGGGCTTCACGCAGATGAGGAGGCAAGCACGTGACAGGCGAAATGATTACAGGTTCCGTGTTGGTGGTTGATGATGATCCGGCGGTTCTTGCGACCACCACCCGCATTATTCAGTCTCTCGGCTTTGTTGCCTACCCCTTCAGCAGCGGTATCGAGGCCCTGGAGATGCTTTCGACGGTAGAGATCGATGTAGTCCTGAGCGACATCAGAATGCCGACAATTACCGGCATAAACATCCTCGAAAAGGTTCAGATCGTTGATCACGAAATTCCGGTCATCCTGATGACCGGTTACAGCGAAATGGATGTGGCTGTTTCAGCTATCCGCAAGGGGGCCTATGACTTTATCCTCAAACCTTACGAACCGCTCGATCTTCTGCGGTCGATCAACAAAGCCATTCATTTCAGGAAATCAAGCCGGCTTGAACAGGACTACAGATTCGAACTGAAAAAGACCGTCGACGAGCAAACGCGGCAACTGGGTGTCGCCAAGAGCAACCTTGAAGCCATGAGCCGGGAAATCATCGAGAGGTTGAGCGCGGCAGCGGAACTGCGCGACAGCGACACCGGGCGGCACAATGCCAGGATCGGTCTGTATGCGGGAGTTCTGGCCAGGTCCCTTGATATGGCGCCTGATTTCGTCGAGACCATAACCCTGGCGAGCGTCATGCACGATGTCGGGAAAATCGGCATCCCTGACCAGATACTTCTCAAACCGGGATGCCTGAATACCGAGGAGTTCGAGATCATCAAAACGCATACCGCCATCGGCAGGGATCTTCTGAGCGGTTCATCCCATGCGGTACTTCAAATGGCGACAAACATCGCCTACACACACCACGAACGGTGGGATGGAAGCGGTTACCCGCAAGGGACGAGAGGGAATGATATCCCGATCGAAGGACGGATCGTCATGATCATCGATCAGTATGATGCGTTACGGAGCGTTCGTCCCTACAAACCCTCGTTAAGCCATGCGGAGACCTGCCGCATTATCACAGAAGGTGACGGAAGAACAAGGCCGGAACATTTCGATCCGGCGATTTTTCAGGCCTTCCGGGAAACATCCGCGGAGCTGGACCGTATCTACAGCAATCAACAGTGAGGTAGCCAGTATCGACGTGGAATGAGTCGATGGGAAGTTGTATGACATGATCCGAGCATTCTGACGGCTGAGCCCTGATTCTATCTGGCTCGGCTTTTTTTTTATTCGAGCACTTTCTCATGCACGGAACACACGGTGTACGCCCATCATCAGGAACGTGCCGGGGTTGAAAATATTGTTGCCGGTAGTACAATCTCAATAACTTGATGCCGGCGATTCTTTACAATAGTATTACATCTGCCTCTTTCGAATGCCTGTATCATGTCTGCTAATCGAACATGATGCCTGCATGAATTGGCAGGCAGGAAGAAGACCGTATGAAGATCCTGTTTATCTATCCCGAGTACCCCGACACCTTCTGGGGGTTCCGTCACGCCCTGAAATTCGTCGGCAAGAAGGCCCCCTTCCCTCCGCTGGGGCTTTTGACCGTGGCTGCCATGCTGGACGCGAGCTGGGAAAAGCGGCTCATCGACATGAACGTGCAGCAGCTTGCCGACCGTGATATCAGGTGGGCTGATTATGTCTTTATCAGCGCCATGACTGTCCAGCGGCAATCCGTGGACGACATCCTGTCGCGTTGCCGGAGCCTCGGCGTCAAGACCGTTGCCGGGGGTCCGCTCTTTACCACCGCGCCGGCGGATTTTGGCCTGGCGGATCATCTGGTCCTGGGGGAGGCAGAGATGACGCTGCGTCCTTTCCTGGAAGACCTGGAGAAGGGTTGTGCCCGCCATCTGTACACCGCCGAAGGGTTTGCTAATGTGGCGGACACGCCTGTCCCGCTCTGGGCGTTGGTCGATTCCCGCAAATATGGCGCCATGAACATCCAGTATTCGCGCGGATGCCCGTTCGACTGCGAATTCTGCGATATTACCCAGCTCTTCGGCAGGAAGCCCCGCACCAAAAGCAGTGCACAGCTGGTAGCGGAGCTGGATGCCCTGAACCGGAGAGGCTGGAGGGGAGGGGTGTTTTTCGTTGACGATAATTTCATCGGCGACAAGCGCAAGCTGAAGCACGAGACGCTGCCGGCAATCATCGACTGGGCGGAGAGGCACAAGCACCCCTTCGATTTCTATACCGAGGCGTCTATCGACCTGGCCGACGACAGCGAGCTGATGGGGCTGATGGTCAAGAGCGGCTTTGAAGAAGTGTTTATCGGCATTGAGACCCCCCATGACGAAGGACACGTCGAGAGCGGCAAGGTCCAGAACAAGAACCGTGACCTCCTGGACAGTGTCAAGAGGATCCAGCAGGCCGGTCTGCAGGTTCAGGCCGGTTTTATCGTCGGCTTCGACAGCGACCCCCCCTCCATCTTCGAGCGCCAGATCGCCTTCATCCAGGAGAGCGGCATCGTCACCGCAATGGTGGGGATGCTCACCGCCCTGCGCGGTACAAAACTCCATCAGCGACTGCTCCGGGAAGGCCGATTGCTGGGTGACACCACCGGCAACAACACCACCGTGGCCCTCAATTTTATTCCGAGCATGAAGCCCGAAGCACTGATCAACGGCTATCGCACCATCCTCACCACCATATACGCCCCCCGCCAGTATTACCAGCGGGTGACCACCTTTCTCAAGGATTACCGGCCGCATCCGCAGGGGCCGTTTCGCCTCAAGTCCGGCTATATCGGGGCGCTCTTCAAATCGATGCTCTACCTGGGGGTCATCGGCAAGGAACGCTTCTACTTCTGGAAGCTCTTCATCTGGTCGCTCCTGAGGCGTCCCCGTTTGTTCGGCATGGCCATAACCTTTGCCATCTATGGCTACCACTTCAGGAAGATAACCGAAAACATCAGCTGGGTCGGCCTGTTCAGTGATACCAGTTGCCTGGAGCAGAAATAAGCACGTTCCGGGATACGTTGAAACGAATTTCGAATTTGCCGCACACCGTTTTATCCCTCCACTAGTCCGCTATAATCTTGTGCCGGCCGTGGCCGCGCCATTTATATCTCCACCACCCTCCATTTCTGGTAGTAACAGGGGCATCTGAATTTTGTGATTATGCATAATTCGTTGTTGACATATTGATTTTTGAATGTATATTTGTGCATATACACATTACAAAAGGGAGGAACACAATGAAAGTCTGTTTTCCGGTCAGCGAGAATCAGGGGGTGGACAGTCAGGTGTTTGGACATTTTGGCTCCGCACCGGGATTTGTCGTGGTGGACATGACCACCAGCGAGTTTACATCAATCAACAACAGTGACCAGATCCATCAGCACGGGGCCTGCAATCCGGTGGCCGGGCTGGGCGGGCATCAGGTGGATGCGATTGTGGTGGGCGGCATTGGCGGCGGGGCGCTGCATAAGCTCAACAGCGCCGGCATGCGCGTTTTCAAGGCACTGGAGGGAACCATTGCTGAAAACATCGCCCTCCTCCAGGCCGATGGTCTGCCGGAATATATGCCGGGCCATACCTGCGGTGGTCATGGGCACGATCAGGGGTGCTCTCACTAATCATGCCGCGACCACGTAAACCAAGAATCTGTCTCTGTCCGCACCGGGCGGGATACTCTGCCGTATTCAAACCGGCCGGCACCCCGCTCAAGGATCTGGAAATCATCCGGCTCGCCCTGGATGAACTGGAGGCCCTGCACCTCTGCGACGGAGAGGGGAAGACCCAGGAGGAGGCGGGGGAGTGCATGGGTGTATCGCGCGGCACGGTTCAGCGGCTGCTGGCCGAAGGAAGGAAAAAAGTCGCTGCCTGCCTGGTGCACAAAAAGGCCCTGGCCATTGGGACGGCAGGCTCGCCGGAAGCCGCGGGGCCGGAACCGAAAAAAACCATTGGGGCAGGTGTCAGGTGATTCAGGATCCTACAAATCAGTACATCGCAACGATCCTTTCCCAGTACGACCTCAACGGAACGGATGTTCTGGAAATAGGCTGCGGCAGAGGCCGAATCACGCGGGACTTGGCGAAGCACGCCGGAAGGGTGGTTGCCACTGACCCTGACCTGTCGGCGCTTGAACAGGCACATGCCTCGGTTCCCGCCGCTAATGTCACCTTCCTGCACGAGCCGACCGGGGTGCCCGACCTGCCGGCCGGCAGCTTTGACGCTGCCATCTACACCCTTTCCCTGCACCACGTCCCCGCCGATGACATGCAGGCCAGCCTGGTTTCAGCGGCCAGACTTCTCAAGAAGGAGGGGGTGATTGTCGTCGTTGAACCCGGCGATGGCGGCTCGTTTACCAAGGCCAAGGAGCGCTACGGGGCCGGCAGCGGTGATGAACGTCCCGCCCGGAGTGCGGCAATGGGTGCGATGCGGACCCTGGACAATTGGGCCATGGGGGAGACAATCCTGTTCCGGACATTGTTCCAGTTTGACAGTGACGAGGATTTCCTTGCCAACCTGCTCCCGGGATACCGGCAGCAGCCGGACTCTTTTATTGACGGGGTCAGGCAATTTCTCGAACTGCACCGCACCGAAGAGGGGATCATCCTTGATGCGGAACGGCGTCTTAACCTGCTGCGAAGGAAGTAAACCGAGGGAAATCATGAACAGTCTGCTTGACTACAAGATC
>JAJYBH010000090.1 GCA_021779135.1 Deltaproteobacteria bacterium
GGTTGTCCGGAAGAAAGACCGTGTCGCCGGCCCTGAGCCAGACGTTCTGCTCGATGTGGCCATCCATGATCAGGGAGTAGACATCCACCGGGGCGATCTTGCTGTCGCGCAGCAGGCGGACGCCGCGCAGGTTGGCGCTGGCGTCGAAGCCGTTGCCCAGGGTGATGCCCTGCAAAAAGGTCATCGGGCGGTCCATGTAATAGACGCCCGGGGTGCGGAACTGCCCCATCAGGTAGATCGGCTTGCTGTGGTATTCGGCCACTTCCACCACGACCGAGGGCTCCTGTACGTAGGTGCGCAGGGCCTTTTCGACGTTGTCGCGGATGGCGCCGACCGTCAGGCCGGCGGCCGTGACCGTGCCGATCAGCGGCAGGTGTATGTTGCCGGTGCCGTCGACCCGGCTCCCCTTTGAGCCGCCGGAAGCGCCGGCGGTCATTCCGGTGGAGAGGTCCGGCCGGGCGTAGACCACGACGCTGAGCACGTCGCCGATCCCGACCAGGTAGTCCAGGCTGGCCGGCTGGGCGTCGGGCGGGGCCGGGGCCACCGCTACCGGTATCTTTTCCGTGACAGGAGATGCGGGGAAGTCGCAGGTTTTCTGCAGGCCGGCCTTGAGTCCTTCGTGGCCGGCACAGGAGGTGAGGAGCAGCGTTCCGGCAAGGATAAGGAACGTGAGGAAATAAGTGCGAAACATAGGGATCACCTGCATTTTTTTAACTTTACTTTATACATTTCGATCTGTTGCAAGTCAATCAAAAAGGGGGGACGCAGCTGTGCCGTGAGCCCGCTGCAGCCATCATTTTGCATCAGCCGGCCGGGGTGAGCAAAGGACGCGGGCGGCCTGCTCGGGGGTATGCAGGTCGCTGCCGTAGCGGTCGTACAGGCCCCTTTCGTGCAGGGCCTCTGCAACAGACCTTACCTGACGGCCATAGAAGCCGCTGAAGCTGCCCAGATTGCCCTGGAAAGAACACCCCAGGTCGCGCAGGTAGTCGAGCAGGGGGTTGCCGGTCGTGTCGGAGAGCCGCTCGTCCATGGTACGGCGGCCTTTGCCGGCCAACATGCCTTTCAGCGCGCCGAGGAGGCCTCTGCCTTCTGCCCGCCGATCCGTGGCAGGCTCGAGGAGGTGACAGCGCTCGGGGTGGGCAATGACGGGTGTGAATCCGGCGCGGACCATATCGTACGACAGCCGGCGAACCATGTCGGCGGTGATTCCGGGAGGGATCTCCACCAGGACCTGGCGGCTGTCCCCCAGGGGGAGCGGGTCTTCCAGGGCCGGGAGCAGGTACTCATCCAGGCAGTATTCGCGGCCGGCCAGCAGCTTCAGCGGGATGCCCTCCTGATTCAGGCACTGCTGCAGTTCGCTAACACCCCGGCGGACCTGGTCATTAGCGGCCTCGTAGCAGCCGCGCATGAGGTGCGGGGTGCAGTAGACGGTGCTGAATCCGGCCGCGGCCAGCGCAGCGGCCATGGCCAGGGATTGGGCCCTGTCTGCGGCCCCGTCGTCCAGGCCGGGGAGTATGTGGCAGTGCCAGTCGATCATCAGGTATCCATTAACGCCGGCAAAGAATGTTTCACCCTGAAAAATCGGCAGCCCCTCCGGATGATTCAGGAGGGGCTGCAAAGTGCTACGTAGCTGTGAGTCCTGCCTCAGGGAAGCGTGGGCATGATCTTCAGATATCTGGTTGACAGCTGGCCGTTGCTGATGGTCAGCGAACCCCTGACCAGGGTGTAGGCGCCCGGGCTGGTGACAGCGAAGTTGGTACCCCGGCCGCCATCCAGCATGACGCTGACCGGCAGGTAAAAGTTCAGATCCTCCTGGAAGATGATCTGACCCGAGTCCTTGGCCTGGGTGGTCGCCGTAGCGCCGTAGGCGTTGGCTGCCAGATAGGCATCCTGCAGTTTCGCATAGCTGTTGCCGGTTTCCACAACCTTGGCATTCGAGCTGGAGATGAAGTTGGCGGTGACGGAAGTTGCCTGGGTCATCGGCACGTCGCAGGTCAGGGCGGTGCTGCCGTTGCAGGGACCGCCGCTCCAGCTGCCGAACAGCGAATACCAGGCGGGTTGGGCGGTCAGGGTGACGGTCGTGGTGTTGAGGAAGCTGTCGCTGCAGTTGCTGCCGCCGGTGCCGCAGGCGATGCTGCCGGGTGAGCTCGTGACCAGGCCGATACCGTTGACGGTGACCGTCAGGGGGAACTGCGGGGTAAAGGACGCCGAGACGGTCTTGGAGCTGTTCATCGTGACGGTACAGACCTCGTTCAGAGAACCGCTGGTGGAATCGCAGCCGCTCCAGCCGCTGAATGTTGCCCCGCCGGCCGGGGTTGCCGTAAGCACGACAGTCGTGTCCTGGATATAGTTGCCGCTGCCGGTGGAGCCGGCCCAGGTGATGTCGCCGGGCAGGGCTTCCACGCTGCCGCTGCCGGAGATATTGATCGTCAACGGTACGGTATGGTCGTGCAGGCGCAGGGCCAGGATGGAGGCAGCTCCGGCGAGGTCGTTGCCCGTACCGGTCAGGACGATCTTGCCGTCCGCCTGCAGCGCCACACCCTGTCCGGAAAACTTGCCCGACTGGGCAAATTGGTATGACGAGTTGCCCTGGTTGAAGGTCGTGTCATATGCGCCGGCACCGGTGAAACGCTGCGCCAGCAGCAAAGTGTTGCCGCTGCCGGTGTCGTAGGCTCCGGCCACGACGATTCTTCCTGATGCATCTATGGTGACGGCGTTGCCGCTATCGGCGCCGGTCCCACCCAGGGCCACGGTACCCGGTGTACCGCTGCCGCTCGGGTTGAAGGTGTCATCGAGTGTGCCGTCGCTTTTGAGTTGCAGCAGCCAGAGATCGGTATCCCCGCCGGTCCAGTCATAGACCCCGACGATGTCGATCTTGCCGCCCGGCTGGATGGCCACCGCGCGGCCGCTATGGGCACCGTAGGAACCGAAGGTGTTTTCGCCGGTGCCCCGGCCGCCGAAGGTCGTGTCCAGATGACCGCTGCTGTTGAATTTCAGGGCCCAGACCGAGGTAACCCCTCCGCCCTGGTCATAGGTGCCGGCAACGAAGATATTTCCGCTGCTGTCCAGGGCCAGGCCGTTGCCGGTGTGCTGGCCATCAACGGCGTTGACAGTCACTTGACCTGCGCCGGAGTTGAAGGTGGGATCCAAGGTACCATTCGTGTCAAAACGCAGCACCCAGGGGGTGGTCTTGTTTACCCCGGGCCTGGCGTAGGTTCCGACTGCAACGATCTTTCCGTCCGGCTGGATGGCAACACCATTACCGGTGCTGTTCAACCCGAATCCGCCCATCTCAAGATAGCCCCCGCCGTATCCCGGGTTGAAGGTCGGGTCCAGCGCGCCGGTAGTGGTGAGTCGCAGCAGCCAGAGGCCGGTCCTCCCGGACCCCATGTCAACGGTCCCGACCACGACGATCTTTCCGTCCGGCTGGATGGCGACGGCGTTGCCGGTATTGGTTCCGGTTGGGTCGCCGTAGTGGACGCTGCCGGTAGGCGGACCGAAGCTGGTGTCAAGGGTACCATCCGGGTTGTAGCGGAAAACTCCGAGAACGCTTTTGCCAAGCCCATTGTCAATGGTGCCCACGACGACTATCTTCTGATCGCCAGGCTGAACGGCGACAGCGCGTCCCGAGATCTTTTGCAGGCCAATATTATCGATGGCTGCGAATCCCAGGGGGTTGGAAAAGGAGGTGTCGATGATGTAGTCCAGGGTGATGGTACTGAAAAAGGAGACTAGAGTAGCACCGGACGCGTTTTTGAAGCGGACGGAAACCTTTTTGTTGCCGTCCGGCGTCGACAGGGTCCACTGTTTCGTGACCGCAATACTCTCATCCGCGGACCAAATGCCGGATTCGTTCCGGAAACTCATGGAGACGCTTCCCGTGGGCGGGGTTGGGGTCAGGGTCAGGGTCACCTGTCGATAGTTGGTTACCGGCGCGCCGCCATTGATGATGATCTCATTCGCGGCGAAGGCCGGGTTGACAGCGCCCGCAATCCCCAGCAACAGCAGCACAGACATGAACATGACAGCCAGGGATGTAATTTTCACAGATTTACTATTCATGGCAAGCTTCCTCCGTAATTTAACAATGGCACAGACATCTGCAGACAAACTGTTCCCGATCGGGAAATCACCAGATTATGCCGATTCCGACGCTGCCGGTGCCGCCGCTGGCCCCGGTTTTTATGAGAATGATCGTGGCGCTGGTGGTGCTGACTACCTGGATTGGCGGAGGAGCATAGGCATTGGGAGTATCCCCGATGATAACGACACTCAAGGAGGTTTTGTTCGCAGTCAAGGCTCCCTGGTAGGCGCCCGCGACATTCGCGAGGCTGCCTTCGGCGCGCACGCCGCTGGTGGCAAGAGCCGTCGCGGAGGTATAGGTCGCGGCGGAACCCAGTGCCGACAGGGCGGCATTGACGGAGCCGTGGGCGATGGCCGCTGCTGACGTGCTGGAGATGGTGATGTTGGTATTGGCCCCGTTTATGTTGGCGATGGCGCCGGTAATCGCCGTTGTCAGGGCCGCGTCAAGGCCGGCCGGGGTGGCCAGGTTTTGCGTTGTCCCGGCAAAGGTCAGCGCGATCTGCTGCCAGGCCTGGGACTGGATGTAGTTGATCTGGGTCGTTGTCAGAGTCACGCCGGCGGCGCCGGCAGCCAACTGGACGGCATCGCGGATCGACTGCACGGCGGCCTCGGTCGACTTGATCAGCAGCAGGATTGCCTCGCTGGAATTGGTGGAGACATTGGTATCGAAGCTGGCATTCCCCATCATGGCTTCCAGCTTGGCCTGGACCTTCTTGGTCGTATCCAGCGCCACCAGCGTGGTCAGCGGGGTTATGTGAGCGGAACCGGAGGGGGCCAGCAGAAGCAGGGCCGGCTGGCTGGTGATGGTATCCGTCCCGCCGCTTGAGACCAGGATGAAGTCGTAGCTGGGAAAGGAGGGGAGGAAATAACTTCCGCCGGTCCCTGTCAAAGGCGCCGTAATTTCGCCGGTATCCTTGACAAAGCGGGTTCCGCCGACGACATTGTCGGCAAAGACCGTTGCCCCGATAACCGGCCCCTGGACAACGGCTCCTTTTTGCAGGGCCGTGGTGTCAACCGCGCTGGAACCGCTGCTTCCGCAACCGGAGACCGCCATGGTCGAGCAAGCCAGCAGCAGAACGCACATCCGTTTCGATATCGTTGTCATAACAACCTCCGCCTGTGTCCTTTATGAATTAGTAACAGGAAATTTTTTGTTAAAATATAGGTAGTCAGCCTCGATTGTCAACTGATTGTTGAAGGCAGATCAATATTCTTTTTAATGATAAATTTTTGTCCGGTACTTCAGCCAGGCCTCGCGGAGACGGTCGAGGTGCTCTTCCAGATAGGCGGCGCCCAGACGGTCGCGGTTGTAGTACGAACGGTAGAGGGCCGGCGTCGGCTGGGGGTTGATCGCCAGGCTCTGGCTGATGACGTCGTTGGTCTTCTGTCCGCCGATAGCCAGGGTGGTCTCCTGGGCATAACCCCATTCATCGGCGCCACGGACCTGGAGCGGGCCGATCTTCAGGTCTTTTCTGGGTGTCAACGGCAGCACGAACTGGATGCCGGCCGCCTGCCAATGCTTGCCGGCCTCGGTGGTGGTATTCTTGTAATAGACGGAAAAGGCCGTATCCCCGAAGAAACGCTTCATCTCAAGACTGAAGCCGCGGTCCTGTCCCCAGTACTTGCCACCGGTCACCTCCAGCGACAGATCGAGCGGTGCGTACAGATAGCGGTACGACCCCAGGTAGACCTCCATCCGGCGGCGGGTAGCCTGATCGCGGGACCAGGCCTGGACCGCCCTCAGGCGATGGGTTCCCTCAGCGGGGCTCCAGGCGACTTCATTGAGCGTGCCATAGTTGTTATGGAAGAGCTGGCCGGCGCCCAGGTTGGCCAGGAGACCGGGAGCCAGGTTGACCCCCTGAAAGAACATGGCCCGATCCAGGCGAGGGTCGCTGCGGCGGTCGCGATAGACCTGGCCGTCATCGAAATTGCCGCTCCAGGCCAGGGGGATGTCCCAGCGCAGCTGCGCCACGCCGCCTTTCCAGAGATTGGAAATGATCTCCGGTCTGAATGACAGCAGGTAATCGAAGACCCCCACCTCGGTGCCCACATAGGTCTGCAGGCCCGGCGACAGGATCAGAGAGGTATTGGGGAACGGAAAGCCGCCCTCGGACGGATAGTAGTAGGTATCCCTGGTGATGGCCGAGTCATAGGTGAAGGAGACCGAATCCCGGGGTGGGCGCGGGTCTCCGCCCGGCTGCAGGTAGGCGCGCAGCACGGCGCGGGGCGCCGAGACGACAGCCACCCGCAGGCCCTTGCGCCTGATGACGATATGCACGGTCTCGAAACGTTCCGCGGCCGTTTCGGAGACGATGCCGGCGACGACACCCAGGGCGTCCAGTTCGTTGTGGTTGAAGATCGTGTTCTCGTACTCCACCACCAGTTCGCTGGTGTGGCGCTGGCCGGCCCGCACATTGATGAAGCCGGCCGCAAGCAGCTTTTTTTGCAGGGTGGCAAGGTTTTCCAGTGTCTCGGGAGAGACGAGATTGGTCGCCACAACGCCTGCTGCGGCAGGCGGGGCAGTCTCTTGCGGAGCTTCGGGGGCGGCCGTGACCGGAACGGCCGGGGGGGGCTGGTGCGCTGGTAGCGGAGGGGCGGCGGAGACCGGGCCCGCGGCGCTCATGTCCGGGGCGCGCCCGCTCCGCTTGCGCAGGTCGAGCGGCACGGTCAGGCCGAAGGCCACATCGATCGTGCCCGGGTTGTGGTTGAGGGTGGATTTCAGCGTGGCGGTCAATCGGACTGGAGTACACCAGAGCTCGGGGGTCAGCAGGCGGATACCGGCACTGGTATCCCTGGTATCGTACTCGCCCAGCAGCGTCACCCAGTCGTGGGCGCGGAACTCGACCCCGCCAAAGCCCCCCTCCATCCGCTCGGAATGGGAACCATACCCGGCTGAAACCCTGAAATGCCAGATCTCCTCGGACAGGACCGCATAGCGGCTCTGGAGCTTATTGGCGCCCCCCCCCATATCCTGGATGCCGGCCGCCAGCACCGGCCAGTTGGCATGGCCGGCCGTCAGTGCGGCGCTGCTGACCTTGAAGGAAGCCGACAGGTCGCGGCCCCTGCCGGGTGCTTCCGTCAGGCGCCCGCTCAGTTCCAGAAAGCTGAACAGTCCGACCGACAGCAGGTAGTTATCCTGAATCTTCTGCCGGTCCTTGCGCGGGTCGTTGCGCCAGATGTTCTCGCGCTGGTTGCTGTAGAGCAGCTGCAGGCTCCCCTCACGGCTTACCTGGGCGTTGGGGGTGTTGAGGATGCCGGTGAAACCCTGGAACGAGAGCAGGGGTTCCTGGACAGTCTCTGCGGCGAGGCATACACCGGAATTGAGCAAAAGCGCAAGCAGCGACAGGGCGGATATAAATTTCATGAACACCTCTTTTTTTAAGGCGGGTAATGGGTTAAGTGCTCATCACTCATCATCTACCCGGTCATCGAAATGACCTCTTCGTAGGTCGTGGCACCCTCCAGCATCTTGCGGATGGCCACCTGGCGCAGCGAGGCCAGCCCCTCCTCGCGGGCCGCGGTGGTCAGATCGGCCAGTTCCACCGAGCCGGTCATGAGCCCCCGGATCCGCTCGCTCATCTCCAGCACCTCGAAGATGCCGGTGCGCCCCTTGTAGCCGGTGCCGCGGCACTCCTTGCACCCCTGCCCTTCCCAGACCCGATGCTCCTTTTTGCCGAGCTGCAGGTAGGCGCGCTCTTCCAGGGTCAGTTGACGCACCTGCTTGCAGTGCGGGCAGATCTTGCGCACCAGCCGCTGGGCAATGATGCCGATGACCGTGGCCGATATCAGGAAGGGCTGCACCCCCAGGTCGAGCAGGCGGACCAGGGCCGAGGCGGAGTCGTTGGTATGCAGGGTGGAGAGGACCAGGTGCCCGGTCAGGGCGGCCTGGACGGCGTTTTCGGCGGTCTCGCGGTCGCGGATCTCGCCGATCATGATGATGTCCGGGTCCTGGCGCAGGATGTTGCGCAGGATCGAATCGAAGCCGACCCCGATGGCCTGCTGCACGCCGATCTGGTTGAACTCCTCCATGACCATCTCGATCGGGTCCTCGACCGTGACGATATTAACCTCGGGCGAGGAGAGCGAGCGCAGGCTGGAGTAGAGCGTGGTGGTCTTGCCGCTCCCGGTCGGGCCGGTGACCAGGATGATGCCGTTGGGGCGGCGGATAAAGGCGTTGTACAGCGCCAGTTCGCGCGGGTAGAAGCCCATGCTGTCCAGGTCCTGCAGCAGGATGTCCGGATCGAAGATCCTGATGACGACCTTTTCGCCGAAGGCCACCGGCACCGTCGAGACGCGCAGCTCGATATCCTTGTTGTTGAAATTGGTCTTGATGCGGCCGTCCTGGGGGCGGCGTTTCTCGGCCAGGTCCAGGCGCGAGAGCAGCTTGATGCGCGAAACGATCGGGTTGTGCAGCGGTTTGGGGATGATGTGGATGTTGTGCATGACCCCGTCGATACGGAAACGGATCAGGGTCTTTTCGCGCTTGGGCTCGATATGGATATCGCTGGCGTGCTGTTCGAAGGCGTAATGCAGCAGGAAATCGACCGCCGAAATGACATGCTTGTCGTTGCCCTCGATATCCTGACTCCCCTTGAGCTTGAAATACTGCTCCAGGTTGCCCAGGTCGACACCGGCCGTGGATTCGGCCTCGGCGGCCATGACCGAGGCCCGGAAGCCGTAGAACTCGCGCAGGATCTTGAGGATGTCGCTCTTGGAGCTGAGGACGCGCCTGATCTCCAGCTGGCGGGCCGTGGCCAGCTCGTTGATGATGGCGTCGTTGAAGGGGTCGGCCACGGCCACGGTGGTCACGCCGCCCTGCTCGGCCACGGCCACGATCAGGTTCTTGAGGGCAAAGGGGCGCGGGATGTGGGAGGTGACCACGCCCAGGTCCAGCTTGAGCGGGTCGATCTTGACGTACTCCAGGCCGACCGCGGCGGCGATGGCCTCGGTGATCAGGTCCTCGGTCAGGATCTTGCCCGCTGTGCCGTGCAATTCGAGATTGAATGACGCGATGACCTCGGCCGGGGAGATGATATCGGCGCTCCCGGATTGAACCCGGCGGGATCCGCCCGACTGATGCAGGGCGTACAGCCGCGCCTCCTGGGCCTTGCCGCGGGCCAGGACCTCGACCAGTTGTTCGGAGGAGATGATGCCCCGCTTCTGCAGCAGGTGGGCGCAATTTTCAAAGGTGAGTTTCTTCGGCTCTTTCATGGCTACCTTCTGAAGGACTTGAAATATTTCGGTCAGGGTGACCTTCTCGTGAATCGGCTCAGCCCGGCCTGATTCTTTATTCTGTATTCATCCGTAAATCAGTGCGTGAAAGCCACCCTTAATTAAAGGCTCGTAGTATATACCAACTCCCCTGTCAGGCAAAATAAAAACACCCGATCAGGCTGTCATCCACGGTTACTCACGATAAACATATTTTTAGATTGAATATTTATAATAACAATACAATAATAAAACAGCGTCACAAATCCGGACCGCGTCCTGACATCGGCATTGAGACATAGCGCATATGCACTGCAAGCGACAGTGGCGGACTCAGAGATGATTCTCACAGGGAGTGTTGAATGACGCCGGCAGCAGGCAACATTATCCCTTTGCACCTCGGTCACCCCGCCCTGCCACGTCGGGCATGAATGAAGTATTCAACCATGAGGAATTGGAGGCAGATGACATGCACTATCCGGGACGTCTTATAAAAACTGGTGAGCAGGACGCCACCATCGTCAAGGCCTTGAAAGAGAAATTGAACAGGGCACTGGGAGCGGAGAGCGATCCTTCCGTGAGGCTGGATCCGGATGATCCCGATTTCGGTCCCCGGATGAAGCGTGCGGTAAAGCTGTTCCAGTCCAGAAACGTGGACCCTGACGGACGCCCCTTGAAGCAGGACGGGGTTGTCGGATCAATTACCTGGGGTATCCTCTTCGGAAACGACAGCGTGCCGGTCTGCGAAGAATCGGCCGACCCCTTGCTTGCCGGCGTCCTCTTGGCCGCACAGGCGGAAGAAGCGAAACAGGTGCGCGAGGTACCGAAAAACTCCAATCGTGGTCCCGAGGTGGATGAATACCTCCTCCGTGCCGGAGTCTCTCCCGGACTTTCCTGGTGCTGCGCCTTCGTCTACTGGTGTTTCGACGAGGCGGCCAAGAGGATGGGACGCCCCAACCCGATGCCCAGGACGGCCGGATGCCTGGACCACTGGAGACGCGCGCCAGCCAATGGGGCGAAACGGATTTTGAAACAGGAGGCCGTTGACAATCCCGGCCTCGTGAAACCCGGCATGATATTCATCATGGACCATGGCGGCGGGCTCGGTCATACGGGTCTTGTGGAAAAGGTATCCGGTGGTATGCTCACCACCATAGAGGGAAACACGGACGCCAGCAAGACCAGGGAAGGCGGCGGAGTCTACCGGCTGACCAGGAAATTTGCGGAGATCAACAAAGGGTTTATCGATTACGCCAGCCTGTAACGGTTGGGGCGTGAATCCGAAAAACGAAGGGACAGAACCAGCCATGAAAGCTCAGGTCTTCAGCGCCACGACATCGGATCTTCCCGGACAGTCCAGCGAGATCAACCTCGACGGCAACGGACAGATCAACACGGCGCAAAAAGCGGATGGCCGCCAGACCACGGCCAGGCGCCCGGCCGGATGGCAACCGCGACGGGTATTTCTCTTCAGCGGGCACATGATTGACGCCCCCGACCGCCCGGAACCCAGATTTCCCGCGTCACAGGAGGCTGTCGCGGCCCGGGCCATCAGCGCGACACTCGACACGCTCGGCGCCGGCCCCGAAGACCTGGCCCTCTGCAGCGGGGCCTGCGGCGGGGACATCCTGTTTGCCGAGGCCTGCCTGCGGCGGGGGGTGCGGCTCGATCTCCGCCTGCCCTTTGCCGTACCCGCCTTCCTGGAGAAATCGGTCAGCTTTGCCGGTGAGAGTTGGCGCACCCGCTTCTGCGCCATCAAGGACAATCCGCTCACCAGCCTCTCCATCATGCCCGACGAAGCGGGGACGGCTCCCGTCGACGCGAACCCCTACGAGCGCACCAACCTCTGGCTGCTCCAGAGCGCCCTGGCCTGGGGAGAGGAGAAGGTCCACTTCATCTGCCTCTGGAACCGCCAGGGGGGCGACGGACCCGGCGGCACCGGGCATATGCACGACGAGGTCAACAGGAGGACCGGCCAGGTCCACGTGCTCGATACGAACATACTCTTTATCCGGCCCCGGTAATTCGACGGAGAACTATCCCAGAGCTGCCAAGGAGAAACGCCATGACACTGACCGAACGCATCACCACACCCGGCCCCAAGAAGATCCTGGCCCTCGACGGCGGCGGCATCCGCGGCATGCTGACCGTGGAGGTGCTGGCCGGCATCGAAAAGATCCTGCGTGACAAGCTGAACAACGACAAGCTGGTCCTGGCCGACTGGTTCGACTTCTTCGCCGGCACCAGCACCGGCGCCATCATCGCCAGTTGCCTGGCGCTCGGTAAATCATGCGACGAGATCCGCCAGTTTTATCTGAGCAGCGGCGAGGCCATGTTCGACAAGGCCTGCATCCTGAATCGATATACCCATAACAAATACGAAGACGAGCGATTGGCCGCAAAACTGCGCGAGGTCTTCGGCGCGGAGACCACCCTCGGCAGCAACGGCCTGCGTTCGCTGTTGATGATGGTCATGCGCAACGTCTCCACCGATTCGCCCTGGCCGGTCTCCAACAACCCCTATGCAAAGTACAATCAGCCCGGCCGGAAGGACTGCAACCTGAAGCTCCCGCTCTGGCAGCTGGTGCGGGCCAGCACGGCGGCGCCGGTCTACTTCCCGCCGGAGGAGGTGAACGTGGGCGACCACCGCTTCGTCTTTGTGGACGGCGGCATCACCACCTACAACAACCCGGCCTTCCAGGCATTCCTGATGGCGACCACCGAGCCCTACAACCTGAACTGGCCGGCAGGGGAGAACAGGCTGCTGCTGGTCTCCATCGGCACCGGTACCAGCCCGGAGGCGAACAAGGATCTCAGGCCCGATGAAATGAACATCATCTACAATGCCAGTTCGATACCCTCGGCCCTGATGTACGCCGCCCTCAATGAGCAGGATTTCCTCTGCCGCACCTTCGGCGCCTGTCTGGCCGGCGACCCCCTCGACCGGGAGGTGGGAGACATGATCGGCAAGAAGGGTCCGGTCATGCCCAAGCTCTTCACCTATCTGCGTTACAACGCCGAGTTGACCAGGGAGGGGCTGGACGCCCTGGGACTTGCCGACGTAAAGCCGGAAGATGTGCAGAAGCTCGACTCCACCGAACATATCCGTGAATTGCAGCGGGTGGGTACCGCCGTGGTGGCCAACAAGGTGAGCCCGAGGCATTTTGATGCGTTTCCGTAGGACCGTGCGCCGGGACGCGGTCCGAAAAAATCCAGGGAAGGAGATCACGCATGGGAGGCATCTTCATCAGTTACCGGCGCCATGACAGCGCGGGGTGGACCGGACGTCTCTCCGAGCGTCTGGAGCAATGTTTCGATCAAGACCAGATTTTCATGGATATCGAGAAAATCGAGGCCGGCTCGGACTTCGTCGAAGCGATCGAGAGCGCGGTCGGCTCATGCGCGGTCCTTCTGGCGGTCATCGGCCCCGCCTGGCTGACGTCGGCCGATGCGGAGGGGAAACCCAGGCTGGACAACCCCGAGGATTTCATCCGCCTCGAAATCGCCACCGCACTGAAGCGAAACATCCGGGTGATTCCGGTCCTGGTGGGCGGCGCCGTCATGCCGGCCGCTTCCGGGCTCCCCGACGATCTGAAGCCGCTCACCCGGCGCCAGGCCCAGGAGCTTACCGACAACCGCTGGGACTACGACACGGAACAGCTGGTCAAGATCATCGAGAAGGCGGGGATCAAGCGCGGAGCGGATGCCAGGCCGGCGGCCGGCACAGCGGTTCAACCACCCCAAAGACTGAGCAAAAAGGCGGTCGCCAGCATCGTCACTTCTGCCCTGATATTACTGTCGCTCATCCAGGACAACGCTCCGACCCTCGACACGAAGATCGGCAGCCTGGTCATAGCCCTGATCGCCCTCGCCCTGGGCGGGTTCGCGTTTTTGGACACCCGGCTCAACCGGGCCAGGGGAAAGACGCTGGCAATAACCGGCATTGTTTTATCCAGCCTGACGCTCCTTGTCGACATCGGCCTGCTTTCGTCCCACGAGACCTCCCCCAAACCGGCCACACAGGCCGCAGTGCCCCTTTACCAGCCGCAGCACCCCCCTTCCCAGCCGGTTTACCCGGAGCAGCCGCCAGTCCCACCGGCGACGCCCACGTCTGCCGCAGCAAATCTCAGCGGGGTCTGGGCTGGTTCCGATGGCCTGACCTACAGCATCGAACAGCAGGGAAACATGCTGGTTTTTGCCGGCGGCTATCCGAACCAGGCGATGATAATCTCCGGAAAAGGCATTGTCAGAGGCCAGGACATCGATCTCGACTACATGCGCCTTTCTGACGGCACGGGCGGCAAGGCCAGGCTCAGGGTGTCCGCCGACAGAAGATCTCTGCAGGGGCAATTCCGCAATGTGGTTAACGGGGAAGCGGGCGCGATGATCTTGAGCAGGTGAGAGATGAGAGATGAGGGGCGAGGGACTTTGCCTCCTTTCGTGCACCGCGCTAAAAACGGCGCCTGCTGCTTCGGTGGCAGGCGCCGTTTCGGGAAAGTTACTCGGTTTCGTGTTGCTCAATAACTGCCTTATTTG
>JAJYBH010000211.1 GCA_021779135.1 Deltaproteobacteria bacterium
GGGGCCGGCTCCGAGGTGAGCCAGTTCACCATCATCGTCGATACGGCGCGCAAGCTGAAGATGTCCATCATCTCCAGGTCTCTGGTGCCGGATATAGCCATCGTCGATCCGGAACTGCTGAAGACCAAGGACGCCAAGCTGGCCGCCGCCACCGGTGTAGACGCCCTGACCCACGGCATCGAGTCGTACGTGTCGCTGGCATCGACCCCCTTGACCGACATCCATGCCCTCAAGTCGATCCAGCTGATCTCGCAGAACCTGCGGCAGGCGGTGGCAGACCGCGGGGACACGGAGGCCAACACAAACATGGCCATGGCTGCCCTTTCCGCGGGGCTGGCGTTTTCCAACGCCATCCTCGGCGCCACCCACGCCATGACCCACCAGGTGGACGGCCTGATCGACCAGCACCACGGGGAGACGAACGCCTCGATCCTCCCGCACGTGATGGAATTCAACCTGGATGCCTGTCCCGACAGGTTCCGGGATATCGCCATCGCCATGGGCGAGAATGTTGCCGGGCTGAATACAGCGGCGGCCGCAGAACGTTCCATCGGGGCGGTCAAGCGGCTGATCGAGGATGTCGGGCTGGCCAAGGGATTGGCGCAGATCGGCCTGCTGGAGGAGTTCATCCCGCTTCTGAGCCGCAATGCGACGAAGGACGCCTGCCTGGTGACCAATCCGCGCAGCGCGACAGTTGAGGAGATCGAGGCCATCTTCCGCAAGTGCATGTAGTCCGCACCCGCCTTCAGGGCATCTTCGGCCCGGCCTCAATCGCACAATCCTCAACGTGGCGCTGTTTATGCCCATTGGGTAACACGCCTGCGGTTATGCTCAATCGGCCGAACCAAACCTGCCCTGAATTGGGGTGCGGACAATAAAGAGGAAACAACGTTGGAAAACAAGGAAAAGCTCCTCCAGCAGCTGACCGGGGTCGATTCCTCGAAACTCAACTATTATGTTGAGCTGAAAAAGCGGAACCAGGAGGTTCTCAAGCAGAACGGCCGCCTGGAGATCCTGCACCAGCTTGCACGGGACATCAACATCGACATGTCTACCCCGGACATCATCGAACGGGCCTTCACCAAGCTGCCGCAGACGCTCTCCTGCGATTTCCTCGGGCTGGTGACGTTCAAGGGGGGGGCGCTGTCGCTCAAGGCGATGATGCCAAAGGATTTCTGCAAGATCGAGAACTTCCCCGCCCATTCCCCATCACTTAAGGTCATAAGCCAGAAAAAGCCCGGCATCTTCAACCTGACGCCGGAAGAGTTCAGTCATATCCAGATCAATCCCGGCTATCCCGGCCCGCTCCGGGCGATGGCGGTTGCCCCCATGTTCAAGCGGGACGAGGTGATCGGCGCCCTGGTAGTTGCCAGCATCCTGGAGTTCGCATACAGCGAGGGGGACCTGAGCTTTGTGCAGCACCTTGCGGACCAGCTCTCCATAAGCATTCAGAACGCCCGGCTCTACAAGCAGGTCTCCCGCGCCAAGAAGGAATGGGAGGAGACCTTCAAGGCCGTGACCGACCCGATCTTCCTGATAGACACCGATTACAACGTCCTGCTCCATAACGATCACCTGCCGCCGGAGATGAGCGGCTTCTGGAACCAGACCCTGAGCAACAAGTGCTTTGCCAAGCTCCACGGCCGCAACCATCCCTGCAAGCAATGCCCCATCCAGGAGGTCCAGAGGACCGGGAGGCCGGTCTACCAGCGCTGGCAGACCGAATCCGGGCTGGTCCTCGACCTCTCATACTATCCTGTGCTGAACGAGGAGCGGCAGCTGGTCGCGGTGACCATCATCCTCAAGGACGTTACCGAAAAGATCAAGATGGAGGCGCAGCTGGTGAATTCGGCCAAGCTGGCCGCCCTCGGCGAGATGGCTGCCGGCGTGGCCCACGAGCTGAACAACCCGATGACCGTCATCATCGGCACGGCGCAGATGCTGGCCAGGGACCTCAATGAGGATGCCCGGTACGACAAGGCCGAGGTGCTCGACGATATCATCAATTCCGGCCTGCGCTGCAAGCGGATAGTCCAGAACCTTCTGACCTTTTCCCGGCAGAACCAGCCCCCGGTGACGGATATCGATCTCAATACCGAGGCGGAGCGGATGTTGAGCATGATCCAGTACCAGATCAACCGGAGTCAGATCAGGATCGTCGAACGTTTCGATACCAACCTGCCGCGCGTCACCGCCAACGGGCCGCAGATCCAGCAGGTTTTGACCAACTTCATGATCAATGCCCGTGATGCCCTGGGGGACGTGGAGCGGAAGGAAAAAACCATCGAGGTGGCCACGGCGCTCCGGGTGGAAGGGGACAGGAGATGGGCCGTACTGAGCGTGACCGACAACGGCATCGGCATCGCCCCGGAAAACCTGTCCAAGATTTTCACCCCGTTCTACACGAGCAAGGAAGCGACCAAGGGGACCGGTCTGGGGCTTTCGGTCAGCCTCGGGATCGCCGAGTCCCACAACGGCACCATCGAGGTGGAGAGCAGACCGGGGGAGGGGAGCACATTCTCCCTGGTCCTGCCGATAGAGCAGCATGATAATAATGGGTTATAGGTGGTGAGCAAGTGTCTCAGATTCAGGTTCTGATCATCGACGACGAGGCGGATGTCTGCACGTTTTTCCGCCGCCTGTTGTCCCGGAAAGGTTACGGCGTCGTCACCGCGGCAAACGAGCCGGAGGCGATGCAGGCGCTCGAAGAAAACAGTTTCAACGTGGCCATGGTCGATCTGAAGCTCCCGGACACCGACGGTCTCACCCTGCTGCAGATGATCAAGGCCCGGCAACCCGCCTGCGAGGTCGTCATCATGACCGGCTACAGCACCATCAAGACGGCGGTAACCGCGATGCAGCTGGGCGCCTACGAATACCTGGAAAAGCCGTTCGACGACATCGGCGAGATCGAGGCCCTCATCGAAAAGGCCGCCACCCACGGTTTCAACCTTTCACATGGGCGCCACGCCGAGGAAGAGTGGTCCGAGGTGGCCCGGGCCGTCGGTTTTCAGGTCGGCACCGCGCCGAGCATGCGGCGTCTGGTCTCCCTGGCCTACAAGATCGCCAACAAGAACATCAACGTGCTGATCCAGGGGAAGACGGGAACGGGGAAGGAGGTCCTGGCCCGCTTCATCCACGCCGCATCCGGACGCGCCGACCAGGCGTTCATCCCTGTAAACTGCGGGGCGCTGCCGGAAAACCTCCTGGAGAGTGAACTCTTCGGACACGAAAAGGGGGCCTTCACCGGCGCCAACCAGACCCGCCGCGGCATATTCGAGCTGGCCAACCGCG
>JAJYBH010000005.1 GCA_021779135.1 Deltaproteobacteria bacterium
CCGATGGAGGGATTCTTGGGGAGGCCGCAATACATCCCGGGTTTGTCGGCATGTTGCAGCACATAGATCACATGCGTGCCGCCAACCCCCTGCGGGTCATAGATTCCCGCCTGGGTAAAGCCCCTCTCCTTCAGGTCCGCGACCCGGCCCTCGGCGTGATGGAGCATGGCCTCCTTGGTGCCGAACACGATCGCCCCGGTGGGGCAGGTCTTGACACAGGCCGGCTCCAGCCCCACCGCCACCCGGTCGGAACAGAGCGTGCACTTGTAGACCTTGCTGTCCTTGTGCGACAGACGCGGGATGTTGAAGGGGCAGCCGGTGATGCAGTAGCCGCAGCCGATGCAGTTTTCTTCGTGGAAATCCACGATGCCGTTGCTGTACTGCACGACGGCCCCCGGCGCGGGGCAGGCCTTGAGGCAGCCCGGATTGGCGCAGTGCATGCAGCCGTCCTTGCGTATCAGCCATTCCAGACCACGATCGGTGTCCACCTCGGCATAGCGCATCACGGTCCAGGAATTTTCAGTCAGGTCCGCCGGGTTGTCATACACGCCATGGTTGCTGCCGATGGCGTCGCGGGTGTCGTTCCACTCCATGCACGCCACCTGGCAGGCCTTGCAGCCGATACATTTGGAGATGTCGATCAGCTTGGCTATCTCCGGGGTTTGGCGCTGGCTCGGCGAAGGGGTGGTGGTGGCGGAACGGCGGGTGATGTCAAGCGATTGAAGTGCCATGATCCGCCTCCTATGCCTTCTCTATGTTGACGAGGAACGATTTGAACTCCGGTGTCTGGGTGTTCGCGTCCCCCACGAAGGGGGTCAGGATGTTGGCCAGGTAGCCGCTCTTGGCCACACCCTTGAAGCCCCAGTGGATCGGGATGCCCACGTGGTGGACCGTCTTGCCGTTGACCTGGAGCGGCTTGATACGCTTGGTCACCACCGCCACCGCCTTGATGAAACCCCGGCTGGACCAGACCTTGACCATGTCGCCGGCCTTGATGCCCTTCTCCTTGGCCAGCTCCTCGCTGATCTCCACGAACTGCTCCGGCTGCATAATGGACGCCAGGCGGGTGTGCTTGGTCCAGAAGTGGAAGTGCTCGGTCAGTCGATAGGTGGTGGCGGCGTAGGGGTACTCCTTGCTCTTGCCGAAGCCCTCCAGATCACCCTTGAATACCCGCGCAGCCGGGTTGCTGATCACCTTCGGGTGCAGGGGATTGCTGTCGATGGGGGTTTCGAAGGGTTCGTAATGCTCGGGGAACGGCCCTTCCGCCATCTTGTCCAGGGCGAACAGCCTGCCGACCCCTTCCGGCTGCATGATAAAGGGGCTCATGCCGTCACCGGGGGCCGCATCCGGCTTGAAGTCGGGAATATCGGCCCCGCTCCACTTGGCTCCGTCCCAGCCGATCAGCTTGCGCTTCGGGTCCCAGGGTTTGCCTGCGGGGTCGCAGGAGGCGCGGTTGTACAGGACCCGCCGGTTGGCCGGCCAGGCAAAGGCCCAGTTGAGTGTGGTGCCGAGGCCGGAAGGATCGTAATTGTCCCGCCGCGCCATCAGGTTGCCTTTCTCGGTCCAGGCGCCGGAATAGAGCCAGCATCCGCAGGCCGTGCTGCCATCGTCGCGGAGCTGGCCGAAACCGTCCAGTTGCTGCCCCCTCTTCAGAATGGTCTTGGCCGGGTCCTTGGGATCGGGCAGGTCCGCCAGGGCCTTGCCGTTGTACTCCATGGCCAGTTCCTCGGGTGCCGGAGCCTCAGGGTTCCAGTAGTTCCAGGTCAGGTTCAGGATCGGGTCGGGGAAGGCCCCACCCTCCTTGCGGTACAAATCCCGCAGCTTGAGGAAGATGCCGGCGATGATATCGGCATCCGGCTTGGCGTCTCCCGGCGGCGGGGCCCCCTGGTAGTGCCATTGCAGCCAGCGGCCGGAGTTGGTCAGCGAGCCGTTCTCCTCGGCAAAGCAGGTGGAGGGGAGCCGGATGACCTCGGTCTGGATCTTGGCCGGGTCCACGTCGTTGTAATCGCCGTGGTTCTCCCAGAAGCAGGAGGTCTCCGTGGCCAGGGGGTCGATCACCACCATGTATTTCAGCGTGGACATGGCGCTGATCAGCTTGGCCTTGTGGGGGATCGAGGCCAGGGGGTTGAAGCCCTGGCAGAAGTAGCCGTTCAGCTTGCCCTGGTGCATCAGTTCGAACACCTGGAGCACATCATAGACCCTGTCCAGCTTGGGCAGCCAGTCGAAGCACCAGTTGTTCTCCTTGGTGGCGGCATTACCGTACCAGCTCTTCATCAGGCTGACGTGGAACTTGCCGTAGTTCTGCCAGTAGGACATCTGGCCGGGGCGCAGGGGTTTGAGGGCCCGCTTGGCGATATAGCCCTGGTAATCGGTTTCCTTTTCACCCGGCAGGGTCAGATAACCCGGCAGGAGGTTGGACAGCAGCCCCAGGTCGGTGAGCCCCTGGATGTTGGAGTGGCCCCGCAGGGCATTCACCCCGCCCCCCGCCATGCCCACGTTGCCCAAAAGGAGCTGTACCATGGCCGCGGTACGGATCATCTGTGATCCCACCGAGTGCTGGGTCCAGCCCAGGGCGTACATGAAGGTCAGGGTGCGGTCGGGCACCGAGGTGCTGGCGATGATCTCGCACACCTTGAGGAAGGCGTCCTTGGGCGTGCCGCAGATAGTGCTGACCATGTCCGGCGTGTAACGGGAGTAGTGTGTTTTAAGCAGTTGCAGCACACAGCGGGGGTGCTGCAGGCTTTCATCGACCTTGGCATAGCCGTCCGGTCCGACCTCGTAGGCCCAGGTGGCCTTGTCGTATTTGCGGGCTGCCTCGTCGTAGCCGGAGAACAGGCCATCATCGAACTTGTAGCCTTCGGCCACGATGAAGGGTGCGTTGCTGTAGGCCTTGACGTATTCGTGCTGGATCTTGTTATTGCTGAGCAGGTAGTTGATCACCCCGCCCAGAAAGGCGATATCCGTACCGGTCCGCAGGGGCGTGTAGAGGTCCGCCACCGCCGCCGAGCGGGTGAAGCGGGGGTCTATGACGACGAGTTTGGCGTTGTTGTGGGCCTTGGCCTCGGTCACCCATTTGAATCCGCAGGGGTGGGCCTCGGCGGCGTTGCCGCCCATGACGATGATAACGTTGGCATTCTTGATGTCCACCCAGTGGTTGGTCATCGCACCGCGTCCGAATGTGGGGGCCAAACTGGCCACCGTTGGTCCGTGTCAGACCCGGGCCTGGTTATCGAAGGCCAGCATGCCCAGATTGCGGATAACCTTATGGGTGATGTAGCCGGATTCGTTGCTGGAGGCGGAGGCCGCCAGGAAGCCGGCGGACAGCCAGCGGTTGACCGTGTCTCCGGCGGCGTTTTTGGCGATGAAGTTCTTGTCCCGGTCGTCCTTCATCAGCCGGGCCACCCGCGTAAAGGCCTCATCCCAGGAGATGCGCCGCCACTCCTTGGAACCGGGAGCGCGGTATTCCGGGTATTTGAGCCGGTTGGGACTGTGGATGAAATCCACCAGTCCGGCGCCCTTGGGGCAGAGCGTGCCCCTGTTCACCGGATGGTCCGGGTCGCCCTCGATGTGAAATATGGACAGCTCGGCGTTCTTCGCCTTGTCACCCAGGCTGTGCATGATCAGCCCGCAACTCACCGAGCAGTACGGGCAGGTATTGCGGGTCTCGGTACTGCGGGCCAGCTTGAACTCGCGCACCTCCGCCAGCGCATCGCCCGGCGGAAAGCCCAGCATGGCAACGCTGGAACCACCCAATCCGGAAGCACACACCTTGAAAAACGTTCTTCGTGACAGGTCCATTTCCATACCTCCTTGGTTGATAGGGAACGTGATGGCAAACATGTTTCAATTTTAGCAGATATTCGCCGAAGCACTATTAATGCAGATCACTATTTGGCGGCGCCATACCGACCTGCCAGCGGATCATCATCCGGCGTGCAATCTCCCCGGCTCCTGTTGCCACCATGTCCCTGCATATAGGCGTCAAGCAGCCCGGTCAGGTCACTGCACTTCATCGGTTTACAGATGTGATGACTGGAAGCGGAACCTTCAAATGCGGTGATCCGCTCGATATCCGAGCAGCCCGAAATGAATATGACGACCGTATCGGGATCAAGTTTCCTGATCTCCCTGACCATCTGGACCCCGCTTGATCCGGCAAGATTGATATCGGTAATGACGATTGATTGCCGGTGCTCCCTGAACTGCTCCAGCCCCTCATCCGCTGAAGCTGCCAAGTAGACCGGCGTTGCTGGGTATTTCATCTTTAGCAGGGAACAGAGGAGGCCGCGTACCGTGGCATCATCCTCGACGCACAACAGGGAGATGTCTGAAGTTTTCATGTCACACCTCGCTTTGTCAATTTACGGTTTATTTCATACCCGGAGAAATCCACCGTCTCCACCCCTGCAATGGCTCGGGACAACAGCCTCTTCGCATCAAAGCACCGTTATATCGAGTGTGGATTCCCACAATCCGTGCAGGTTGCAGCGCTGAAAGGCGACGAGCGTGGCCTTGCCGCTCGGCGCCATCTCCTTGGGCAAGGCGACGGTGAAGGTCGCCTTGGGCTTCATGAAGCCCCTGGACCGGAACTCGATCCTGCCGGCAGGCTCGTTGCCGATGGCCAGTTCAATGTACTCTATCCAGTGGGCCGGTCCCATGGGGTGAACATTCTCGCCGATGGAAACCTCCACGGTAAAGGTTTCGCCGGCCTTGACCGACTTTGGAGCCGTAATGACCGGCGCGTGGGACATCTCCAGGGGGGATTTCTTCCCGGGGACCTTGACGCGGTTGATCGTTTCGAAGAGCGTCTGATCGACCTTGACCGGGAAGTAGCGCTCGGCCGCCGCGGCCGCGCTGCTGATGCCTGCCGTTACGGAGCCGATGAAGGTGGTTGCGAGAAAGGTTCGCCTGTTCATGTGTCTCTCCTCTCAGGTTTTTAAATGTACGAAAGCTTCTTAATCCTGCATCATGAACCATTATCTCCTGCAGGATGAAACTTCGAGGCAGTTCAATCGATCTGTTCAACCAGGTAGTTCTGGACACCCATCTGGCCGATCTGGTCGATCTGGGCTTCGATGAGGTCGATATGCTCCTCTTCCTCCTTCAGGATCGAATTCAACAGTTCGCGCGTACCGTTGTCGCCGGCCTCGGTCGCCAGGCGGATGCTCTCGTTATAGCCGCGGATCGCGGCGAGTTCGGCGGCCTGGTCATTCGTGTGCATCTCGGGAATTTTGCTGCCGATCTGGAGTTTGTTAAGCTTACTGACAATCGGAACCCCCTCCAGGAACAGTATGCGCGCAATCAGCTTCTCGGCATGCTTCATCTCCTGGATCGAGCGTTTGAAGATCATATCGTGAAGCCTTTTGTAGCCCCAGTTTTCACACATCTCGGCATGGACAAAATACTGGTTGATAGCGGTAAGTTCCTCCGCCAGTCGTGCATTCAGCTGATTGATGACCTGTTCGTTCCCTTTCATACGTTCCCCCTCTGGTAGGATGATGGTGTGACGGCTACCCGTTATTTCCAGCAGATGCAGGATACCGGGCATACATCGATTGCCTCCTGCTGAATCTCATCTTCCGTGGCCCCATACGGATCGAAGCACTCCGCCTTGCCGCTGTCGTCGAATCGGAATACATCGGGAAGGTTCTGCACACAGATACCGCAGGCGATACACATATCCTGATCAACAAACGCCTCTTTTGCCATGTCACTTCTCCTCTCTTATAACGGGGTGTGAGCCATTCGGCCTGCCGGCAGCAAGAGCCCCAATCAATGCCGCGCAATTAATGTTGCTCCTGCAATTAATGTTGCGACGTCATTCGATGATCGGGATGTCGGAATGTATCCCGCTGGTGAACTCAAGCACCTTGAGTATTTTGACGGTGAATCTGGTCAATACCTGAGGAATCTCCGGCAAAGTCACGGACGGATCATAGCCATCGAGCACGGCCGCGTCCGTGCTCCGTATAACCGATCCAAGCATCTGATAGCCCCTTCCCGTTTCCGGCACAACCGCCACAACCGAAACATGCGGGTTGGCGGCTATGTTCTCCAGTGTGGAGGGGCAAAACCAGTTCTCGAAGATCAGCAGGGAGTCTCCGGAAATGGCAACCTGCTCCCCGATAGCCAGGTGGGGCTGACCCAAGGAATCCGCCGTGGCAACGAACACGTACGATGATTGTTCTATCAAGCTTTTTATCGGCTCGGTGATCATGATGAGGCTCTCTTTTCAGACTGCAGTTCCTTCTCCGCTTTCAAGGAGGACATAACAAGCGGAATACGGTTGGGGGCAATGTCCGTGATTCCTTTGCCAGTAGACTTCGCAGAAAACGTACCAACATGCGGACAAATTATTTTTCCGTTAATTTAAATGGTTATGGATAATGCGCGTGTTGGACACTGCAACATAACTTGCAGTGGATCAGGCGGGGAGCAGGAATTGCGGGGAAAAATGGCGGCACACCATGATGTGCGCTATCGTTTCGGGGGTGGCAATTGTTACGGGGAAGGGAGGAAGGCGGTCGCGGCCGGCATCAGACCTCGATCCGGAATTCGGCGCCCCCGTCACTATTGGACACCGAGAGTTTCCCCCCCATGTTGTTTTCTATGATGGACTTTGACATGAACAGGCCGATACCCGTGCCCTGCTGAGGGCCTTTGGTGGTGAAGTAGGGATCGAATATCTTGTCGATAATATCCTCGGGAATACCGCCGGCATTGTCGAAAATGGTCACCAGCGATTTCCCCGGCATGGCCCCGATGCAAATCCTTACAAAGGGCGAGCAAACTTTGCGCTCAGTTATGACGTCCTTGGCGTTCATCAGGATATTGAGCAGGACCTGGGCGTACTCGTTGGGATATCCAAAAATGGTAACCCCCTCCTGCTCCTCCCGTTCGATATGAATTCCGCATTCCTTGAAGCTGGCTTCAACCAGTGAAAGGGCCTTGTTTACCGCCTCATCGACCCTGAACTCGGATTTCTCACGTTCGGTGGAAAAAAAGTTCCTGAAGTCATCGATGGTGCGTGACATGTACTCGATGATCTCCATGGATTTGGCGACCGAAGTATCCAGAAACTCCTTGTCAAAACTGGGTGATCCATAGAAAAATCCCAGCCTCTGTGTAAAAAGGCCCAGGGTGTTGAGGGGCTGGCGCCACTGGTGGGCGATATTGCCGATCATCTCACCCATGGCCGCCTGGCGGTTCTGCTGAATCAGGATAAGTTCCTGCTGGCGAAGCGCTTCCACGGCCCGCAAGCGCTGCAAGGTCTCGTCGCGGAGTTTTTGTTCCGCTATCTGACGACGTTCCTCGCGTAACATGTTATCGATGGCAAAGGAAATGTCGGTTCCCATCTGCTGGAGAAGTTCAACGTGCCTCGGGTCAAAGGCATCCTTTTCGGTAGCATACAGGGTAAGTGCGCCGATCACCCTCCCCTCCTCCTTCAAGGCCACGGAGGCGGATGCCCTGACACCATGGATGCGCCCGTTGTTGTGCCAGGGCCGTGTACGGGGATCGTTCAGAAAATCGTTGCAGATGAAATAGCTCCCGTTGCGGATGGCCATGGCGGTTGGCCCTCCACCTTCGGGTTCCGCGTTGACCGTTATCCGGATATCATCCAGATAACCGCTCGCGCCGTATACCGCGACCTTCCGTACCGCACCGTCCGCCTCATTGACCAACCCGACCCAGGCGAGCATGAAGCCGCCGTTTTCCACGGCAATCCGGCATATTTCCCGGAAGAGGGTATCACGGTCGCTTGCGCGAACAATGACCTGGTTGGTCTCGCTCAGAACCGAATACAGGCTATTGAGACTCAGGAGCATTTTTTCCGTCAGTTCACGCTGGGAGATTTCTCCCAGCAGGCTCTCCACGGACGAGGCAAGCTGCTGTGTCCGTTCGGTCACGCGCTGCTCAAGTTCCTTGCGCGCCTGGAGCAACGCCTCTTCGGCCAGCTTTTGCTCGGTGATGTCGATCACCTTTGACAGGACGGAGGTCATCCGCCCCTGCTGGTCTGTCAGTACCGAATTGTACCAGGTGCAATGCGTATGGCGCCGTTTTTGGAATAGTTGCGATTGTTTACGACAACCTGCGACGACAGCCCTTCGGACAATTGGGTTACCACCCTTTCGACAAGCGGGATATCCTCCTCAAAGATCATGTTCAACTCAGATATCGATTTTCCGACCGTCTCTGACGCACTCCAGCCAAATATCCGTTCCGCCCCGCCGGTCCAGCGGGTGACAATAAAATCCCGGTCCCACTCGATTATTGCCAGTGGCGAATTATCCATATGGAGCCGCAACAGCTCATCGCTCCTGCGCCTATTTTCCTCGGCCCGCCTGAGTTCGGTGATATCCTGAACCGCGACCACGCACCCGACCGTGTTTCCATCGGCATCGAATACCGGCGAGGCGCTGTTGATGACATGGGCCTCGCTCCCGTCGAAGCGCTCAATCCGCATCAACTGACCAGTCGTGGTCACCCCGTTTTGCAGCGCCAGGGCCGACGCCCGTTCCTCGGGCTCAACGGGCGTGTCCGTCTCGGCCCACCAGGCCTTGTAGGCGGCAAAGTCTTGGACAACGCGGGTCTCCATCCGCAATCCGCCCCACAGTTGCTCAAAGGCCCTGTTGGTCTGGATGGTGCCGCCAGCGGCCTCGGTAATGGCCACCCCTACCGGCAGGGCTTCCAGTACTGCCGACAGGAGACGGCTTTTGTTTTCCGCCGTCCTCTGGGCAGCCTCCAGTTCGGCAATGTGTCGAAGCTGCATCTCTTCAACCAGTTTCTGTTCACTGCGATCAATGACAGCGATGCGGCACTCCTGGGCATCCTCCGATGCAATTCCCACGATCCGCACAAATAACCGGGTTTTATCGGCCCTGGCAAGCTCAATCATACAGGTTGTCATGCTCCGGCTCGCAAACACCTTTCCGAGATACTCAACGAAGACGGGGAGGGATTCACCGGTAACAAAAATAGCAAAGCGCCGGCCGATCACCCCTGAGCGTACTATTCCAAGGAGGCTGGCACCACTGAGGTTTACGGCGCTGATGACTCCATCGCGGTCGAGGGTGAAGTACCCGACCGGTGCAAAATCGAAAAGATCGACGTACTTCTCCACCTCATCCCTGAAGCGGCGGAGCTCTTCATTCTGCATCTCCAGTTCAATGTAGTGGACCTGCAATTCGTGCAGGAGTCGCTGCGTTTCGCCCTCTGTATGGGATGCATCATGTCCGGGAGCGGTCACCCCCTTTTTCAGGCGTTCTTCTGCCTGGCGGCGCAGCCTGGCCGATCCGGCGGAACGCTTTTCCTTGTCACCCATTGCCAGCTCTCTCAAGTCCTGAAGATGTACAACCGGAACATATACTATCTTATACAACAGCGCACCACAAGGGTGCGCTGTTGCGTCAATCAGTACGGCACTTCCGAGAAACCGGCGGATCTTGTTTTGCAGACAGAAGATCAGTATCGACATTAGACAGTTGCCGCAACGATCCGTTCCACATCTGCTTCTATCCGGTCGTGGGCTGTGAGCCTTCTTCTCCATGCCAGGGGAATGGCCTGAATACCAAGATGGGCTCCCAGCCAGGCGCCGATCATGGCGGCCCTGCCGGCGCTGTCGCCACCGGCATTTGCCGCGGAGCGGATCGCTCGTTCGAAATCGTCCTTGCAGACAAGCGTCGTGTGCAGCGCCGCGGTAAAACTGGAATAGAGCGGACAGGACTGCCCGAAGAGCACGGTTGCTTCCAGCACGGGAAGTATGCGTGCCGCGCAGGCGATCTTCATCCGTTTGTTGACTTCCGAGCGGTATTTGTCCTGCGCCGAAATGATCTGCCGGGTTTCGGCAACCGCCTCTTCCGGAGCGGCGCCCTTGATTATATGGTACAGGATCAGAGCCGCCGCCTGTGCATAGGCAATCGCCCGCGGGTTGTTCTGGCAGACGCGGGTCGCCATTGCAACCGTATCCAGCAGGTCCTGGTCGTCAAGGTGCGCTACGACGACCGGGGCAAGATGGGTGACCGTCGCGGGCTGATCATCGTCGGCCCCCTGCTGGAAATCAAAGGGTTGCGCGGGATTTGCGTCGAGGTGGGCCAGGTAATTTTCTATCATGCCCTGGGTGGCATGGTCGCGGTAGCCGGCGTAATTTTCCCCGGTCATGAGCCGCATGAGCCGGGAGCCGAAATCCACGGTTTCGAAGTGACCGAGTTGGGCAACCGATGCCAGCATGACAAGGGCGGCATCACCATAATGGGTGAAGTCGCCGGCCTTCTTGCCAGCATGGTAGTGACCGGATGCGGGCGTTTCAAAGCCCTGAACTCCGCCCGGGAAGCGCTGGGCCAGCTCAGTCAGGCCGTAGATCCAGTGGCTCCCCAGACAGTAGGCATCGCCGATGAAACCGCCCCACAAGGCGCCCCTGATCCGATCTTCCCGGGTCAGGCTTGATTTGTTATTCGCAATAGTCATGATCCCACCGACTGTCAGGAACGGCACCAGTCCGGCGCGTCCCCTCCGGCTTGATAAGTCGCTCGCATTCTTCTTCTATCATCTCGGCATGGTTGCGGGTCTCTTCCAGATTTTGCACAAAAATATCGCGGATTGCCGGTTCACGGATGGTCTCGACATAGGCGGAGTAGCACTCGATACAGGCCGTCTCTTCCTTGAGCGCAATCCGCAGGATATCGATTTCTGTACTGTTGCCGTGGATCGAGTTGAGCAGCGAGCGGTAGTAGGGATCATCATAGATGTTATTCTTGACGAGGGCGTGGTACAGATCATCTTCATTGCCCGGATAGAGGTTGCAAAACGATTCCAGATGTTCCTCCTCCTTCCGGGCCAACCGTTCGAGGACGTCCTTGCAGCGAATGTCATCGACCTTGGTCGACATGGCACGATAAAACTTCAGGCTGCGGTTTTCGATCATGATGGCTTCAATAATTGCTGTCTTGAGCAAGCTTTCCAATATCTGCTCCTTTACACCGAATTTGGTCTTTGATTTCCCTGGCTGGCCGATTTTCAGTGCAACAGGAACTGACTAAAAATACGATCCGGCACGCGTAGCAATGAGGGCAACAGGCTGCAGTGTCCATGCCAGCAACTCAAGGCGGATTTCTGCCTGTAAAAACAGCATGTTACACAGCAGGCATCCGGACTGCCGCTGCGGAACAAAGCAATGCTTGTTGCAGGAAATGTGCGGCCATGAGGAATCGAAAACGGAAATCATTGAACTTTTTCTTCTGCAACGCGGATCATGTGATGCAACAATTATTGCAACAATATTCATCAGCAACGAGTTGTACCTGCTTGATTATTTGAAAAAGTTGACTAGACTATAAACCTGCAACGGTTTGATACTCGGAGCAAACAAATCTACTGCGGGGTCCGCGACATGAATCATCAGGAAGTCACCTCCAATCCCATACTGCTCGTGGACGATGAAGCGGACGCTCTGTCATTGCTGCAGTCGTTTCTGTGTCATGACGGATTCCGGAATGTGGTCACCTTTGATGACAGTCCGCGGGCACTGGAGTACTTCAAGAACGAGGATGTCGCCCTCGCGGTCATCGATTTGAGGATGCCCAAACTTCATGGAAGCGATCTCCTGGAGGCCTTTTCGGAATTGAAGCCGGCGGTGCCCGTAATCGTTGTAACCGCGGAAAGCGATGTGAATACCGCCATCGACTGCATGAAAACGGGGGCTGCCGATTATCTGACAAAACCGATCTCCATCAGTCGCTTTATCACCAGCGTACATAGAGCCCTCGAATTGCGCAGGCTGGATGAAGAGATATCCCTGCTGGAGAATTCTTCCGACAATGACATCTCCGCCCGCGCACCGCACATCCCTTCCATCATCACCCGGGACAAGGAGATGCTGACACTTCTAAGCTATGCGGAGGTTGTTTCGAAATCGAGGCAGCCGGTGCTCATCACCGGGGAGACCGGGGTCGGCAAGGAACTGGTTGCAAGGGCGGTACACACCCTGAGCGGCTTGAAGGGCGACTTTATCAGCATCAATATCGCGGGACTGGACGACCAGATGTTTTCGGACACCCTGTTCGGACACCGCCGGGGGGCCTTCACCGGTGCGCTCAATGACCGCGACGGACTGATCATGAAGGCGGCCAACGGAACCATGTTCCTCGATGAGATCGGTGACCTGAATGAACTGTCGCAGATCAAGCTGCTCCGTCTGCTCCAGGAGAACGAATACTACCAGCTTGGCTCCGACACGCCTCTAAAAAGCACGGCAAGACTGGTTGTGGCGACCAACAGGAATCTCTGGAAATGCATGAATGACGGGAAGTTCAGAAAGGATCTCTATTATCGGCTCTGTACGCACCAGGTAGCCATACCGCCACTGCGCAAGCGACCGGACGACATACCGCTCCTGCTGGAGCATTTCATCAGACAGTCAGCAAAAACACTTGGCAAGGGAAAGTTGACCTATCGCAAGGAATTGGTCGATTTTCTTGTTACCTACGAGTTCCCCGGCAATATTCGGGAACTTCAGTCAATCGTCCATGATTTTGTCAGCAGGACCACGACGTCCAAACTCTCCACGGCTCTGTTGAAAAAGGTCATGACGCGTGAACAGGAACCTGCAACATCAATGCTGGAACACGAATACCCGGCCACCTCCCCGGATTTCAATGGAATAACCTTTTCCTCGTTTCCCACGCTTAAACATGCCGAGACCATACTTATCGAGAAAGCGCTTGAAATTGCCAGGAACAACCAGGGAACCGCCGCCCGGATGCTCGGAATAACACGTCAGGCGTTGAACAACAGACTCAGGAGGGAGAAAGAGAGGAAATAGATATCTGAATATTTTTTGAAGCTTCCTGCATGGTTCCCGCACCATCCTGCCAAGGGGCATCCCCTTTGTTTTTCCTGCCCGTTGATCGAATTCCCACCTGTTCCCGACTCGACCCACATTCACGTTAAAAATCAGCTGGTAACCTCGTGTGGCTTGGCAAACCCAATCCAAATTGCAACTTTTGTTGCGTGATAACATTTTGATATTGCATTGACTCAATACAATCTATTGGCGTTTCCGTTCCCGAAACCGCCCGTTCCCACTGCCATATTTGTTGCTATCGCAGCAGCTGGCCAAGATTGTTTAATCTGCATAACATAACGATATTACAAGGTTTATCCAGGATATCGGTCTTGGTACAAAAGGTGCTCTCATGAAATGATGAGCACCAATACTATCGCTTACAGGGAGGCAGCAAATGAAAAAGCTGATCGGACTACTTGGCGTGATGGCACTTTTCACTATGGCGGGGTGCGCGACGGAAGGGTTTGTCCGTTCCCAGGTAGATCCCCTGGCAGACCGCCTCAGCAAGCTCGAAGCCCAAGTCTCGCAACTTGGCGGGATGACTGCAGCCGACAAGGATGCCATTAAGCAGGCCAACGACAGATCCCAGCAGGCTCTCGATGCGGCTAACAAAATGGCGGGAGACGTAAAAATCGCTAATAACGATGCAAAAAAAGCAGAAGATGCGGCTATGAGGGCAGAAAATGCAGCCAAAGAGGCTGAAAGGGCTGCCAGGGAATCCCAGCAAATGGAAAAGAAATCGGAAAAGATCTTCAAGCTTGAGCAGAAGAAATAGCCGGGATAGACCTGACTAAGATTTGGCCCCGATCGGGAGCCTTCGGAACAGTTACCGGGGATTCGTCAATGATCCGAAAACACCTGTTACAAACAGCGATACATCTCTGTCTCATTGTGACTGCTGTTTTTTGCCGGCAAAATTCTTATGGGGCTGAATTCGCATTTCGACAAGGTGTGGGCGGTTATATCTCCGTCCACACGATCAAAGATGACGATTCCCTTGTTGAACTGGCCAGGCACTATGATATTGGCTACAACGAGATTGTAGCCGCCAATCCCGGAATAGACCCCTTTGTTCCCACAGTCGGAACCAAGGTTATGATCCCGAAAAAGTGGCTTCTACCTGATGTCCGGTTGCGCGACGGGATAGTCATCAACCTGTCGGAAATGCGCCTCTACTATTTTCACCCGCGTACAAAAGAGCTGATCGACACCTTCCCTATCGGCATCGGTGACGAGGGTTGGGATACACCTCTCGGGACATACAGCATTATCGAGAAGATCGTAAATCCGGCCTGGCACGTTCCGAGATCAATACGGGCGCAGAAACCGGAACTGGCGGAAATCGTGCCAGCCGGGCCCGACAACCCCCTGGGCACGCATGCCCTGCGCCTGTCAATCGGCAGCGTGCTCATCCATGGCACCAATCATCCGTTCGGCATCGGCAGGAGGGTCAGCCATGGCTGCATCCACCTTTATCCCGAAGACATCGTCAAACTATTCAAGAAAGTGCGCCGGGGGACCAAGGTCGTCATCATCCGGCAACCGGTAAAAATAGCTGCCGCCGGTGACCGGGTTCTGGCGGAAGTTCATGGAGATGAGGAAATAGATCTGGAGCAGGAGGCAATCAACCTCCTGGACCGCAAGAATTTGTTCGCCAGAGTTGATCTTGGCAAATTAATGACCGTCTTGAAAGCCAACTACGGAATGCCCACGGATGTTACGAAGGAGTGAGATACGTCATGGCTTGATGATCGGCGTGCCGTCGACAACCAACCGCCAGATTTCTTCAATCTCAGCATTGTTCACGGCAATGCCTCAGGTTAACGAAATTGCAGTCTTAAAATTCAGGAAAACGATAAACAAGATGGAGCGCGGTGGGCAGGTATTATGACTACGGGAAGCAAAAACGAAAATACATTTTATTTCAAAATTAGCGAACTCCAGACACTCTACCTGAGTTTGACGGCAATCTTCCTTTGCACCGGCTTCTTGTATAATTTCATTTTTCTTCGCCTGTTCGGAATTCGGGTCGAACTGTTCTTTACACTTCAGGATTATCTATCTTCCAGCATCGAGAAAGTCTACTTGATAGCTATCGCCATTATGGTTGCATCGGGTGCCAGCCACATAATCCGGTATTTGTTGAAGGAACAGAAAAACATTCTAAGTCACAGCATGTTCCGGGGATTTCTTTACGTGTTTCCCCTTTTCCTTTTTGCAGCCGGATTATTTGTCATTAAAAAGTACGATAACCCGAAGGGCTATTATTTATTATCTTTCGCAATTTACATTACCTGTGACTATCTGCTTTTCAAAATAATATTCAAAGGTAGCCACGAATCGTACTCACGTTTTTTTATACTAACAGTATTTATCCTGTACATGCTTCTAATAGGTTCTACAATAATTATCGATAAGGATGCAGTTTACAAAGAGCCTCTCAACGAATTAAAACACTATAAAGTTAAATTTTCTGACAACATACTTTTAAACCAGGCACCACTCGTTATTCTTGAAGCAAATAGTAACTTCTTTTTCTTCTATGATACTAAGGATAACAGGTCAGTAGTCATGCAAAGAGAGAAAGTAGAGTATGTTGAAAACTTGCACTACAATTAATATTATACGTGTAAATACTGTATTACATAATATAAGAGCACTACTAATCTCATATGACAAAGAAGGTCCATATGCGAAAAACTGATTTATTGAGAATAGGCATGACAATTCTTGTTACAACCTCAATGTTTTTCTGTCTCGCAATCCTGAGTGGCTGCGAAAGCAAAGGCAAATCAGAATTCGTGGGTTTTCCCCAGTCATTTGCCGATCTGGCGGAGAAGGTACAGCCCGCCGTGGTGAATATCAGCACCACTTCGACCGTCACGATTCCGGGCAATCCGTTTTTTCATTTCTTCGGCCAGGGACAAAATGACCGTACTGATCCCTTCGGAGATTTCTTCAAGAATTTCTTCGACCAGAACCCGGACCAGAAGATGAAACAACAAAGCCTCGGTTCCGGTTTCATCATTCACAAGGACGGTTACATCATCACCAATAACCATGTCGTGGCAAAAGCCGACGAGATCAAGGTCAAGCTCTCCGACGGCCGGGAATTCAAGGCCAAGGTCATCGGCCGGGACCCCAAGACCGATCTGGCGCTGATCAAGATATCCTCGCTCTTCAAGGACCTTCCGGTACTTGAGCTGGGAGATTCCGACAAGATGCGGGTTGGAGACTGGGTACTCGCGGTGGGCAACCCCTTCGGGCTCGAACACACGGTGACCCAGGGGATCATCAGCGCCACCGGCAGGGTAATCGGCTCGGGCCCCTATGACAACTTCCTGCAGACCGACGCCCCGATCAATCCGGGCAACAGCGGCGGGCCGCTGGTCAACCTCAAGGGAGAGGTCATCGGCATCAACTCGGCAATCATCTCCGGCGGTCAGGGTCTCGGCTTTGCCATACCCAGCTCCTTGGCCAAATCAATAACAGCCCAACTGAAGGAAAAGGGGAAAGTCGTGCGCGGCTGGATCGGGGTGACAATCCAGACCGTAACCCCGGAACTGGCCCAATCATTCGGCATGAAGGAAGCAAAAGGGGCATTGGTGGGTGATGTCGTCAGTGGCGGGCCGGCGGAAAAGAGCGGCATCAAAACCGGCGACATTATCGTCTCGTTCGACGGCAGGAACATCAAATCTTCCAACGACCTGCCCCGCATAGTCGCCGAAACTCCGGTGGGTAAAACCGTCGATGTAACCGTCATTCGCGACAAGAAGGAAGTACATCTCTCCCTCAAGGTGGAAGAGCAGACCGAAGAGAGGATCGCTCTCCAGACCAGCACGCCACTGCAAGGTTTCGGGATGAAGGTGGACAACTTGACGGCACAGTTGCGCAAGCAATTCGGCATAACTGATAAATCGGGCATTGTCGTTGTGAGCGTGGAGCCGGGAAGTCTGGCTGCTGAATCGGGGATACAACCGGGTGACGTCATCAAGGAGGTCAACCGGAAGGCCGTCAGGAACGTCGCTGATTACAACCAGGCTATCGTGAGCGGCGGTGAGGGGCAGCCGGTACTGATGCTGCTGAAAAGGGGAAGGCAGACCTTCTTCGTGTCCATGGAACGGCAATAACTGGCGGATACCCTGAATTTCCCGGTATGCCCTAGAGAGGTCTGTGAATGAATAATGGGCGGACTCATGGAAAATAAGCAATATGGACCTTTCATATTGGCCCTGCTTTCATTTTTCACCGGCATTGTGGCGGGATGCGGGGCATATCTGTTCCGGAACTTGATAGCTTTTTTTCACAATCTGTTCTTCTACGGCACGCTGTCGCTTTCCTATGACGCCAATATCCACGGGAACGCCAGCCCATGGGGGGTGTACATCGTGCTGGCGCCCGTCATCGGCTCTGTCATTGTTGTGTACCTGGTGAAGAACTTCGCCCCGGAAGCCAAGGGACACGGGGTACCGGAAGTGATGGATGCGATCTATTACAGTAAAGGGTTCATCAGACCCATGGTGGCTGTCGTCAAATCCCTCGCCTCGGCCCTCTCGATCGGCAGCGGCGGATCGGTCGGACGAGAAGGGCCAATCGCCCAGATTGGATCGGCATTCGGCTCCACCCTGGGACAGGTGCTGCGGGCCACACCGTGGCAAAACAACGTCCTGATCGCGGCGGGCGCTGGCGGGGGCATCGCGGCAACCTTCAACACCCCGTTGGGAGGCTTGCTGTTCGCAATAGAAATCCTGCTCTACGAGATAAGCGTCCGAACCCTGGTCCCGGTTATTATTGCCACGGCCACGGCAACATATATCGGGCAACTCTTTTTCGGCACCTATCCGGCATTCAGGATCCCGGACATTGAAACCCCGTTCTTTCATCTGGACAAGCCTCTGGTGCTCCTCGCCTATGTCGGATTGGGCATCGCACTGGGGATGGTATCCGTCGTCTTCATCAATGCGGTCTACGGGTTTGAGGACCTCTTTGAAACCATCCTGCCGAACAGCGAATATTTCCGGCACATGTCGGGAATGTTCCTGGTCGGTCTCATGTTCATGCTGATGCAGAGATATTCGGGGCACTATTTTATTGAGGGGGTCGGTTACGCAACGATCCAGGACATCCTTACCATGACCCTTCACGGGGCCGGCTTTCTTCTGCTGCTGGTGGCAATGAAGCTGATAGCCACCGCCCTGACGCTTGGGTCGGGGGGATCGGGGGGAATATTTTCACCATCCCTGTTTATGGGAGCCTCCCTTGGAGGGGCTTATGGAATCGTGCTTAACAGCTTCTTGCCCGGTCTGGGCATCAGCCCCGCCGCATTTGCCGTAGCGGGAATGGCCGGCAGCGTTGGTGCGGCGACCGGAGCGGCCCTGACGGCGATTGTAATGACTCTGGAAATGACACTGGACTATAGCGTGGTGATTCCCGTGACGCTGACCGTGGCGATCAGCTTCGGTGTCCGGAAACTTCTCTGCCGGGATAGCATCTACACCATGAAGCTGGCGAGGCGGGGACATTTGGTGCCGGAGGCGCTTCATTCCACCATCCATAACCTGAGAAAGGCTGCAGAGATTATGGATACCTGCATGGCCACGATCCCTTCAAACAGCAGCATCCTCGATCTGATGGATTTGATCGGGAAGGATAAGGAGCTTCGCTGGATTATCGTCACGGATGCCGGAAACGTAACTGGCCTGCTATCACGGGAAGGGGTGCTGGAGAGCGACGCCTTCAGTAACAGCACGGACCCGGTCGCAACCGTGCCGTCTCTCAGCTATATCACCATACGGGAAGATCTCCAGTTCTACGGCATCATCGTGCGCATGCGGCTGGCAAATGCCTCTGCGGCGCTGGTGATGCATGAGGGGAGCGGTTCACCGGAAGACGTGGCCGGAGTCATCGGGGAAGCGCAGATAAGCCAGACGGTTTCACAAGGTGCGGATTTTTTCCCGATTTTAACAGGGATGAATTGATCATAACCAAATTCGTATTCAAAGGAGATACTGCCATGAAAACAACTCGCCTGATAACAACAACCGTCGTGGTGACCATTTTCACCACACTGTTCTCATATTCTGGCCGTTCCTTTGCCCAGCAATCCCGATTTGAGTATCCTCCTGCGTACAAGTCTGTAACCTGGCAGGAAGAATCAACCCTGGGCAGGACGGTGATTGTGGCCTTGCGTCATATTGCCCAGGCCCGTTCAGACATCCACCGCAAGGAGCTGACCAGCGCCCGGATCGACCTGGACAGGGCGGAAAAACTCCTCGATACCACCGAGGATGATCTTTCGACATCCGATGCGAAGAACTTCATCCGGATAGCCCGCAAACACCTGGAGTATGAACAGCCTCGTCAGGTATTGCATGACTTGCCGGAGATCTATTCTTCGCTGGAAACGATATCCGTCTATATCCCGACCGACAAGGCGAAGACGCATGTTGACCGCGCCAAGGGCTTTCTGGAAAAGGACAAGAAACAGGAGGCGGAAAAAGAGCTGGCCCGGGCCGATAATTCGTTGATCGTCATCGAAGTGGATCTGCCGCTGCTCAATGCAAAGCGCTTTATAAACAGGGCACAGGAGTATCTCGACAAGAATGAGCCGGGGAAAGCGGATGAAGCCCTCAAGAAAGCTGAACACAGGGCGATGGATCTGTATTCCGGCATGACTTCACCCCTGATTCAGACCAAACGGAACATCTGGCTGGCCTTCCGCAATTACACAACCGCAAAGAATGCCGAGACCATGTCACGCCTTGATCAAGCCAGGATCCATCTCGGAAAAGCGCAGGTTGCGGGAAATGTGAAAGGCAATGAAGAAGCGGGCAAACTTTCCAGTGAAATTTCAGAGCTGGAGAAGAAACTGGCTGGCGGAGGAAAGGTTGCGGAATCTGACCTGAAGGCGGCCTGGGAAAAGAGCGAGGCCCTTGCGGAGCGCGCGGAGGCCTACCTGTCAGCCGGACTGTCCGAGGCGGAAACCACCCTGGGAATGGAGAGCAACCTGATCGAGGCCAGGCTGCATGTCAGATATGCCGAAACCTACCAGATAACGACTTCGGAGCCGGACAAGGCGGTAAAGGAGCTCGAACTCGCCTATTCTTATCTGCAAAAGGCGGCCGGAAATACCCTGGCGGATTCCTCGGAACGCAGGAAAATCCATGAGATCAGCACTATCATTCTGGTTCTCAAACAAACCCCCAAAGAGAATGACAGAACCGTTCAGGACCGGTATGACACCGTCAGGGAGGAAATTCGCGATCTGACGGCCAATGAAAAGGAAATTAACCAGGTTCGAAGCATGCAGGGCATGTAGGTGATGATATGAGAACAACAACCGCTGGAAGAGGCAGATACCTGAAGTATATCCTGGCTGTTCTCCTGGGCCTTGGGGGGTGTGCAACCAATCCGATCGGATATGTCACGGCATTGCCGCAGGTGCAGCCGGACCTGATCGAATACCGCCAGCTCAATGACCAGGTGACGGGGATTGCCGTTTCACATCAGGGAAGAATATTTGTCAATTTTCCCCGCTGGGACAAAGACCCCCTGTACTCCGTAGCCGAACTGCTGCCGGACGGGTCGCTGCGCCCCTACCCTGATCACGACTTCAACCGCTGGGGCAAGGACGAGGCCGCTCATCCGGAGGCCCACTTCGTCTGTGTGCAGAGCGTGGTCATCGATGGCGACGACAATCTGTGGGTCATCGATCCCGCCTCGCCGGGGTTCAAGGGGGTCGTGCCCGGCGGCGCGAAGCTGGTAAGGATCAACCTTGCAAACGATACCATTGAACGTAACATCCCCTTTGATGAAACCGCCGCCCCAAGATCCGCCTATCTCAACGACGTGCGGATCGATCAGGACGGTGATTTTGCCTATATCACCGATTCGGGAACCGGTGCGATCCTCGTGGTGGACCTGTCGAACGGCACCACCCGGCGGCGGCTGGCCGGGCATCCCTCCACGAAGGCCGAACCGGGCTACGTCCCGGTGATCGACGGCAAGGAACTGCGCAATGAACAGGGACAAGTGCCTCAGATCCATGCCGACGGGATCGCCATCGACTCGTCAGGCACCTACCTCTATTACCATGCCCTGACCGCCTCCTCCCTCTATCGCATCCGGACATCCGCGTTAAAAGATTTTTCTCTGTCGGAAGAGCAACTGGCCGGGTTTGTGGAAAAGGTGGCCGATACCGGCGCGGTAGACGGCATGCTGACGGACGCCGACGACAACCTCTATCTCACCTCCCTGGAGAGGAACGCGATCATGCGCTATCGCCCGGCCGGGGATATACTTGAAACGGTTGTTGCGGGCGACGCCATCCAGTGGCCGGACAGCATGGACATTTCACCCGACGATTTTCTCTACGTTACAGCCTCGCAAATCCATCGCATGCCTCGCTTCAATAACGGCCGGGATAGACGCATGCTACCCTACAAGATCTTCAAAATCGGGCTGGTTCCCGGTTAACCCAACCATATGGAGGAAAAGAAGATGAAGAAAACCATGAGTGCGACTGTAGTTCTGTTGGCTGGCTGTTTGATTGTTACTTCCGGTTACTGCGACACCAGGAAAGGAGAAAAGATCAGCGGCAAGCATGAGTTTGCGGAGCATTGCGCGGTGTGTCATCCCGATGGAGGCAACATCGTCAATGCAATGAAGCCGCTGCACAAAAAAGAGCTGAATGCCAATGGCGTCAAGAGCGCAAAGGACATCATCGCCAAGATGCGGAACCCTGGTCCGGGCATGACCAAATTCGATGAGAAGACTATTTCCAACAAGGAAGCCAAAGCGATCGCGGAATATATCCTGAAAACATTCAAGTAAACGCTGCGGCCGAGTGCCGGATAGATAAACTACTTCAGTTACAACGACAACTGAATTGAAAGGGGTTTGCCATGAAAATTCGAATTGCTGCCGTTTGCGCGGTTCTGATGTGTGTAACCGGTGGATCTGCTTTTGCCGTTGGAACCGGGAAGACCCTGGAATTCAAGGGAAGCCCCATGGGCACGGTGATTTTCGATGGGACGGCGCACAAGAACGCCGGCCTGACCTGTTCCGACTGCCATAATCCGGAAATGTTCCCGAAGATGAAGCAGGGAACCGTCAAGATCACCATGAGCGACCTGTACGCCGGCAAGTACTGCGGCAGGTGCCATAACGGCAAAAAGGCCTTCTTTATCAAGGAAAACTGTACCCGCTGTCATCATAAACCCGCCAGCTGACGGAACACGACAGCCTGCTGCACAAAAGGCATGGATCGTTTCCACGAAAGGCTTTGGTTGATGTGCCGGATTATCTGTTCCAACGACGAGAAGCGGAGTAATATTAAATTGTAGATATATGACACAGGAGGCGCATCATGGAAGACATCAAGAAAATACTCGTCGTCAGCAGAATGACCAAGGATTGCCGGTTGGCGGTTCACCACGGGATTTCCCTGGCCCGGAAATACGGAGCCGAACTGTTTGTCATCCACGTGGTTCATAATCCGTTCGGACGCAAGGGGTGGAGTCTGCCGACCGTCAGCCTTGAAAAGGAATACCAGAAAATCCTGAAGGATGCCAAGGCCGACCTGGACCGGATCATCAGCCAGGAGAAGGGAGCCGGCCTGAAAATCACCGAGTTGATCAAGGAAGGTGAACCGACCGGAGAAATTCTGAAAACCATCGGGGAACATAACATTGACCTGATGATCATGTTGGCGCACGAAGAGGGGAGGATTGAACATCTGGTATTCGGGCGGAGCAACGAAGACCTGATCCGCAAGATGCCCTGTTCGATCCTGCTGGTGAAGAAATAACGGTATTCTGTGCGCCGCATGTCAGTCTTGAATAAGAGTATACAAAAGAAGGACAGGCTATGCATCTGCGGAGGTTTTTGACTGTCACATTAACGTTTTTGCTCGGAGGGGCTCTCGTCGGCCCCTGCCGAGGAGATGAGCGGTCTGTGGGCCCCTCTGTGGAGATTGTAGCTTCCGTCATGAAGGCATACGGAGGTGCGGATACACTCAGGAAGGTTCGTTCGGTTACTGCCACGGGACGGATCTTTGAATTTCTGAACGGCACGAGTGGCAGCTATAGCCGTTACCTTGAACGACCTGGAAAACTGCGCATCGAAGTCATGCCTGAACGGGGAGGCGAGATACGCATTCTCGACGGGAAACAGGGATGGCAAAGGGGGAGTTCAGGGTTTCAACCTGTCTCCACCCTTGAAATCCAGTCCATGATGTATCAGTACTGTTATCTTTCCCTGCCCATGGGATTTGTGGACGGGGAGTATCAGGCAACCTATGGAGGAACAGCGCGACACAACGGGCGCGAGGTGTATCTGCTGCTGATTGAGTCCAAATCAACACCCTCTGTGCGCATCCTGATTGATGCAAAGTCCCGTCTGATTGCCAGGGTTTCCGCAAACTTCGAAACGGGAATGATGGGGGCAGGCGAGCTGGCCACCGAGTACAGTGACTACCGTGTTGCCGGGGGGGTCCTCTTTCCTCACAAACTGACCAACTATGCCGGAGATATGAAGCTGTCGGAAATCGTACTCACGAATATCCAGCTCAACCGGCACCTGCCATCATCGCTCTTTGCGCCGGAATAACACCAGGAGAGTGGTTGAGTTCCTCACCCAGGTGACCGCGCTGAGGATGGAAGCATGGGATCGTGTCTAGGGAATAAACTCAACTCACTGCAATTCAACTGTTACATCGTCTGGCGGTTACTCAAGAGGATTCACGCACGTTCACAATCAGACAAGGAAGTCGCCGATGAAGCTCATGCTCCCGCCTTCATCAAAAAACTGGCTCTCGTTAGCCGGTGCCGTCATCGTCCTGACCACCTTCTTCATGATCGTGTTTCTCTTCATCGTCACCTCGATCGTCAGGGAGCAGGCCGCCTACCTCGGCCTGGTCACCTACATACTGCTTCCATCCGTCATGATCGTGGGACTGATCTTCATTCCCGCCGGAATGTTCCTGAAAATCCGCCGAGAACGCCGCGAAGGGCATGTCATCGTCGAGGGGTGGCCGAAGATCGACTTGGACATTCCGCACTACCGTCATGCCTTTTTCATCTTCATCGCCGGAACGGGACTCTTTGTGCTTCTTTCAGCCGTCGGCAGTTATGAGGCGTTTCACTACACTGAATCGACCAAATTCTGCGGCACGCTTTGTCATACGGTTATGGAACCGGAATACACGGCACATCACAACTCGCCCCACTCCCAAGTCCCCTGTGCGACCTGCCATGTCGGCCCGGGGGCCGACTGGTATGTACGCTCAAAACTCTCCGGGCTCTACCAGGTCTATGCCACCATCACCGACATCTATCCCCGGCCGATACCAACGCCGATCAAAGACCTCCGTCCGGCCCGTACGGTCTGTGAACAGTGCCACTGGCCACAGAAATTCTACGGTCACAAGCTTCAGCTAAGAACCCACTTTCTCCCCGACCGGGACAACACCCCCTGGCGCATCGGACTCAACCTGAAGATAGGACCACCCCAGGCAGCACACGGGTTATCCGAGGGGATCCACTGGCATATCAATCCTCGTGTTCGCATTGAATACAATGCCACGGATCCTGCACGGCAACAGATACCCTGGGTGCGATATACCAATCTCGACAGTGGTGTGGTGAAGATATTCCTGGACAAAGGCCCATCAGCGGACGGCAAATCACTTCCAAGAGGGGAGATTCGTACCATGGACTGCATCGATTGCCATAATCGACCATCTCATCTCTATCGATCTCCGGCGCAGTTCATAAACGCGGCCATGACCTCCGGACGAATCCCGCCCACTTTGCCGGAGATCAAGAGCCTCGCTGTAAAGTTTGCCAGCATTTCCTACCCGTCGGCCAGCGCCGCCCAATCGGGAATCCGAGCCGGGCTTACGCATTTCTATCAGCAGAACTACCCTGACCTGTTCGCCCGACAGCATGATCTGGTGGAAAAAGGAATAACCGGTGTGCAGGAAGAGTATGCGATAAATATCTTTCCCCTCATGAAGGTCAGTTGGAACGCCTATCCGGATAATATCGGCCATCTCTATTTCAAAGGCTGCTTTCGCTGCCACAACGGTGATCACGCGACTAATAAGGGCGAGACTATTCGCCGGGACTGCACACTGTGCCACGATATCGGCATTCAGGGAATTCCGGGCAAGGGGATGGAGGTCGCCCGGATCGGTGAAAGCCTGAACTTCCGGCATCCGGAGGACATTGGCGATGCCTGGAAAGAGATGCCATGCACCGATTGCCACACCGGTGCCAACCCGTAACTATATAGAAGTCGCAATGAAAACATCTGATGCCAGGTTAGTACGGGCTGTTATGCACAATCTTACTCTTGACGACCATGGCGAACCAATTGATTTTGAAGGTTAATTTGGTGTTTCAATGAACTGAGGCCGGCACCTTCGCTTTGACCCTTTTCAGCAGTATGGCCCCTGCGACACAAAGCAGGCTTATGAGAGCCAGCAGACGGAAATTATCGATAAAAGCCAGGAGGGTGGATTGACGTATCAGTTCGTTATACAGGGCGCCATTGGCTTTCTGAAGCGCATCAGGCGATGAGAAATAGCGCCTGAAACCTTCCTGCAATTGCTGCGAATGTATCTGGTAGGACAGAGAGCCGGGAGCCAGGTGGGAAACCATTTCCGATTGATGGATCTGCGCCCGCCGTGCCAATAATGTTGTTACTACCGATATGCCGGCACTGCCGCCGATGTTGCGCATCAGGTTGAAGATGCCGCTGGCGTTGCCCATCTCCTCGCGGGGCAGCATGCCCATGGCAACGGCCGACAGGGGGACGAAGATCATGCTCAGACCGACCCCCATCAGGACATTGGGCCAGATGATGTTCCACATGGCGATCTCCAGATTGATCCCCCCGAAATTCCAGAGTGAGATGGCGACCAGCAGAAAACCGGTTCCGATCACCTTGCGGAAATCCACCTTCCCCATCAGATAGCCGACGACCGGCATGGTCATAATGGCGCCGATCCCCCGCGGACTGAGCGTCAGGCCGCTCAGCATGGCAGTGTATCCCATGAGGCTCTGCAGGTAGATGGGAATCAGGGTAATGGCGCTGTACAGGCAGACCCCCAGAAAAGTGATCAGCACAACTCCAACCGCAAAATTGCGGTCTTTGAGGACCCTGAGGTTGACTATCGGTTCCTCTGTCCGCAATTCCCGGATTACGAAGATGATCATCGTTACGATGCTGATCGCCACAAACCAGCAGACCCAGGAGGCGGAAAACCAGTCATCCTGCTGCCCCTTGTCGAGAACGATCTGCAGGCTGGCCAGGGCAATGGCCATCAGCCCGAAACCGATCGTGTCGATACGTCCCGGCTTGGCAGCCTTGATGTAGGGCGGGTCTTCGACGAAGGCCCTGGTCATGAAGACCGCCAGGATACCCACCGGCAAGTTCATGTAGAAGGCCCAGCGCCAGGAGTACTGGTCGGTCAGCCAGCCGCCCAGTGTCGGGCCGATGATCGGCGCCACCACCACACCGATGCCGAACGCCGCCATGGCCATGCCTCTTTTTTCCTGGGGAAAGCTCTCCAGGAGAATGGCCTGCGAGATCGGCTGCAGGGCGCCTCCACCGGCACCCTGGATCACCCTGGCGAAAATCAGCAGCCCGAGGCTCTCCGCCATGCCACACAGGAACGAGGAAACGGTGAAAATAACGATGCAGTAGGTAAGAAACCGTGTTCGTCCGAAGTACCTGGCAAGCCAGCCGGTGGCGGGCAGGATGATGGCATTGGCGACCAGGTAGCTGGTCAGGGTCCAGGTGGCCTCATCGGTGGTCGCGGAGAGGCTGCCGGCAATATGAGGCAGGGCAACGGAGACGATGGTGGTGTCCAGGATTTCCATGAAGGTGGGGATCATGACGGCTGCCGCCACCAGCCAGGGATTTACGCTTGGACGCCATTCCCTCCCTGTTGTTCCGGCAACCAGCGTCATATCTGCGTTGGATGTCATTGCAGCATAACCTCTGCTTCCACCGACATGCCGGGCCTGAGCAGGTGTTCCCGGTCCTGCCCCTTCTCGAAAACGATCTTGACCGGAATGCGTTGCACCACTTTCACGTAGTTTCCGGTGGCGTTTTCCGGGGGGAAGAGGCTGAAGCGCGCTCCGCTGGCGCCGCCGATTTTATCCACATGCCCGTCATATGTTCTGCCGTAGGTATCCACATATATCTTTGCCCTCTGACCGGGCCTCATCTTCTCCAGCTGGGTTTCCTTGAAATTTGCCGTTACCCAGATATCGTCGAGCGGCACGATGGAGAGCAGCACCTGGCCCGGTTCGACATTTTGTCCCACCTCGACGGTCCGCTTGCCGACCACCCCGGAAACCGGGGCAATGATTCGGGTGTAGCTCAGGTTCAGCTCGGCCTGATCAAGGGCCGCCTTGTTCAGCTTTACCGCGGCCAGGGCGCTGTCGGCCCGTGATCGCGCCACGGAAACCTGCTGCGGACCGGTCCGGGCCGATTCCAGCTCTGCCTGCGCCTGTTTCAACCGGCCGAGGGCCTGCTTCGATTGTTCCCGGGCAGCGGTCACCAGCGCCCTGGCCGCATCCACGTTTGCCGCGGATGCGGCCGCAGTGGCAACAGCCTGTTCGTACTGCTGCTGCGATATGACGCCCCGCCCGACAAGGGAACGGTTTCTGGCCAGATCGGCCTGGTCCCTGACGTTATTGGCTTCATCTTCCCTCAGCCTGGCCTGGGCAGCCTGCAACTGCTTCTCGGCCGCGGACACTCCTGCCTTTGCGTACGACACATTTGCCGTGGCCGATGCAATCCCGCTCCGCGCGGTCACCGATGTAATCGGCACTCCGGTACGCGCGGCCTCCGCGTTCGCCTGCGCATCCGCATATTCCGCCCGGGCGCGCTCGACAGCGACCCGGTAATCGGCCGGATCAATCTCCACGAGCAGGGCGCCCGCTTCCACATACTGGTAATCCTTGAAATCTATGCGGGCCACATGTCCCGTCACGCGGGAACTTACAGGGTTGATATGACCGTCGATCTGGGCGTCATCGGTGCTTTCCCGGAAGGTGGAACGCCACCAGAACACAGCTCCAGTCACCACCACTACACCGGCAAACACAGCCAGAATGAGCTTTGTTTTTTTTCGGATATGCTTCGGAGCCACCAATCGGTTTCCTGCGGATTCTGTTTCCGTCACTTCAGCGTCATCGTGTTCTCCTGACGCATGCTCGTTTTCTTCTGCCATGATTGCATCCTCCACCGTTGCCGGCCCTTCGTTTCAGGTACCACCGGGTTGCCCCCAACGTTGAGCATGGCGAAGTGACCGGTAAAAGTTCGACTGACATGAACGTCTTTAATAAATTATATTCTCCTTGCGCGGGAACTTGAATACCTGGATAAGTGGCCCGGTACGATCTACCCCCTATTCTTTTCCAGGGTATTCTCCCTGAATCGCTTGAGGCGGAAGGCAGATTCCCGTTCCCGCTCTCCCAGGAACTGGGTGATGGTTCGCACCTGCAACGAGAGCGTCGGCATGACCCGCTCCTCCAGCACCCTGATGCGGCGGGTAATCCGGATGACCTCCTGGGTCAGCCGCTTGAGCTTGCTTTCGAAGACGGCCAATTCAAGCATCGATTCCAGCACCTGTTCAAAATGCTGCAGCGCCTCTTCAAGGCGCGGCGTGCTGATCATGTAGTCATACCCGCGTTCATCGATCCGGCGCCGCGGTGATTCACGCAGCCGCACATCCTTGTAGCGCAGTCCCATCACGCTCTTTTCACTGATATCCAACCCCAGATCACGCTGTGCCACCGCCTCAAGGGACGCCAGAAACGGCATCCCTTCGATGCCGGCAGCCAGGGCAAGTTCGTGGATCGCGTGGCTGTAGGTTGTCTTCAGCGCGTCGCGCGAGGCCAGAAAGGGTGTACTGGTGGCCATTAACTCCCGGATCAGGGCCTGGCGTCTGGCCTTGAGGATACCGATGCTGTTGTGTACCGAGCGGGACTTTTCCTTGAATAGCAACAGATTGGTCCGGGTAGGATGGATCATCACGCACCTCTCAACTGTCCAGGCCGAAGCGCTTCAGCAGTGCGAGCCCCAGGTCGAGGCTCTCGGCGACCGTCCGGCGCTGATCACCCTGGTGGATCAGTTCCTGCTCGAAGCTGTCGGCAAAGTCCAGCATCGTGCGGTCCTGCTCGTTCATGCCGTCCTTCCCGACGATAGTCTCCAACTGGCGCAGGTCCCTGCCGTTGGCATAGTGCCGGTAGAGCAGGTTGGAGATCCGGCGATGGTCCTCGCGGGTCCTGCCCTCACCGATACCCTGCTGCATGAGGCGCGACAGACTCGGAAGCACATCCACCGGCGGAAAGACCCCCCGCTGGTGCAGTTGGCGCGAGAGTACGATCTGCCCCTCGGTGATGTAGCCGGTCAGGTCGGGGATCGGATGGGTAATATCCTCCTCGGGCATGGTAAGCACCGGCAGCATGGTGACCGAACCGGACAGACCCTGTATGCGCCCGGCCCGTTCGTAGAGCGAGGCCAGATCCGAGTAGAGATAGCCCGGGTATCCGCGCCTGCCGGGCAGTTCCTCACGCGCCGTGGAGACTTCCCGGAGGGCGTCGCAGTAGTTGGTCATATCGGTGATCAGCACCAGCACATCCATGCCGCGCTCAAAGGCCAGGTATTCCGCAACGGCCAGGCCGAAGCGCGGCGCCAGCAGGCGCTCGATGACCGGTTCATCCGCCCGGTTGACGAAGGCCGCGAACCCGCCCTGCATCTCATCCAGCACATCCATGTAAAAGGAGTATTCGTGGTGGGTCAGTCCCAGGGCCACGAAGACCACCACGAATTCACCGCCACCCGCCAGGCGGGAGTTGCGCAGGATGTCGGCCGCCATCTCCTTGGCCGGCAGGCCGGCGCTGGAGAAGATCGGCAGCTTCTGACCGCGTACCAGGGTGTTGAGCGCGTCGATGGCGGTGCAGCCGGTTTCGATGAAGTCCCGGGGACGCGCCCGGGCAACCGGGTTGATGGGAGCCCCGCTGATCGGCCCCCAGCGATCCGGCACATAGGAGGGCAGCCCGTCGACAGGGCTGAACGATCCGTTGAAGACCCTGCCGATCACTGCCGGTGACAGCGGGGCACGTTTTATTGCATCAAAAAAGGACACCGCCGAGCCGGTATCCAGACCGCGGGTATCGCCGAACACCTGGATCAGCACCGTATCCCGGTCTATCTTTATGACCTCACCTTCCAGCTCCTCGCCAGCGGGTCCAACCACCCGCACCACCTCGCCAAAACTCACCTGGAGCACCCTGTCCAGAAAGAGCAGGGGTCCGCGGATGGATGATATGGTGCGATAGGTGTGTTCAGAGAGCCGCATGGTCCACCTCCCCTTCTTCCAGGGCCTCTTTCAGGGTGACTTTCTCGGCCAAACGTCTCTCGATCCGCTGGTGCTCCGCCAGGATGGCGGTTATGAGCTGCAGGGAACGTTCCGGCGGGGTGAAGGCGTCATCCTCGCTGTAGGCGTTTTGACGGAGGAATTCCAGCCTGATGCGTTCGGCACTGTGCAGGATCAGGCGGTCTGACTCCTGCATCCCCTCCACGCCGACGATCTCGGCCACCTCGCGCAGCGCTTCCTCCCGCTGGAGCAGCAGCCGGCAGCGCTGTTGCGCAGCGGGCCACTCCGGCGAGATCTGGTGGGTGAAATGCTGCAGTATGGCCTGCCCGTACAGGGAATAACTGTGGAACCAGTTAACCGCCGGATAGTGGCGACGGTGCGCCAGGGACGCATCCAGCATCAGGAAGGCACCGGCGCCGCGCAGGCAGGCCTGGGTGACCGGTTCGGTAAAATCTCCGCCCGGCGGCGAGACCGACAGGATCATGCTCAGGGATCCGATGGTCCCGTTGGCGGTCTCCACCACCCCGGCCCTCTCCATGAAGCCGGCCATGCGCGAGGCCAGATAGGTGGGGTAGCCCTCCTCTCCCGGCATTTCCTCCAGGGACGAGGAGATCTCGCGCAGCGCCTCGGCCCAGCGGGAGATACTGTCCGCCAGCAGAAGGACGTGGTAGCCCATGTCCCGGTAGTACTCGGCCATGGTGACCGCCGTGTAGATGGAAGCCTCCCGTGCGGCCACCGGCATGTTGGAGGTGTTGGCCACCACGATGGTGCGCTCCATCAGGCGGCGCCCTGTCCAGGGGTCGGCCAGGTCGGAGAACTCCTCCAGCAGCTCGGCCATTTCATTGCCCCGCTCTCCGCAGCCAACGTAGACCACCAGATCCACATCGGCATATTTGGCGACGGATTGTTCCAGGATGGTCTTGCCGGTGCCGAAGCCACCCGGGATGATGGCGGTCCCCCCGCGCGCCAATGGATATAGAAAATCCACCACCCGCTGGCCGGTCACCAGCGGCTCACCCGGCGCCAGTTTACGCCGGAAGGGGCGTGGGCGGCGCACGGGCCAGACCTGGCAGGCGCTGATTTCCCCGCCGTCGGAATAGCTCCCCACCTGGCCGCACAGGGTGAAAGTCCCGGCCGCCAGCTCTGCGATTTCACCCGCGCGGGAAGCGCTCACCAGATGGCGGAAATTGCCCTCCTCGACCTGGCCGATCACCTCTCCCGCCGCGACCTGCTCGCCGGCAAGCTTCTCCGGGACAAAGCGCCACTCGCGCCGGTCGGCAAGCGGGGCGGCGGCGCTGCCGCCGGCCATAAAGTGACCATCCCGTTCCAGAAGCCGGTCCAGCGGACGCTGCAAACCGTCGAATATCCCGGACAGGAGGCCCGGACCAAGCTGCGCCATCAACGGCGTGGATGTGCCACGGGCCGGTTCGCCCAGTGAAAGCCCGCGGGTATCCTCGTAGACCTGGACCACGGCCCGGTCGCGTTCCAGCCGCACGACCTCTCCCGTCAGCCGAGCTTCTCCGACCAGGACAATCTCGTACAACCGCAGCCCCTTCAGGTCGACGGTCACGGTTGGACCCGCTATGCCGATAATTCTGCCGCTCATTGCCGCACCCTGACCTGGTAGCCGATTGCCCGCCGGAGCAGTCGGGCGGCATAATCCTCCTCCACCCTGCCCTGGTCCGGCGACGGCAACATCACCAGCACCCCGGACCAGTGTAGTTCCAGGTCCTGGAGCTGCTTCTCGTCGATCTCAGCCGCCAGGCGTTCATCCAGGATCAGTACCCCGGTCTCCGGATCCGCCATGGCACGCTTTACGCTCTGGAGCACCTCACCGGGCTGGGCGGCGAACTGAATGGCCCCGCTGCAGCCGAATCCGTTATCGGCATCGGTGGGAGTTATGGCAACGATCTTTTTCATCGCACGAGTTCCCTTTCAACTGCATACATCCCCGCCACGTTCATCCGGGAGAGCAATCCCAGATTGCGGGCCTCAACCCCGCAGTGCCAGAGATAGCTGAGGATGGCACCGACTCCGGACGGTTCCCGAGCCAGCAGCTTCATCTCCCGCCCCTGTGACGCCAGAAGTATCCGTTCCAGCTGATCGGGGTCATCCGGCAGTGTGCTGGTCCCGAAGCGCGTGACAGGTAATGCCAACCCGGCGGCATCTCCCCGCTCGATGAGAGGTTCCAGCAGGGCGGTTCTAAGCGTACCCCCCGCCAGCAGTGCCGGTCGGGAACCGCCCCCCCAGCGCCGTTGTTTGACGATGGCAGCCAGGTTGCGGGCATCGATCTGAGCGGAAAAGTATCGTGTCATGACGGGATGTGTCGATGTGACCGCGATGTGCGCCAGGGAGCCGTCGTACAAGGCTGTCTCCAGTGCCCCGCAGCCACCTTTTTGATACTCTTCGGGGAGGCGGGCAAAACCGCCATGATAGGGGAGCAGATTTCTGCTCAGACGTTGTACCGCGCTCATGGCGCTGGAAGCGCTCTTCAGGATGTCTCTGATCGTGCTGTTCAGCAGGCTCTCCCCCAGCGGCTGTTCACTTTCCCCCTGGCCGCCGCTCAGCTTGCGCAGGCAAGAAGACAGCTGTTTCAGCTCACCGAGCCAGAAAAATGGCGCCATGATCTCCCGCAGCGGTTCCGTCATCCGGGCGAAGGCCCAGGCATGCTCATATTGCAGCGCCTGCCAGCCCCGGTCTTTACCGGCTGAGGCCGGCACCTGGCGCCACGGCGCTATCGGCAGGCCGGCAAGCGGTTCATGGGCGGCCAGCAGGCGATCCCATTCCCCGATCAGGTACGATCGCCGGGCCTTGATCCGGGAGATCAGGCAGTCCGTCGGCACCCCTTCGGGCGGTGTTCGCAATAACCCTCTCATAACGCCTCCCGGGAAACAAAACTCATTTCCGGAGCTCGGCCAGCATGTGCGGCAGCAGATCGGGCCAGGCCTGGTCCAGCCGCGCATCCAGGGTGTTGACTACCGTCAGCAGGCCATCTCCAGTGGTGGCCTCCAGCCCTCCGCTGATGGCCTGGTCCGCCTCTCTGGCAACTGCGGGGAAACTTGCGGCCGCCAGGGTTAGGTCGGCCGGGTTGACCCGTAGCGTAGCCCAGGCAGCGCCGGGCAGCTCTTCCGCCAGACACCGGAAGAGATCCGTATAGTCGTCATCCCGCAGACGCTTCAGTAACTCCGTGGCCCATTTTCGCAGGCGACCGGCCAACTCGTGTTCGGCCTGCAGCCTGACGAGGGCCGCCTCCCGTTCCGCTTCGGCCAGGATCGTCCGTTTCCGGGAGTCCTGGAGACGTTTACACCGTTCTTCATGCCTGGTGCGCAGTTCATCCAGCCGCCGGGCAGTGTCGGCCCGCATGCGGCCAGCCTCGGAATCGGCCGTGCGGCGGATGGCGGCGGCCTGTTCCGCGCCCTCGCGCCGGAGGGCCTCCAGAAGTTCATGCTGTCCCATGGCAAGTGATCACATATAGAGAATCATGGTTGCCACGACAAATCCGAGGATAACCATGGTCTCGGGAATGGCCAGCAGGATAATGACCGTTCCGGTCATCTCCGGCCGTTCGGCGATGGTCCCGGCACCGGCGGCGCCGATTCGCGACTGGGCCCAGGCGGTGGCAATGGCAGTCAGGCCAATGGCCAGAGCTGCGGCAAAACTGATCAGAACCTTTTCCATGACTTCCTCCTTTGAAAGCGGCACGCTGCCGCGTTAAACAGGTTACACGGTCATTTATGCAAGGGGGCGAATCGCTTGCCTCCATGCTCGACGAACTTGCTGAGAAATTCCACGTAATGGAGACGCAGTGCATGGATAGTCGGGGCAAATGTTCCCAGGATGATGGCCACGGTATGGAGCACGATCGCCGCCAGCGTGCCCAGGATCACATCGCCGGTCAACCCGGCCAGGTTGTTGGCCGCGTTGGCCAGAAGCACCGAACTGAGACCGATTGCCATGATACGGGTATATGAGACAATGTTGCCGATCTGTTTGATGAACTCAAGTGGCGCCAGAAGGCCGCCAGACAGGATCAGGAGCGGGATCAGGAGCCCGGCCAGCACCAGGACCGGCCTCCTGTGCAGCCAGGACGACGGATGGATCAGTGAGGTCAAGAGGGCCGCCAGGCAGATGATCAGGCCGATTGTGACGATGTTTGCCGCGGCCTTACGCTGCTTGTGCCGGCGAAGCGCGGAGATCAGACCGATTACCAGCCCGAGAACTACGTGGGAGATCCCCAGGGCGATTGAGAAGATCAGCATCGGTATTACGGCATGGCTCCGTTCCGGCAGATACGTTTTCAGATGCAGCAGACGTCCGCCCGCCTCGCCGAAAAACTCGCCGAACAGTATGCCGAACAGGATGGCGAAACAGGAGGATATCAGCAGGATGCGGGCCGCATCCGCCAGCATGCCGGCCGGTTTGCGGTACAGAACCAGCAGTGCAGCGGCCAGCAGCACCAGGCCATAACCGGCGTCCCCCGTCATCATCCCGAAAAACAAAGGGAAGAATACGCCGATGAAGGGGGTTGGATCCCAAGAGGCGTAACGGGGCAAGGGCAGCAAGCGCGAAAAGAGTTCAAAGGGCCGGAAGTAGGGAGGATTTCGGAGAACGACCGGGACCTGCTCCAGGTCCTGTTCCTTGATTTGCAGTTCCTCCAATACCACACTGCCGTCAAAATGTTCCGTCATGACGTGCGCCAGGGGTGCCAGGCTGTCTGTCCTGGCCCACCCAAGGATCACGAAGCACATGTCGGTCTCCTGGACGACCGTGGCGGCGGAGAGGAGGGCCAGGCGCTCCTCCAGCCATTGGTCGATGCGGCGGTAGATCGGTGACCAGCGCCGGGCAAATGATTCCAGTTCGCTGTTGATGTCGCGGATTTTCTGCGTTGCGGCAGCAATACTGTGCTGGACGCGCCGGATTCTCTCGGGGAGCGGCAGATCGGCCAGTGCTGGAGGAAAGGGGAGTTCGGGAAGCTGTTCGTCACTGAGGATCTGTTTGATATGCGAACTGTGAGCGGGTGATGTCGCGATCAGTCCGATCAGGGTGCCGTCGGGAGCCAGTGCGCTGGTAAGGGTGAATTCACCCTCGGTGAGTTGCGCCAGCAGATCGCGCAGACGATCGACGAAGGATGGGTCACGCAGGGTAATGCCGATGAAGTCCAGACCCTCGACCCCCTCATGGCCACCGATCATCTCGCCCATCGTTCCCAGCAGAAGGGCGTACCGTTCGTGCTCCTCCCGTTCCCGCAGCATATTTTCCCGTTGTTCCGTCCAATTGCGGCACTGCTCCAGATGCTTCTCGGCGCAGGCGGCAAGGGTATCCAGAATCGGCGAAGGATCGAGCCGGCTCTCACGCGTTTCGACACGGGGCAGAAGTTCGAGGATTTCCGAGGTCAGGCTGTACATGCTTTCCAGAAACAGTTGTTCCTCTGCGCTGTTTTTATCCGGCATAAGCTCGTGAACAACAGCACGTTGTTCAGGCGCCAGGAACACGTGAGCCTCGGGCTCAGGGTGTAAGACGCCCTGCTCACGGATAACGGCCAGCACATCCAGGAGCAACTCCCGTGGGCCGATTATTTCAAGTTTGCTCATCTTGACGATCATGTCCCTGCTCCGGGCGAAGGCGCCCAAGGTAACGAACGATAACCTGTTCCAATTCCTCCGCTGTCAGGCGAGCGATCCGCTCTCGATAGGCATCAGCCGCCGTTCGAAGGGCATCGGCCTCTTTGCGGGCCTCCAACTCGGCGGTGTTGAGCGACCGGGCGCACTCCTCCTCCAGTTCATTTTCCTCCCGGGCCAGACGCTCTTCCAACTCAACACCAAGAGCCGTCACCCACACGGATTGTTCCTTCTCCAGCGCGCTGATCTCCTGGCGAATCTTCTGCTCCTCAGCCAGTATGCCGGACAGCAGCTCATCTCCCCTAGCAGTCATTTATTCACCCCTGCCGAATACGTGCGCCTTTGTAACACCATGCCATACCACCTCCAAGAATCGACGGTCGACAGCCGGGCGAGGTGTAGGATCATATAGACGGTGCCTATTCTGTCAGCCATTTCCGGGCCTCTTCCAGATCACTGTTGTCGAAGACCCTGACATGTCCGGGAATCGCAAATCCGAACACCTTCATTGCCGTCCGGATCCAGGCCACATCCGTGACAACCGCTACCCGTTCCCAGGCGTTGAGATGCTGCAGCCCTATCTTCGCATCGTCCCACAGAGCCTTTGCATCGAAACCGCTAAAATCTTCTCCGAGGTGATAAAGAAAGCGGATGTTGGAATGCTGGATGATCATCCTCTCCACCGCCGGTATAAGCACCGTTTCGTAATCCGATCCGCTCACCACTCCCTTTGCTTCAACGCCAAGCACATTGTCCGGCAATCCCTGCATGAGTTGTAACATCTTGAGCCTCCCTGTCGTTTAATTACGGTATCTCCGATACCTGTGTCCACTACTGCAATTTTACTCTTCTTTTATGCGACCGACAGGCAAATTCCACTGCATTGAATCGGTCAGCATAATTGAAATAAGTTTGCTCAGTGCGAAGTTGAAAGGTGCAATATTTATTGCACCATATACTTCAGGTTGCAGCCTTAGCGATGCAATGATTTCCTGTCCGGTATCCGAAAATTCAACGCTCCTTGCAATATTTATTGCTTTCATCCCGCATCATTTCCCGGGTGATATCATAACAACGCACTGTTTATGCCACTATTGCCCGGGCATGGATATGGCATGGATACTGCTCCTGCGCAGTTAATAGTAGATAAGTTACGTTCCGGTGCAAACAATGGAGGGCGTCTTTCCTGCTGTCACGATGAATAGAAAAGGGACTTGTCGGTCAGGTCCTTGAAAGGGGCAACGTATGAAACGACCTATTCTCATCAACGTAATCACCGTTATCTTCCTGTTCCTGACATACGGCTGCGCGAAGAAATTGGGCACGGACATTCCCATTGATATCGATTCATCGACACCTGGCGGGACGGTAACCCTGCATGGCGAAAAAGTCCGTCTCACCGGTACTCCGCTCCGGATTGGCGCTGCCTTGCCTGCAACTGCCCTTATTGACGCCTTTACAATGGCCAAAGTAGACCTCTCGCAGTTGAGGGGTAAGGTTCTCATCCTGAGCCTTGTGCCATCACTGGATACCAAGGTATGCGAGACCCAGACCCATCATCTCGGAGAGATGGGGGCGCGTCTGCCGGCAGACATCGCCAGAATTACCATCAGCCGCGATACCCCCTTTGCACAGAAACGTTTTGCCGAAGAGGCCAATCTAAAGGGAATCACCTATTTATCAGATTACCGGGATGGGTCGTTTGGTCGATCTACGGGCCTTTTGCAAGAGGAAAGCATGCTCCTGGCGCGCGCGGTGATTATTGTGGACAAGAACGGTATCGTCCGCTACATCCAGGTGGTACCCGAATTGAGTCACCTGCCCGATATGGAGGTGGCCCTCAGAAAAGCAAAAGATATTTATGCCGGCTCATAACGAGGGTGGGAACGTGCTATAATGACGTAGTCTGAAGATCAACATCTATCCACGTCGATGGTCGAGGAGGCGCGTCTATGGACCGGTTAACGCGTAACATCCTGCTACTGCTGCTGACAGTTTTTCTTGGATGGCAGCCACAGGCGGCCTGGTCCGACGAAAGTATCGGGCAGGAACGGATTGCGTATTATGAGCTGAGCAGAGTCCGCGCAATGAGCAAGCCGGGGGTGACGTTCGAGGACTATAGAAAAGCTCTCGAACCGGCCCGGTTATATGTCGGATTGTTGCGGAACAGTTCTTCAACTACGGTGCCGTTATTACGTAAGGTAATGAGCTACTATGAACAGGCCTTGTCCGTCTGGTCCCTGCAGGCTGACAGTAACTTCCCGGTAGACAGCCTGCGCTCCGATGAGCCAAACGGGGCGCTCATCCTCAACCAGTGCCCTGAGGTACCACGATTTCATTACCGGGATAGAGACCAGATTTACGTGAAGGACGCGGTTGAGTGCATCTGGCGCCAGGCAGCCGAACTGCTGGAGAGGGTGCCTGACGATGTGCGCTGAACCAGGGTCGGACGTGCGTGGCAACTTACTGATATCGTAATGATTTCAGACGTCAAAGCGGAGAAATTATGCTGAAGCGAATCTTACTCATAGCAAGTATGGGAATTATCGTATCTGCACCGGCTCATGCAAGTGTTACCGATGTCGTGAAAAAGACCGTGGATGAGGTCGTCAGCATTGTCTCGAGCAAGGAGATGCAACAAAACCCACTCAAACGCCGCCAGGCCCTGAAACAGGCCATCAACGTCATCTTCGATTACACCGAGATGGCCAAACGTTCCCTGGGCAGGCACTGGAACGAGCGCACCCCGGCCGAAAGAAAACAGTTTGTCGCTTTATTCGCAACCCTGCTCGAGAATTCATATGCCGACAAAATTGAATCCTACCACCATGAAAAGATCGAATACATCAATGAAACGGAGGACAACGGTTACGCCGAGGTCAAATCGAGGATCTTGACCCCTTCGCATGATTTTTTCTCTCTGGATTATAGGCTGATGAACGAAAATGGAAAGTGGATGGTCTATGACGTGGTTATCGAGGGTGTCAGCCTGGTTTCCAATTATCGCTCTCAGTTCAACAGAATTATCTCGGAAAACGGCTATAGCGAACTGCTCAAGAAAATGGAGAACAGAAGCGAGGACATTAAAGCTCGCTAGTTACTCGGGGTGTCGCATGAATATACCGCGGATTGGACAGCGTGTGAGCTGTTGCGACAGGTGTCTTGTGGTTGTCGACGGTTCACTGCTTGAATGTACTCTGGATAACATATCGCTCTCTGGCGCCTTGATCGTGTTGGAGGATAATTCGATCGACATACATACCGCACAACGGTGTGGTCTCTATCTGTGTAAGGATGTAACCACGTGCCCGTGGGAATATGACTGCCAAATAACGCGTGCCTCTCCGCCGCGAATCGGACTTAACTTTATGGGCATGAAATGACGCGACTCTCCTCACACATGAGTCAGGCATTTGCTCATCAAGAACGTTCATCAAAAAACAATGTCAAGAAAGGACACGCGATACCACGAATCAGATGAATTGATTGCCGCTACTGGAATCAATCCATTCAAGCTGTTCTTTCAGCGCTTTCAATTCATTCGGTGTATACACAGCCTGCCCTTTGGCAATCTCAACCCTCAATTCGTTGACTCGTTGTTGAACAGAGTCGGATGCTGTCGCACAGTTCTTAGCGACGATCAGGCATTGATTCTTGAAATTAGATTGGACCAGTTTATGGAATTCTCCAGAGGATACCGGGCACTGTTCCGCTCCAAGAATTGATACTGCCGACAAGAGCAGTGATACAGTCACGGCGGAAATCATCACAGCTATCTTTTTCATGACTAACCTCCTCGTACTTCTCCATCTGCCTATTTATTATAGTAAATCGGATAGTGTCTGTAAATGATCTCAAAATGGCCATGACGATTTCAACTGGCGTCCTTCGACCGTGATCTCTTAATAATTTGTTGTTACATCAAATAGGAGTAAAATTATCTTGAACAGGCAGACCATATTGCAAAACGGGAGATAATGCTATGAAAGCGATCCGTATCCATTCATTCGGACCACCCGAAGTAATGAAAATTGAAGAGATCCCCGTCCCGGAACCCGGTCCTGGCCAAGTAGTTGTGACCGTCAAGGCGGCCGGGGTCAATCCGGTTGATACCTATATCCGTTCCGGCCTCTATCGGCCGGACCTGAAGCTTCCCTATACACCCGGCCTCGACGCAGCCGGAGTAATCGCCGCCATCGGCGAGGGGGTCAACCATCGTTCAATCGGTCAGAGGGTCTATGTGGCCTGGTCGCTCTCCGGCACCTACGCCGAACAGGTACTCTGCAAAGAGTTCCAGACCCATCCCCTGCCCGATGCCGTAACCTTCGGCCAGGGCGCTGCCATCGGCGTGCCCTACGGAGCCGCTTATCGGGCGCTGTTTCAACGTGCCGGGGCGCAGGCCGGGGAAGTGGTTCTCGTGCATGGCGCCAGCGGAGGTGTGGGTATCGCGGCGGTCCAGCTCGCCCGCAAGGGAGGCATGCGGGTCATCGGTACGGCTGGTACGGAAGCGGGCCGGGAACTGGTTCTGGCCCAGGGGGCCCACCACGTACTGAACCATCGAGAGGCGGGCTATCTGGACAAGATCCAGGAATTGACCTGTGGCAGGGGGGTTGACGTGATTCTGGAGATGCTGGCAAACGTGAACCTCGACCATGACCTGCCGATTCTGACCACCAGGGGGAGGGTTGTGGTCATCGGCAGCCGGGGCCGGGTGGAGATCGATCCGCGCAACGCCATGATGCGGGAGGCGAGCATACTCGGCATGACCCTCTACAACGCCACTGACAAGGAATTGGCAAGCATGCATGCGGCATTTGTGGCCGGACTCGAAGACGGCACCCTGAGACCGGTCGTGAGTAGCGAGATCCCCTTGGCCGAGGCGGCTACCGCCCACCATGCCGTAATGGAATCCAGCACGCTGGGCAAGATTGTACTGCTCCCCTGACAACCGCTCCGACTGAGGCGGACCAGACCGACCTGTCACACCACAACAAAAGCCCCCTGACCGGTTATATTCGGGAGGGGGCTTTTCATACGGTTCAACGGCTGCTCAAAAGGTATATCCGCTCAAACTCAGGTCATATTCCAGATCATCATCTCCCAGATGTCTTTCCAGCTCTTGCCAATTTCATTGACCACGGTCGGCTCGAAACCGCAGTGCATCATGCACTGCGCGCAGCGTATATCCTTGCCGACGCCGTATTTGTCCCATTCGGTCTTCTCCATCATCTCCTTGAAGGTCGGATAGTGGGCGTCGGTGATCAGGTAACAGGGTGCCTTCCAGCCGCGCGTGTTGCGGGTCGGGTTGCCCCAGGGGGTGCACTCCAGCTTTTTCTCGCCTTTCAGAAAACGGAGATACATGGGGGTTGAGAAGAAGCGGTGCTTCTTGCTCATCTCAAACACCTCGGCAAATTTTTTCTCTATGTCACGCCGCTCCAGGAACAGCTTCTCACCAACCGCTTCGTAGCCGAATCCGGGAGCCACCAGCAGTCCATCAACGCCGATCTCTTCCAGATGAGTGAAGAGCATCTCGATCTCCACCAGGTCGGTTTCATTGAAGATGGTGGTATTGGTGCAGACCCGGAAACCGAGCTTTTTGGCCTTTTTGATACCCTCCATGGCTATCTTGTAAGCGCCCTTGCGCTCGAGGATCCGATCATGGGTCTCTTCCAGTCCGTCCATATGGACATTAAAGGTAAAGTTCGGATGCGGCGTCATGTTGTCCAGCGCCTTTTCGAGCAGGATGCCGTTGGTGCAGAAATAGATGTGCTTGCCGCGATCGAGCACGCCACGGACCAGGTCGTAGATGGGTGGATACAGAAACGGCTCGCCACCGGTTATGGTGACTACCGGAGCCGGACACTCGTCAACCGATTTCAGGCAGTCCTCCAGACTCATCATCTCCTGCATGGTGTCGGCATATTCGCGGATGCGCCCGCAGCCGGAGCAGGCCAGGTTGCAGAGGTGCGTCGGTTCCAGCATCAGCACCAGAGGGTATTTTTCGACTTTTTTGAGCTTGTTGCCGATGATGTACTTGGTCAGATCATAGTTGAGACGAAACGGGAAACGCATTGATTACTTCCTTTCACATGATTACGAAAACAGCTGATGTATAGTTTACAAGGGTACACCGGATATACCGGATAATGCCACTAATTCTTGAAACTACACGTGGGCATCAACCCTGTTCATCCGGCGCGTCCCCGTGGGGGTCGCCTTACATATTCAGAAACTCTTCCGCTGCGGCAGCAATACCATCGGCATCGATGCCCACATCCTTGCGCAGTTGCGCTTGGCTGCCCTGCTCGATGTAGCGGTCCGGTATGCCGAGGCGCTTGACCTTCACACCCTGCAGGCCGCTGTCATAGAGCAATTCCAGCACGGCACTGCCGAATCCGCCCTGCAGCGCGTTTTCCTCGACGGTGATGATCCGGCCGGTGTTTTTGGCGACAGAAGTGATCAGCTCGGCATCCAGCGGCTTTACGAAACGGGCATTGACCACCCCGACGCTGAAGCCCTTCTCGCCGAGCATCCGGGCCGCCGCCATGGCCGGATACACCGTGGAACCGATAGCGATGATGCACAGATCGCCGCCATCCTGCAGCAGTTCACCCCGGCCAATCTCCAGTTCGTTAATCTCCGCATCCAACTCGACCCCGTATCCGGCACCGCGCGGGTAACGCAGGGCCATGGGAGCACCGGAGTAGATTGCCGTCTTGAGCATGTGGCGCAGTTCATTTTCGTCTTTGGGGGCCATCATGGTCAACCCCGGCAGGTGGCGCAGATACGAAATATCAAAAACCCCGTGGTGGGTCGGGCCGTCGTCCCCCACCAGGCCGGCACGGTCCATGGCGATGGTAACCGGCAGTTTCTGCAGGCAGATGTCGTGAAAGACCTGGTCGTAGGCCCGCTGGACAAAGGAGGAATAGATGGCGGCCACCGGACGGTAGCCATCGGCGGCCATGCCGGCGGCAAAGGTCATGCCATGCTGTTCCGCGATGCCGACGTCGAAAAAGCGCTGCGGGAAACGTTCCGCAAACGGGTTGAGTCCCGTGCCATCCGGCATGGCGGCGGTTATGGCAACGATCTTGGGATCCTGCTCGGCCAATGCAATCAGGGTCTCGCCAAAGACATCCGTATACGATTTGACGGCGGCCTTGGGGGCGCATTCTCCCGTGGCGATATCAAAAGCGCCCACACCGTGATACTTGGCGGGCTTGTCTTCGGCCGGCTGGTAGCCTTTGCCCTTGGTGGTCAGGATATGCACCAGCAGCGGGCCGTCCAACTGATTGATGTTGTTGAACACCTCCACCAACTGCGTCAGGTCGTGGCCATCCAGCGGCCCCAGGTAATCAAAACCCAACGCCTCGAACAGGGCCCCGGGTGTCAGAAACCCCTTCAGCGAATTTTCGGCACGCCGGGCAAAGTGCAGGATATCGGTGCCGATGGCCGGGATATTTTTGATGAGCCCCTGCATCTCCTTTTTCAAGTCACGGAAGTAGCGGCCGGTCATCTTGCGGGAGATAAAGGCCGAGAAGGCGCCCACGTTTTTCGAGATGGACATCTCGTTATCATTGAGGATGACTATCAGGTTCTTCTTGAGGTGGCCGGCCTGATTGAGGGCCTCGAACGCCATCCCCCCGGTCAGGGAACCGTCACCGATCACCGCAATGGAGTGGTTTCTGGTACCGGCCAGATCTGCGGCAGCCGCCATGCCGAGGGCAGCCGAGATGGAGGTGGAGGCGTGGCCGACCCCGAAGGCGTCATGCTCCGACTCCGAACGCTTCGGGAATCCTGACAGCCCCTTGTACTGACGCTGGGTATGAAACGCGTCACGCCGACCGGTCAGGATCTTGTGGGTGTAGGCCTGATGCCCCACGTCCCAGATGATCTTGTCGCTGGGCGAATCAAAGCAGTAATGCAGGGCGATGCTCAGCTCGACCGTCCCCAGGTTTGAACCCAGGTGACCACCAGTGCGGGATACTGTTTTCAGCAGAAACTGGCGTACCTCTTCCGCAAGCACCGGCAGCTGCTCCGGTAACAGTTTTTTCAGATCTTTCGGATTATTGATTGATTCAAGCAACATAAAAACCTCGGTTCATTGTCCACCCCCGTAATCGGGATGGTGCGTTAGCCAGAAAATTTTCCGCAACTCGTCAAAAGCAGGAATAATTCACAGCTTGCTTACATAGCCGTTCTGACGAAACCAATCGACCGCCCGCTGCAGGGCCTCGCGTACCGGGGTCTGGGGCAGTCCCAGATCCCGCACTGCCCTGGAGGAGTCGAAATACATGAACTTGGCCGCCATCTGCACCCCTGCCAGCGGGATTAGAGGCTCCCGGCCGGTGATCCGCGAGAGTCCCTCGTTGAGATAGGCCGCCAGCAGGATCGGTGTGAAGGGCAGACGCACCTTGGGGGCCGGCTGCCCGGTGATATCCGCCAGTATCGCAAAGATTTCCCGCAAAGTCAGATTGGCGTTCCCCAGGATGTATTTCTGGCCGATGGCCCCCTTCTGTTCCGCCAGAACATGCCCCCGGGCGCAATCCTCGACATCAATGATGTTCAGACCGGTATCCAGATAGGCCGGCATCCGCCGGTTAAGAAAATCGACTATGATTTTTCCGGTGGGGGTCGGCCTGATGTCGCGAGGTCCGACCGGGGTGGACGGATTGACTATCACCAGCGGAAGACCACGCTCGATAAATTTCTCCGCGGCCCGCTCCGCCAGGAATTTGCTTTTCTTGTAGTGCCCCACCATGTCGCCAAGACACACCGGCGTAGCCTCGCTCCCCGGGGTACCATCACCGGGGTTGCCCAGTGTACCGACACTGCTGGTGTAGACAACCCGTGAAACGGCGTTGTCCAGGGCCGCCTCCAGGATGGCGGCCGTACCGTCCACGTTGATGCGGTACATCTCGGCCGGATCGCGGGTCCAGAGCCGGTAGTCCGCGGCCGCATGATAGAGCGCATCGCACCCCTTCAACCCCTGCTTCAGCCCGGCATGGTCACGCAGGTCGCCCTGCCAGAACTCCACATCCAATCCGGCCAGATTGGAGGTATCCGAACCCTTTCGTACCAGGGCCCGCACCTCGCGGCCATCCTTGAGCAGCTCCCTGGCGATGCTCGCACCTATGAAACCGGTTGCACCGGTGATAAAGGTCTTCATATACTATTCATCCGCACTCTGATTACTCTAACTAAAAAAGTGGAAAGCCCCGGACCGCAATACGGGGCTTCCCTTGGCACATCATTTGGCACCTGTCCGGCGCAGACTACATCTGCTCAGCGACCTCGGCCGTCAGGCGGCGGAATCTGCCCAGTGCCGTCAGCGGAAAACAGTTGCGATAGATATGGTACTTAATCATGAAGAACTTGGGGAATCCGGTGCCGGTGAAAGCATCCTCATCCCAAGTCCCGTCCTGATTCTGGTTGGCCAGCAGATACTCGATCCCGCGTGAGGCAGCCTTGGATTGCACTTCCCCGGCCGCAAAAAGTGACAGCAGCGCCCAACCCGTTTGCGAGGCGGTGCTCGGACCGCTGCCCATCAGGGAACGGTCGTAGTAGGACTCGCAGACCTCGCCCCAGCCGCCATCCATGTTCTGTTTGGATTTCAGCCAGTTGACAGCCTTTCTGATGTAGGGCTGGCTCATATCCTCGCCGATCGCCTCAAGTCCACACATTACCGACCAGGTGCCATAGATGTAATTGACTCCCCAACGCCCCCACCACGGGCCTTCGGGTTCCTGCTCCTTCTTGATGAACTCCAGGGCGCGTGCCGCGGCTGGAAAGCTGGCAGGGTAGTCGAAGTTACCCATCAGCTCCAGCATGCGGCCGGTCAAGTCGGCCGTAGGCGGATCTATCAGCGCCTCCAGGTCGGCAAAGGGAATCTTGTTGAGCAGATGCTTGGTGTTGTCCTTGTCAAAGGCGCCCCAGCCGCCATTTTCACTCTGCATGCCAAGGCACCAGGCGATCCCCCGCTTGATAGCCTGGTCCTTGTTTTTCTTGTCGCGGGTCTTGATATCCTTGATGGCCATGATGACAAATCCGGAGTCATCCACATCCGGATACCAGTCGTTGAGGAATTCGAAGGCCCAGCCACCCGGCTGGAGATCCGGGGATTTTATCTGCCAATCCCCCTTGCGGCGTACCTCGAGACCCAGCAGCCACTGGGCAGCCTTCACCAGGGCCGGATGATCGGTGGGGACACCGGCCTCCTGCATGGCCACCAGGGCCAGCGCCGTATCCCAGACCGGAGAGACGCAGGATTGCAGCACCAGGCTTTCATCGTCCTCGATGCAGAAGTTGGCCAAGGCCTCAAGTCCCTTGACCACCGCCGGGTGGTCGTTGGCGTATCCGAGGCAGTGCAGCGCCAGAATCGCGTTGAGCATGGCCGGCTGGATACCGCCCCAATCGCCGGTCGGCTCCTGATGATCCAGTATCCACTGCTCCGCCGTAGCGGTGGCCTTCTTCATGAAGGGGCGAATCGGACTCGATTCGTAGACCTTGAGCAGGTGATCAACACCGATAAAGAAATTCTTCCAGGTGAGGATGCCGTCTTCCTTGGTGAAGGTGTAATCGGTCGGCCGTGGCGGGCGGACATAGAGTTCCTGGACGCGGGCCCAGGGCGGTAGCTTGCGCACCGGCCGCTCGGCCATGACCACTGACAGCGGGATGATGGTTGCCCGGGCCCAGCTGGAGAATTCGTACATATTGAAATATGCCCAGTTGGGAAGCAACGTCAGCTCGATCGGCATGGAAGGGACGCCCAACCAGGAAAACTCCCCGAACAGTGCCAGAAAGGTCTTGGTAAAGACCCTGCTCTTGAGGATGCCGCCGTTTGCCAGGATAAACTCCCTGGCCTTGCGCATGGCCTCGTGGTCAGCCGGGTAACCGGCGAGTTTCAGAGCAAAGTACGCCTCGATCGTTGTGGAAAGATCTCCCGGGCCGCCATGCCAGATGGTCCAGAAGCCTTCAGCGGTCTGCTTGGCGATGAGATACCTGGCCATCTTGCGTTCACGCACCTTGTCAACCATGCCCAGAAAATGAAAGAGCATGATGTACTCGGCGGTGATTGTTGCATTGGACTCCAGCTCGGCCCACCAGTAGCCATCGGGCAGTTGTTCGCGGAAGAAAAAGTCGCGGGTCCGCTCAATAGCCTTGTCAAGCGGGCTCTTGGCATCGCCGACCATCTTTTTCCAGATGGATGGGGGCAGGTGATGCACCTTGGTGGCGGATTTATTTGAGAATTCTCTGACCGGCTCGGCAGTATCGGTATTGAACGAGGTCAATGCCGGAGAAATCGGGTACTTACTCGGGTTCATGCTATATGCTCCTGGTCGCCGTAAAATAACGACACCTTGGCTGTTCGACCGCTTAAATTGAGATTTAATATCACGGAAATGAAAAAATGTACATCCTTTTTCATTTCCCGGTGACCCGCCGGAAACTCGTCGATTGGGACTCGGGGCAATTGTTCCGGCCAGCAATTGTGGTTTACCGCCACGGATCCGATGTGCTATATAACGGCAATCGTTGCACAGAGCGCACACCCTGATTGAATGCAAGGAGTAACCTTTTATCATGCTGACCGGAAAACAGAAACGCCACCTGCGTGCCCTCGGGCATAAGCTCAAGCCATTGATCCAGATCGGCAAAAAAGAGATCGAGGAAGCCCTGATCACCGAGACCAACGCTGCCCTTGACCACCATGAATTGATCAAGGTCAAGCTGCTGGAGAGTTGCATGCTGGACAAGCATGACGCGTCCAGCATGCTCGCGGACGCCTGCAACGCTGAAGTAGCCCAGATTCTCGGCAAAACATTCTTGCTCTATCGACAGGCCACCCCACCGGTCATTGTCCTGCCAGCAGCCGATAAACCGGCCAGGGACGTGGCTGCGTGAACATCGCCGCGGTCCTGTTCGACCTGGATGGTACTCTGGTGGATTCCCTGGATGACCTGACTGATGCCGTCAACCACATGCTGGCCGCTTTTGGGCGTCAGCGGCTTGCATCTGCCCAGGTCAGGAAATTGGTGGGCAAGGGCGCCCGCAATCTCGTCCAGCGTGCACTTGCCGGCGACTCTCCCGACGAAATCAACCAGGGTCTGGCGCTGTTCACAGAATTCAACGCACTGCATATCGCCGACAAAAGCAGGCTGTATCCCGGCGCCGGTGAATTGCTGCAGGAACTGGCGGAGGCCGGCATGCGCATGGCGGTCATATCGAACAAGCAGGAGGCCTTGAGCCGGCTGATCCTGAAGCAATTGGGGATCGACCATTTTTTCGGGATGATTGCCGGCGGTGACACCTTTCCCGAGATGAAGCCGTCCCCCCTGCCCCTTTTGAAGGTCATCAACGCCTTCAATTGCAGCCGCGCCGAGGCGGTTATGGTGGGAGACAGTATCAACGACATCCAGGCCGGCAACCGGGCCGGGATCGCCACCATAGGCTGCCGCTGGGGATACGGAGAAGGGGCCGAACTGAACGAGGCCGGATTCCTGGCAGACTCGTGCAGCGACATTATCAGTTTACTACGGTCATCGGGTTAGGATCATCATGCACGGCTGGACCGGCAGGATACTCAGGGTTGACCTGACAAACGGCTCATCACGATACGAGGCCATCCCCCTCCCGCTGCTGGAGGAGTACCTGGGGGGGCGCGGGCTGGGTGTGCGCCTGATGCGTGACTACTTCCGGCTCGAGCCGTTCGACCCGGACATGCCGTTGATCTTTGCCGTCGGCCCGCTGTGCGGCACCCCGGCTCCGACCGCTGCCCGCCTGACCGTTGTATCCCGTTCCCCCCTGACCGGCACGATCTACGACTGCTCGGCCGGTGGCCGCTTTGCCTGGCGGCTCAAGGCGGCCGGACTGGATGCTCTCTTCATCACCGGCCAGAGCGCCGCACCCGTGACCCTGGCGATCGGGCCGGAGCGGGCCGAGATTCTGCCGGCCGGGCATCTCTGGGGCAGTGACATCCCCGCCACCATCGCGGCACTGAAGGGGAACCGGAGTGTGGCCGCCATCGGTCCGGCCGGCGAGAACCGCGTCCTCTTCGCCAACATCATGACCGGAGAAGGCAACGCCGTCGGCCGCGGTGGCCTGGGCGCCGTCATGGGCGCCAAGGGTCTCAAGGCTGTCACGGTACAGGGTGACCGGAAAACAGAGATTGCCGATCCGGCCCTCTTCGACAAGGCCCGCCAGGACGTGATGCGGCTCTTCAACGCCTCGCCGGTGGTCTTCGGACCCCTGGGGATCGCCGAGTTCGGCACACCGGTACTGGTCGACCTGATGGCCCAGCGCCGCATGGCCCCCACCGAGAATTTCCGCAGGACCTTTTTTGCCGCCTCCGCCAACTACTCCGGCCCGGCAATCAAGGCGGCCTGCGGGGCCAAAAAAGACGGCTGCTACGGCTGCCCGATCCAGTGCAAGAAATCGGACCGGGATGGACGGCACCTGCCGGAATACGAGACTGTCTCCCACTTCGGCGCTCTCAACAATTGCGACAGCCTGCAGGCCATAGTCGCCGCCAACAATCGTTGCAACGACCTGGGGCTGGACACCATCACCGCTGCGGCAACCCTCTCGGCCTGGGGCGAGATCAGGGGCTGCTTCCCGACCGCCGAAGAGATCCCCGCCCTGCTGGAGGATATGGCGCTGCGCAGGGGAGCCGGCGAGATGTTGTCCCTCGGTTCACGCCGACTGGCGGAGCAGATGGGCCGACCGGAGCTGTCCATGAGCGTCAAGTCCCTGGAGCTGCCGGCCTACGACCCGCGTGGGGCCTACGGCATGGCCCTGGCCTACTGTACCAGCCCCGGCGGGGGCAGCCACCTGCGGGCCTATCCCATCTCCCACGAAATCCTGCGCAAGCCGGTGCCGACCGACCGCTTTTCCTTCTCGGGCAAGGCCCGCATCATTACCATCGCCGAGGATACGAATGCCGCCGTGGATTCTCTGGTGGCCTGCAAGTTCTCCTTCTTCGGGGCCAGCCTGGAGGAATACGCCGAACTTCTGTCCGCTGCCACCGGCATCGCCTATTCCCCGCAGCGCCTGAAGGAGATCGGCCGGCGCATCCTGCTGACCGAGCGCTTTTACAATTGCGCCAACGGTTTCTCCCGCAAGGATGATTCCCTTCCCGAACGCTTCTTCAGCGAAGCGGGGTCAAGCGGCGATGGCATGGACATCCACCCCATCGACCGCGGGCGCTTCGAGGAGGAACTGGACAAGTACTACCGCATCCGCGGACTGAACGCGGAAGGTTGTTTTGATGACGCCGGTTTCCTGGACAGGCAGCCATGAAGTGGTTCGGCAGGGATGCCGGGGTGCCCGGGATTGACCCTCTACCCTCCGACAACCGGAGTCTCGGCAACCTGGGCGAGGAGATCGCCACCAACTACCTGACCGGCCGCGGTTATCGCATCCTGGAACGCAACTTCCGCTGCAAGGGAGGGGAAGTCGACATCATCGCCCGGGACCCCGCAGACAGTGGCCTGGTCTTTATTGAGGTCAAGGCCCGTCGCGGGCTGACCTATGGCGTGCCGCAACTGGCGGTCACCCCCTTCAAGCAGCGCCAGATCTCCAAGGCGGCCCTGACCTGGCTTTCAAAGAACCGTCTGCATGACAGCAATGCACGCTTTGACGTGATCGCAATTCTGATGCATACTGGGGCGGCCCACGGCATAGAACATATACAAAATGCCTTTGAGCTGGCCTACTAGTCTCCGGGACCAACCCGCCATATCAGGAATAAAGGAACCTTCCATGTGTGATTTCACGGCTGTTCTGGCCCAGATAAAACCGAAGCTTGGCTGCGTGGCTGACAACCTGGCGCTCATCGAGGAGCGCATTTCCCAGGCGGTTGCCGACAAGGCCGACCTGATCGTCTTCCCCGAACTGGCCCTGACCGGCTACTTCCTCAAGGATCTGGTGCCGGAGGTTGCACGGCGGCTCGATTCGCCGGAGGTCCTGAGGCTGGTGGAGCTTTCCCGGCAGATATCGATCGTCATAGGCCTCGTGGAGGTCACCGACGACTACCGTTTCTACAACTCGTCGCTCTACCTGGAAGATGGTGCCATCCGCCACCTGCACCGCAAGGTCTACCTCCCCACCTACGGCCTGTTTGATGAACAGCGCTACCTCGCCCGCGGAGAACGTTTCCGGGCCTTCGACACCCGCTTCGGCCGTGTGGGCATGCTGGTCTGCGAGGACATGTGGCATCTGTCCGCCTCCTACATCCTGGCCATGGACGGCGCCTCCACCCTGATCTGCCTTTCCAGCAGTCCCGGACGGGGAACGGAAGGGGAGACGCTCGGCTCGGCCGGCGCCTGGCAGCAACTGACCTCCACCACCGCCATGTTCCTTAACTGCCGGGTGCTGTACTGCAACCGGGTCGGTTTCGAAGACGGCGTCAACTTCTGGGGCGGCTCGGAATACGTTGCCCCGTCGGGGGTTTCGCTGGCTAGAGGCAGGCTTCTGGAAGAGGATATGGTCGCCGTCACCCTTGACGAAGGCGCCCTGCGGCGCGAACGGATCTTCTCCCCCATGCTGCGTGACGAAAACCTGTTCGTCACCATGCAGGAATTACGGCGCATCGAGCGGGAAAGGGGTCTGTAATGGCGGGATTGCAAGCAAACGCAGGATTATTGCGGCAGATACTGGTCGGCTTCGTCCGGGACGAGGTGCGAAAAATCGGCCTCAACAAAGCGGTCCTGGGGCTGTCGGGGGGCATCGACTCGGCCCTGGTTGCGTTCATCGCCGCCGAAGCGCTCGGCCCTGAAAACGTCCATGCCATCTGCATGCCCTACAAGTCCAGCAACCCGGAGAGCGAGGCCCACGCCCGGCTGGTGGCGCAGGCCTGCGGGGTCAACTTCTCGGTCGTGCCGATCACACCGATGGTGGATGCCTACTTCGAGATGTTTCCCGAGGCCGACAACATGCGGCGCGGCAACAAGATGGCCCGCGAGCGCATGACGATCCTCTTCGACCACTCCGCGCTCCTGTCGGCACTGGTGCTGGGCACCAGCAACAAGACCGAACTGCTGCTGGGGTACGGGACCCTCTACGGCGACATGGCATCGGCCCTGAATCCGATAGGCGACCTGTACAAGAGCCATGTCTGGCAATTATCCGAGGCAATGGGTGTACCCGGTGAGGTAGTCAGGAAGCAGCCCTCCGCAGACCTGTGGGCCGGGCAGACCGACGAAGAGGAGCTGGGCTTCTCCTACCGCCAGGTGGATGAACTGCTGTACCAGATGGTGGACCTGCGCATGAGCCGTGAAGAGCTTCTTGTCGCGGGCTTCGAAGCCGAGTTCATCGACAAGATCTATCGCAAGATCCAGAATTCGCACTTCAAGCGCCGCCTGCCGGTGATCGCCAAGGTATCGAACCGGACGATCGACCGGGACTTCCGCTATTCCCGTGACTGGGGGAAATGATACATGCCCCGGGACACATCATCCACCCTGGTATATTCCTCTGAAACCGGCATGGTAAAGCAACCCGCGGCACCATCCGGCAACAAGGCCAAACAGCAGCCTGCCCACGCGGCGCCGGTTGACGGTACGGTGCGTCTGCGCCGTGAAACCAAGGGGCGCGGTGGCGGGACAGTTATCGTAATCAGCGGCATTCCCCTCAGCGGCCCGCCCCTCAAGGAACTGGCCGGTGCGCTGAAGAAACGCTGCGGGTGCGGCGGCACGATCAAGGACGGCATCATCGAAATCCAGGGCGACCACCGCGAGACCCTGCTCCTCGAATTACAGAAGCGCGGCTTCCGGGTAAAGCTTGCCGGTGGCTAGTATACAGCCTCACGGCAAATAATTTCTTGACCCCATGCGATTTTTCACATATTTTTGTTTATTCAATTTGCACCTGATCAGGTACAGGGGCAATTGAATCAGCATCTATGCCGGCGAGAGTGGCGGAATTGGCAGACGCACCAGACTTAGGATCTGGCACCGTAAGGTATAGGAGTTCAAGTCTCCTCTCTCGCACCATAGAGCCCCCCCAAACAAACCAGCGATTCACATCATTTCATCAGGAAAGGTCATATTCCATGCAGGTTACCGTCGAAACCATCAACCCTGTCACAAAGAAAGTATCCATCGAAATTCCGGCTGAACGTGTCGATGCCGAGATCGAAAAAGCCTACACGGGAATCCAGAAGAAAGCCAAGCTGCAGGGTTTTCGTCCCGGCAAGGCGCCCATGCAGTTGATCAGGCGCACCTACAGCGATGCCATGCGTGACGAGGTCATGCGGCGCTTTTATGAGCAGACTCTCTTTAAGGCCCTGGATGAACATAAAATCGAACCGGTCGATTCGCCTACCATAGAAAGCGATATCCTTGAGCAGGGCTCTTCGTTCAAATACAGCGCCCTGGTAGAAATCATGCCGGAGATCCTGCTGAACGAGTACACCGGTTTTGAGGTCAGCAAGGAAAAGTATGTCCTTAACCTCGACAACATCGAGGGCGAGATCAAGCGCATGCAGGAAAATATGGCTCAGCTCGTTCCGCTGGCTGAGGACGCTGTCGTGGAAAATGGCCATACCGTGTCCCTTGACTATACATTCAGCGTCGAGGGATTTCCGGGAGAGGACAGCAACGCCGAGGACGCCGAACTTGAGGTAGGGGCAAACAGGATGCTGCCCGGTTTCGAGGAGCAGCTGGTCGGCATGAAGCGCGGCGACCGGAAAGAGATCAGCATCACCCTGCCGGAGGAGTATCGCAACAAGGATGCCGCCGGCAAGCCGGGTCTTTTCCAGGTAACCCTCAAAGAGATCAAGCGCAAGGAACTCCCCGAACTTGACGATGAATTTGCCCAGCAGTTTGGTGATTACGAGACCATGGATCAGCTGCGCGCCCAGATGGGTGAGTACCTGGAAAAACAGGAAAACGAGCGCATCGAGAATGAACTGAAAGAGCGCGTTATCCAGACCCTGATCAGCAAGAACCCGCTGGATGTCCCCCAGTCCATGGTGAAACGTCAACTGGACCACATGTTGGAGAACCTCCAGAATCGCCTGAAGAGTCAGCGCATGTCACTGGATATGATGGGGCTCGACGAGGAGGGCTTCCGCCAGCGCTTCCGTGATTCAGCCGAGGACAAGGTCAAGGGCGGACTACTGCTGATGGCTCTGGTGGAAAAAGAAAACATCACGGTAAGTGACGACGACCTTACCGAACGTTTTGAGCAGATTTCCGGCGGCAATCCTGATATGCTGGTACGTATAAAGGAGTATTACGCATCCAACAAAGGTGCCCGGAACTCATTGATCTCCGAGATCAAAGAGGACAAGGCCATCCGCTTTCTGTTGGACAACGCCGTGGTCAGCGAGGTTGAGGCCGCGGCAATCAAGACTCGGTAGGCAGCATCGCTTTTACCGTAACGCTGCACACCAGAGAGGGCATCATGTATATCCCGATAGTAGTAGAGCAGACCGGACGCGGTGAACGATCATATGACATCTATTCGCGCCTGCTCAAAGAGCGCATCATTTTTCTGGGCGGCGGCGTCGATGACCACGTTGCCAACCTGATCATCGCCCAGCTTCTCTTTCTGGAAGCCGAGGACGCTGATAAGGACATCCACCTCTACATCAACTCACCCGGCGGAGTGGTCACGGCCGGGATGGCAATCTTCGACACCATGCGCTACATCAAGGCCCCGGTATCAACGATCTGTGTCGGCCAGGCAGCCTCGATGGGCGCCTTTCTTCTGGCCGCCGGAGAACCGGGCAAGCGCTTCAGCCTCAACCATTCACGGATCATGATCCACCAGCCTCTGGGCGGATTCCAGGGACAGGCAACGGACATCAATATCCACGCCAGGGAAATCCTGCGCATGAAGGATGAACTCAATGCCCTGCTGGCTGAAATGACCGGCCAAAAGGTCGAGAAGGTAGAAAACGATACCGAGCGTGACTATTTCATGTCCGCCGCGGAAGCAAAAGAATACGGACTGATTGATGCCATCGTAACCAGAAAAACGGTCAGCGGAGGTGCAGCATGAGTCGTCGGGATACGAAACAGGAAAACCTGACCTGTTCCTTCTGCGGCAAAAGCCAGGAAGAGGTCAAGAAGCTTATCGCCGGACCGGCGGTGTACATCTGTGACGAATGCATCGAACTCTGCAACGACATCATTGCGGAAGAGATGAAGATCGAGGAAACTCTGGGTCCGGACTTGAAGAAACTGCCCAAACCCAGGGAGATCAAGGACATCCTCGATGAATACGTCATCGGTCAGGACAAGGCCAAAAAGGTCCTCTCGGTAGCCGTCTACAACCATTACAAACGCATCGAATCCGGCCAGAAGCCTGGTGACGTCGAGATGCAGAAAAGCAACATCCTGCTGCTCGGCCCGACCGGCTCGGGCAAGACACTCCTGGCCCAGACACTGGCCCGCATCCTCAAGGTCCCCTTTGCCATGGCCGACGCCACCAATCTGACCGAGGCCGGCTATGTGGGTGAAGATGTCGAGAACATCATCCTGAGCCTGCTGCAGGCTGCCGATTATGATGTGGAGCGGGCCCAGAAGGGCATTGTCTACATTGACGAGATCGACAAGATCGCCCGCAAGAGCGAGTCACCTTCGCTGACCCGCGATGTATCCGGCGAGGGTGTTCAACAGGCCCTGCTCAAGATCATCGAAGGCACGGTTGCCAGCATCCCGCCCAAAGGCGGGCGCAAACACCCCCAACAGGAATTCATGAAGGTCGATACCACCAATATCCTCTTCATCTGTGGAGGCGCTTTTGCCGGACTGGAGAGTGTCATCCAGCAGCGCATCGGCATGAAGAGCCTGGGATTCGGCGCCGATGTGAAGAAGCGGGTCGAGAAAAAAGTGGGTGAGCTGCTCCTTAATGTCACACCCGATGACCTGCTCAAATACGGCTACATACCGGAGTTCATTGGCCGGCTGCCCATGCTGGCAACCCTGACGGAGCTGGATGAAGACGCCATGGTTCAGATTCTCAAGGAGCCCAAGAATGCCCTGGTCAAACAGTATCAGAAACTGTTCGATCTGGAAGGCGTCCGTCTTCGCTTTACCGACGGTTCGCTGGTGGCCATCGCCAAGGAAGCGCTCAAGCGCAACACCGGCGCTCGCGGCTTGCGCTCCATCCTTGAGAATTCCATGCTGGATATCATGTATGATGTCCCCTCCCAGCCCAGCGTTCGTGAGGTTGTCATCAGTGAAGACGTCATCTATCACAAGGAAAAGCCCATTGTGGTCTACGAGCAGCAGGTCAACGACGCGGCCTGACGCAGCAGCAACAACCTGTACAATATAAACAGGTTACAATTACTGATCCTTGGCATGTCCCGCAAGGGGATCATTCAATATGGGGTCAGAATGCCTCTCATGGCCCGTAAACTGTACGTTTGCGAGTATTTTTTTCTTGACAGTCATCGAATGAATCTGTTAAACACTGAGTCGCTTTGATTAACACTCAAAAATTCAGGAGGTGTAACATGACAAAAGCAGAACTGATTAGCGCTGTAGCAGCGAAGGCCGGTCTGAAAAAGGTTGAAGCCGAGAAAGCCGTTGCCGCATTCATTGCTACCGTAACTGAAGGCCTCAAGAAGGGCGACAAGTTGAGCCTGGTCGGCTTCGGAACCTTCTCTACCGCCAAAAGGGCTGCCCGCAAAGGTCAAAACCCCCAGACCGGCAAGAAGATCAATATTCCTGCTGCAACCGTGCCTAAATTCAAGCCCGGCAAGACCCTGAAAGAAGCCGTTAACAGCAAATAATATTTTCACAGGCATAAAGCCTGTGTTTGCGGGGTTGTAGCTCAGTCGGTTAGAGTGCCAGCCTGTCACGCTGGAAGTCGCGGGTTCGAGCCCCGTCAACCCCGCCATAATAGTTCAGGGCGAATAGCTCAGCTGGGAGAGCGCCAGCCTTACAAGCTGGATGTCACAGGTTCGATCCCT
>JAJYBH010000212.1 GCA_021779135.1 Deltaproteobacteria bacterium
CATTCGATCCGCCGCGGCAGGCGTGAGAGATGCAGCCGCGTCTGCAGCTCAGAGAGCAGCGTCTCGATGGAGGCCTGTTTCTCATCCCGTTCCCGCAGTGCGGCGGCGGCGTTCTTTCCGGCCAGATCGACCAGCTCGCGCTTGAGTCCCCGCTCCGGGTTGAGTATGGCCACCTTGCGCCCCTTGCTGTCCGCGAGTATCTCGGCCAGGGTCGCCGCATCGTCGATCTTCAGCGGCAGAAGGATCTCTTCCGGGATGTAGGTCCCCTCGCTGTAGTATTGCGACAGAAAGGCGGAGATCCCCTCGGCATCGGCCATCCCCCAGGTCAGGCTGAACAGGCGGCTGCCGGTGAGGACGCCGGCACGGATGAAGAGCAGCGCCACCTCCAGCCGGTCGGCATCCCGGTAGTAGCCGAGTACATCGCTGTCGCCGCCCCGCAGGACCATCTTCTGCTTCTCTACCGTGACCTCGATGGAGCGCAGCAGGTTCCGCCAGCGGGCGGCCTCCTCGAAGCGCTCCTTCTGTGAGGCCTCCAGCATGTGGCGCTTGAACTGGGCCACAAGTTCGCGCCCCTTTCCCTCCAGAAACAGCATGGCCCCCGTGACCAGCTCGGTATAGTCGGCGGCCGATATCAGGTTGTGGCAGGGGGCGCTGCACTGCCCGATCTGGTGATACAGGCAGGGGCGCTTGCGCGCCAGGCAGCTTTTGAGCGGGTAGTGGCGCAGCGGGAACATGCGGGTGATCTGGCGCAGGACCTCGCGGGCGGCGGAGGCCGATGCGTAGGGACCAAAGTAGCGGGCGCCGTCGCGGGGAATCTTGCGTACGATGCTGAAACGGGGGAACTGTTCTTTCAGGTCGATGCGCAGGGAAAAATAGGTCTTGTCGTCTTTCAGATCCAGATTGTAGCGGGGGCGGTACTGTTTGATGAGGGTGTTTTCCAGCAGCAGGGCCTCTTTTTCCGTGTCGGTCAGCATGACTTCGATGTCGGCGATCCTGGCCACCAGAAACCGGATCTGATAGCGTGAGTCGGCCGTGGCCTTGAAGTAGGTGCGCACCCGCTGGCGCAGGTTGCGGGCCTTGCCGACATAGATGATCACGCCGGCGGCATCGCGCATGAGGTACACGCCGGGTGAAGCGGGCAGTTGCGATATTTTATCCTCCAGGCTCATGGACACCTATAGTAACTGTTTGTGCGTGGAATGAAAACCCATCATTTTTCAGCCGAATGCTCATTATATGTACAGCATGACTATTTAATGGGCAGCCGGGTGATGCCGGGTTACGCAATTTCAAGGGGTTGGCTGCCTATTTTATTGGCAGAATTCTTGCTTGCAGGCAACGGTTGTCCAAAAACGGGCAGAATTTAATCAATACCAACGGGGGTAGTGAGTATGGAGACCATGTCAACGGTGACTGGCCTGAAGAGTAGTGGGGATGTGCTTTTTCTGATGCTGGGAGCAGTACTGGTCTTTGCCATGCATGCCGGATTCGCCTTTCTCGAGGTGGGCACGGTTCGCAAGAAAAACCAGGTTAACGCCTTTGTCAAGATCCTCACCGACTGGTCCGTTTCGACAGTCGTCTATTTTCTGATCGGCTTTCCGATCGCCTATGGCATCTCATTTCTGAAACCGGCCGGGGAACTGCTCGGGAAGAACCAGGGCTACGACCTGGTGCATTTCTTCTTCCTGCTCTGCTTCGCCGCCTGCATCCCGGCCATCATCTCGGGCGGGATCGCCGAGCGGGCCAAGTTCTGGCCACAGGTCATCGCCGGGGCGATCTTTGCCGGGATCTCCTACCCGCTGTTTGAATCACTGATCTGGGGGCAGAACATGTCCCTGCTGCAGGACGTCTTCAAGTCCATCGGCGGCGCCGAATTCCACGATTACGCCGGGTCGGTCGTGGTTCACTCCATCGGCGGCTGGATCGCCCTGCCGGCGGTTCTCGTACTCGGGCCGCGCATGGGGCGCTATGTCCATGGCAAGTCCCATCCCGTCCCGATCAGCAGCATTCCCTTCCTGGCGCTCGGTTCCTGGATTCTGGCCGTGGGCTGGTTCGGTTTCAACGTGATGAGCGCCGGCAACCTGGAGAAGATTTCCGGTCTGGTGGCGGTCAATTCCCTGATGGCCATGGTGGGGGGCGTCCTGGCGGCCCTGGTGGCGAGCAAGAACGACCCCGGCTTCGTCCACAACGGCGCCCTGGCCGGCCTGATAGCGGTCTGCGCCGGCAGCGACATCATGCATCCCCTGGCCTCCTTTGCGGTCGGCTGCATCGCCTCGTTCATCTTTGTCTTCGGGTTCCATTACGAGCAGGAGACGCTGAAGATCGATGACGTGCTGGGCGTCTGGCCGCTGCACGGCGTGATCGGTTCCTGGGGCGGCATCGCCGCGGGCATATTCGGACAGAAGGCCCTGGGGGGCATGGGGGGCGTCAGCTTTGTTTCCCAGCTGGCCGGCAGCCTGTCGGCCATCGCATTTGCCCTGGTCAGCGGATTTGTCGTCTACGGTGTCCTTGGCAAGACCGTCGGCATACGTCTCACGGAGGAGCAGGAGTTTGCCGGAGCCGACCTCTCGATCCACAGTATCGGGGCCTATCCGGAGGATCATATCCGCTGAAGCGGGGTGCCGCAGTTGGTCGGCTCACGAGCTCCGGCTAACACCCTTAAAAACCTTTTCTTTCGTTGACAAGAGGGCGGAGAGATGCTATCTAACAAGCATTTTACCCAGACATTTCTCCGTCCTCCGTGCGCCTTTTTTCATGTGCCGGCCAAGAAGAGGTTACACACCGTGATATTATTGAAATTATGCCGCAATGCCCTGATCAGGTCTTTTGTCGTACTGGTTATAATTTCATCCTTTCTCAACACCCCCGCCTACAGCAAGGAGTCGGAAGACTCCCAGATATTCATTTCCGGTTTCAACGCCTTTCAGCAGAAGGATTATCCCACTACCATCGCAAATATGAACGAGGTGCTGGTAAAGTACCCTGATTCACCGTTGCGTGACATGGTATTGTTCTGGCTCTCTCGCGCCTATTTCAAAAACGGCAATCAACGGGATGCCGCCAAGTATATGTCTCAGTTCTTGAAGGAGTACCCCGACAACCCGCTCAAGGGAACGGTGGATGATGAGCTCCTTACGCTGACCGCCCGCTACGACAAGGGAGAGACCCTGCCGACCGGTTCCTTGCCCGCCGTGGCTCAGAAAGGAAAGGCGGAGCAGGAGCGTCTTGCCA
>JAJYBH010000091.1 GCA_021779135.1 Deltaproteobacteria bacterium
AGGTTCAGCACCTGAGCAATGCCCCGACTGTTGCGTGTGCAAAATGCGGGGCCAAGGCCAACTTGCCTCATAATGTATGTTTTCCCGGTCCCTTGGGGGGGTAAATAGCAGGTGTCGAAAGGGAACTGCGACGAGATGGGCGGTGTGGGTCAGATCTGAATAAAAAACTCAACTTTATTGATCCCGGCGTTCATCAAACCTTCTAAAGTACTCGGCCCGGCACCAGTTTTCAACATCAACCAGCGCTTGAAAGGCCTCACGGAAATCGGTACGACCGATGGCAAACACGCCGTGTCCGTAAACTATCGCACAACCAGGTTCACCAATTACCGGCGGGACGCTCCGGGCGATGCCGCCGGCGCCGATTTCGCCGGCCACGACCGGCGTTCCCCCCAGCAAGCGCACCTTTTTACAATCCTTCCAACAATCCTTGATACTACACTCATCCTGTTCATCACACAGCATGCTCATGACGACGACAAAGCGGGGGTGTCCATGCAGGATGGCCCGGCAGCCGGTCTTTTCGTAAATGCCGCGATGGGCAACCAGTTCGCTGGAGGCGGTTATGCCGACGGTCGAGGTGTTTTCAAAGGGTACCGGGTCTATGCAGCCGGCCAGTTCGTCCAGGCTGGAGGCGGTCTGGGAGATGTAGATCAGTTCACCGTTGGAGTAAGAGATGTTTCCAAAAAATGAATCGACCAGACCGCTCTGGACGGTGTAGCGTCCGACGCGCGTGATCTCGTCGAATATGTCGGTTTTGTCTTCAATCGGCCCAGGCCTGAACAGCAGGCCATCGGCAGACAGCGGCAGCAGCCATTCAGTTCGAAAACTCTCGAATGCCGCCTCCTCGCCGGGAATCAGAAATCCGATCTTGAGGACGTCCTCCAGGTACATGATAAACGTTGCGTGAAAGACCGATGACCAGTTTATGTAGGCCTGCTCCACGGTCAATGCTCCACTGGCGATGATTCCGATTCCCTCAACGACTATCCCTTTGCGGCTGCCGAGCAAAGCGGCGATGGTCAGAGCCGGATCAGCACCCAGCTCGGTGTTGCGCAGGATCGGAATGTCGTGCAGAAACGTTCTGGTCTCGGTGTCGCGAGGTATGATTTCATGTTTGTCGGCAGCTTCCCTGCAGAGCAGGAAATTTGCAAAGGGGAGGGCTGGCTGGGCAGCGCAGAGCGCCAGGCAGTTGAGCCTACCCAGGATATCGCCCGAGATGGCGGACAGAGAGGCTTCCCCGGCGCTGATCATGATGTCGTCCTGGGCGGCGAACGCGATCCTGCCCGGATCCGCGGAACGATCGGCAATCATTTTGTTGAGGTATTTCCGTATCTGATCGTGCATCAGTGGACTGAAGAGGGGATGTTGGTAAAGAGGACCGAGCCGTCATCAAGGATCTCTTTGCGGAAGCTGGCCCTGACTTTTGATGATGCTAGACGGGTTTTGGATAGTTGTATGGTGCTGCCGGGCATGAAGGCCGGGGTGACGTTAGTACCGGCCTGCCATACTTCCAGGTGCAGATGTGGTCCGGTGGAACGCCCGGTACTGCCGGAGAGCGCGATCACGGTATTCCGGTCAACCGCTTGCCCCTGGATTGCTTCAAGGCGGCTGTTGTGACCGTAGAGACTGATCATGCCATTAGGGTGCTCGACAAGAACCGTATATCCGTAACCGGGTCGCGCGCCGCTGTAGACCACGACGCCAGGAGCAACCGGCGTGACAGGGGTGCCTTCGGGGATTGCAATGTCTATCCCGTTGTGGTAGCGCAGTCTCCCGTCGATAGGATCGACCCGCATACCGACGCCGGAGGTGATGACACCCCCCACAGGCGGCAGCTTCGGTTCGACGGAATCGGGAAGCGATTGATCCGGCGGCAGGATTGATGCATTGACGGTTTTTTCAACGATCTCATTCAGTGATACATTGTGGATTTTCTGTGCTTTAGCGTGTTTCTGGCGATTTAGCGACTTGCTGTGCTCTCTGATGACTACCTTGGCATCCTTGTTAACGGGTGCATCGGTGAAGGTTTCAACGCCATCCACTGTCACAAAACGATAGATATCCGCCTGGCTGGTGACGGGTATCAGCAGGCCGCACGTCAGGCCGATCACGGTAGATAAGTGCTTCGTTCCAGTCAGAAACTTACAAAAATGGATGGGCATGCCAAGGCCTCGTATACTAATCTATGCTGTGTAATCGCGCACATGCTTTCGAAAGATACAGGATTTGTGCCAATAGTTCAATCCCGCCAACTGTTAAAAACCTCTTAAGCCACACTATCAGAGCCCGCATCATGATGCACTTGTTCAATTTTCAGACACCAAAGCACAAAAATTATGCAGCGTGCCCATCTGTTGCACATTGTATGAGCAACTTCTCGTGCCGTAGCAGATATTGTTTCAACAGTTGATTTATAACTAACAGTAATTGCGGCACTTTGTTGCAGTTACCCGTTGGCAAACCAATTGCATTTAATTACTTTAGATTTGCTGCTTACCGCTTGCATTTTGCCTGATAAACCTTATAATCGCCCTGTCATTTTTATAACGGGAGGAGAACGGTGTGAAAAAAGTCGAGGCAGTCATCAAACCATTCAAACTGGATGAGGTGAAAGAGGCCCTGAATGAAATCGGGGTTCAGGGAATCACCGTCAGCGAAGTCAAGGGATTCGGCCGTCAGAAGGGTCACACGGAACTTTACCGAGGCGCCGAGTACGTTGTTGACTTCATTCCCAAAATCAAACTGGAGATTATCGTTTCGGATGCCATTCTTCCCCAGGTAGTCGAGGCAATTGAAAAATCCGCCAAAACTGGTCGGATTGGAGATGGAAAGATTTTTGTTACTAATGTCGAAGCAGTTGTAAGGATCAGAACCGGTGAAACCGGTGAAGACGCATTATAAATAGCAGTACTTATAAATAGTAGTACTGATACTACAAACTACACCCGAGAGGAGAAACTTGATGACCCCGAAACAAGTAGTAGAATTTGCCAAAGAAAACGGCGCACTGATGGTTGATTTCAAATTTATGGACTTCGTAGGTATCTGGCAGCATTTTTCCGTGCCGATGAGTGAATTCAGTGAGGACACCTTTGAAGAGGGCCAAGGCTTTGACGGCTCTTCCATTCGCGGCTGGCAGCCGATCCACGCTTCCGACATGATCATTGTCCCCGATCCTAAAACAGCCAAGATTGATCCTTTTGTTGCGGTGCCGACCCTGTCGTTGATCTGCAACATCTTTGATCCGATCACCAAGGAAGGTTATACCCGCGATCCGCGAAATATCGCTCTTAAAGCTGAATCATATCTCAAGTCTACCGGAATCGGCGACACCGCCTTTTTCGGTCCTGAGGCCGAGTTCTTCATCTTTGACGATGTACGTTACGACTCCAGCTCCAACCAGTCCTTCTATGCTGTCGATTCCGTTGAAGGCGCCTGGAACACCGGCCGTGAAGAATTTCCCAACCTGGGCTACAAGCCGCGCCACAAGGAAGGCTATTTCCCGGTTTCCCCGACCGATTCCCAGAACGATCTGCGTAACGAGATGGTCATGGAACTTCAGAAAGTCGGCATCCGGGTTGAGTGCCAGCATCACGAAGTTGCCACCGGCGGCCAGGCAGAAATTGATATGCGTTTCAATTCTCTGGTGGATATGGCTGACGATCTGCAGTGGTTCAAATATGTCATAAAAAATGTTGCCAACCGTAACGGAAAGACCGTAACCTTCATGCCCAAGCCGCTTTATGGCGACAACGGCTCCGGAATGCATTGTCACCAGTCCATCTGGAAAGACGGCGTCAACCTGTTTGCCGGTGACAAATACGGCGGGCTTTCCCAGCAGGCTCTCTGGTACATCGGCGGTATCATCAAGCACGCCAAGGCTCTCTGCGCCTTCACCAACCCGACCACGAACTCCTACAAGCGTCTCGTGCCGGGCTTCGAAGCGCCGGTTAATATGGCTTATTCGGCCCGTAACCGTTCGGCTTCAATTCGAATCCCGATGTTCTCCAGCAACCCCAAGGCCAAACGCATCGAATACCGCACCCCCGACCCTTCCTGCAACGGTTACCTGGCCTTTGCCGCCATGCTGATGGCCGGTCTTGACGGCATCGAGAACAAGATTGATCCCGGCCAGCCTCTGGATAAGGATATTTACGGTCTTACTCCTGAAGAACTCAAAGATATTCCGTCCGCACCGGGTACCCTGGAAGAAGCTCTCAAATGCCTGGCAGATGATTACGAGTTCCTGCTCAAGGGTGACGTATTCACTTCGGACGTCATCGAGAAATGGATCGAGTACAAAACCGAAGCCGAAGTCAACCCGGTTCGCATGCGTCCGGTACCCCTCGAATTCGAACTGTACTACGACATTTAATCAACATCTTCAGAGTAGCAACAAGAGGCGGGAGAGCAATCTCCCGCCTCTTTCTTTATCAGATTGACGCCCCTCATGATTTCCTGTGGCAGAACAGTCCGTCGGCCTTGATTTTTCCACCGCACTTGTCTACTATGTCTCGCTATGAAAAAGACGACCCGACAATTACAGATAGGCTCCGTGCTCGTTGGCGGAGATGCACCCTGTGCAGTCCAATCCATGTGCTCCACGGACACCAGGGACATACCCGCAACGCTGGCCCAAATCCAGGGGCTTTCCGATGTTGGTTGCGAGATCATTCGCTGTGCCGTACCGGACATGGATGCTGCCGTAGCCCTCGGACAGATCAAGCGCGAGAGCCCGATTCCGGTAATTGCCGACATCCACTTTGACTATAAACTGGCCCTGCAGGTCTTGTCCGGCGGGATTGACGGACTACGCCTCAATCCAGGAAACATCGGTGATACCTGGAAGGTTGCCGAGGTGGTCAAGAGTGCTGCTGAGCGCAAGGTTCCGATCCGCATTGGTGTCAATGCAGGATCTCTGGAAAAGGAACTGCTTGAAAAATACGGCCATCCCACGGCCGAGGCCATGGTTGAATCCGCGATTGGTCACATCCGTATCCTTGAAGACCTGGGATACCGAGAAATCAAGGTTTCCCTCAAGGCCTCGGACGTCATGAAGACGGTCTCCGCCTACCGTCTGCTGTCCGAACAGGTTGATTATCCTCTGCATATCGGCATTACCGAAGCCGGCACTATTTTTTCCGGAACAATCAAGTCCTCGGTTGGACTCGGTATACTGCTGGCCGATGGGATCGGCGATACGCTGCGCGTTTCACTGACCGGTGATCCTCTGGATGAGGTGAGGGTAGGGTATGAAATCCTCAAGTGCCTGGGTCTGCGCCAGCGGGGGGTTAATTTTGTATCGTGCCCTACCTGCGGGCGATGCCAGATAAACCTGATCAAGGTTGCGGAGGAAGTCGAACGCCGCCTGCAGGGTGTAGACAAGCGGATTACCGTGGCGGTCATGGGCTGCGCGGTTAATGGCCCGGGTGAAGCCCGCGAGGCGGATGTAGGTATCGCCGGCGGGAAAGGGGAGGGGCTTGTTTTCCGACACGGAGAGATAGTCCGCAAGGTACCTGAAGACAAACTGGCGGATGCCCTTCTGGAAGAAATCGCCAAGCTGTAACGATTTCTCATTTTAATCAGTTGAATTACAAGAATATCCCCTGAGGTGAACATGTTCTATTCCCGTTATTTTATTCCTACCTTGAAAGAGACCCCTTCCGACGCAGAGGTCATTTCCCACCAGTTGATGCTTCGCGCCGGCATGATCCGTAAATTATCTGCGGGTATCTATAACTATCTGCCGCTGGGACTGCGCTCGATTCGAAAATTCGAAAATATTGTCCGCGAAGAGATGAATAAGGCCGATGCCATCGAGATGCTCATGCCAAGCGTTCAGCCAGCCGAGTTATGGCAGGAGTCCGGACGCTGGCAGTTCTATGGCAAGGAACTCCTCCGCTTCAAGGATCGCAAGGATAACGAGTTCTGCATGGGGCCGACTCACGAAGAGGTTATCACCGACATGGTCCGGCGCGAGATCAAGAGCTACCGCCAGATGCCTCTTAACTTCTACCAGATCCAGACCAAATTTCGCGACGAGATCCGCCCCCGATTTGGCTTAATGCGTGGCCGTGAGTTTATCATGAAGGACGCCTACTCCTTTGATGTGGATAGTGCCGCCGCTGACCTGTCCTATGAAAAGATGTACAACGCCTATGTACGCATCTTCGAGCGCTGCGGACTGAAGTTCAGGGCGGTCGAGGCGGACACCGGCACCATCGGCGGTTCTGCTTCCCATGAGTTCATGGTGCTGGCCGAATCCGGCGAGGACGCCATCGTTTCCTGCAATGCCTGCCACTATGCGGCCAATGTGGAGAAGGCTGAAGTGCGAGTTCCGGCAGTAGCCACAAGCGGCGGAAAGCTGCCATTGGAAAAGATTGCCACGCCTGACAAAAAGACCATCATGGACGTGGCAGCCTTTCTTGATATGCCGGTTGAATCGACCATCAAGACGTTGGTCTGTTCAAACGGGGAGGGCGCCTTTGTCATGGCCCTGTTACGCGGAGACCATGAACTGAATGAGATCAAGCTCAAAAACGCCATGGGCTGGGATGAGATCCGCATGGCTACTGATGAGGAAATCTTGGCCGCAACCGGTGCTCCGGTCGGATTTCTCGGTCCGATCGGTGTCAAGGTCGGGTTGCCGGTAATCGGAGACCTGGCCCTGAACGGGATGGTCGATTGCGTGATCGGGGCCAATCAGATTGATATGCACTACACTGGCGCCAACCCCGGCCGTGACTTTGTCATCGGACGAAGTGCGGACCTGCGTAACGTGGTTGCCGGCGATGCCTGTCCACGCTGTGAAACGGGCAAAATGGAGATGTGGCGCGGCATCGAGGTCGGTCATGTTTTCAAGCTCGGCACAAAGTATTCCGAGAAGCTGGGCGCCACCTATCTGGATGCGGACGGCAAGGAAAACACCATATTCATGGGGTGCTACGGTATCGGCATCGGGCGCACCGTGGCGGCCTCAATCGAGCAGAATCACGATGAAAACGGCATCATATTTCCGATTCCGCTGGCGCCTTTTCACTGTTCGGTGGTAGCCCTGAATCCCGGAAAAGAGACCGGTGTTCTGGCCGAGGCCGAGGAGATCTATTTCAAGCTTGAGCAACTCGGTCTCGAAGTGCTTTTCGATGACCGTGACGAGCGTCCGGGCGTTAAGTTCAAGGATAATGACCTGATCGGCATTCCGCTACGCATTGTCGTTGGCAGTAAAGGTTTGGCGGAAGGAAAGGTTGAACTGAAGAATCGCAAGACCGGTGAAATGCTGCTCCTGCCGATCGAGGAGGCTATTTCTCAAGTCAAACAGATCGTGGACATGGCATTGGCGTACGAATAAGATTCTATTCCCACGAGAGGTCGTGATGCAGAACAACATATGGGATCCCCAGCACGAATGCATGCCTCGCGAAGAACTGGAACAGCTTCAGCTGGAGAGGCTCCAGGCTACGCTCAACCGGGCCTACAAGAATGTTGCCTGTTATCGTTCAAAATTCAATGAACTGGGGATTGTGCCTGAAGATGTGACTTCTTTGTCAGATCTTTCCAAATTGCCGTTTACTACCAAAGAAGATCTGCGCGTAAACTATCCTTATGGAATGTTTGCAGTCCCATTGCGCGAAGTCGTCCGAATCCATTCGTCTTCCGGGACCACCGGCAAACCGACTGTAGTCGGCTATACGAAGAATGACCTGAAAACATGGTCCAATCTGGTAGCAAGATTCATGACCGCGGCCGGCGTAACCCATGATGACGTGGTGCAGATTGCCTTTGGCTATGGGATGTTTACCGGTGCGTTTGGCCTGCATTACGGCACTGAAACGATCGGCGCCGCCGTTATTCCCATGAGCGGAGGCAACACGGAAAAACAGATCCTGATCATGCAGGACTACAGAACTACCGCACTGGTATGTACCCCTAGCTATGCGGTAACCATTGCCGACCGGATTGACAAGCTGGGGATAAACCCAAACTCCCTGGCACTCAAGACGGGATTGTTTGGCGGAGAGCCCTGGTCTGAGTCAATGCGCAATGAGATAGAATCACGCTTGATGATCAGTGCTACCGACAACTATGGTCTCTCAGAGATCATCGGCCCCGGGGTTGCCGGCGAGTGTCAGCACAAACGTGGCATGCATATCTCCGAGGACGCCTTTATCCCTGAAATCATCGATCCCGAAACTTGCCGTGTATTGCCACCGGGCAGCACCGGTGAACTTGTTCTCACGTCTATCTGCAAGGAAGCTTTTCCGATGATACGGTACAGGACTCGAGATATCACCAGCCTGGAGTACGATACCTGTGAATGTGGACGAACTTTGGTCCGGATGAAGAAAACCATGGGCCGCAGTGATGATATGCTGATCATCAAAGGGGTCAATGTGTTTCCATCCCAGATCGAGGAGGTTCTTGTCGCCATCGAAGGCTGTAAACCGCATTATCAACTGATCGTTGAGCGCAAGGGTGCCTTGGATGTCCTGGAAGTGTGTATCGAAGTTACCGAAAACATCTTTTTTGATGAAATGAAGAAGCAACGGGCTTTTCTGGAGATGGTGGAGAAAAGGATTGATTCAGTTCTCGGTGTCGGTGTTACCGTAAAGCTGGTTGAACCCCATAGCATTCCACGCCATGAAGGTAAGGCGGAAAGGGTAATCGACAAGAGAATATTCTGATCTTCCTTCGACACTCTATTTCGGGTTTGTTCGGCCAAGCATTAATATGTTTGGTCGTTTTTTTCTGAGAGAGTGGTTTTCACCAATTTTCAATCCCTACTACCATTCGTACTTTACATAATATAGCTTATGGGACAAAATTGTTTATCAATATCCCCAACCAAAGTACAGCGAAATCTGTTAGACCACCTTCCCACGAATCCAATTCTCAATAGTTTCGCGATGATAACGAACCGACCCGCCAACCATAACCCGCCCAGGTAACGAACCAGCCCGTTCCATCCGTGCGATACTTGACCTGGAGAGATTAAGCAGCTGGCAGAGATCAGCGACCGTGAGAAGTATTGAGACCTGCTTTGCCGCCCTTCGTGGTTTCGGGTCAGCTACTACAAGAGGCGTAACAGTTTTTTCCGCTTCCTCACTTGGTTTTGATCGTGGCTTATCAATTATCTGGGCACTGAACGCCCCAGAAGTCAACGGAGACCCTGCCAGAATCTTTGCTGTCCGATCACGTCGCGCATTTTCCAAGAGTTGTTCACGCGAAAGGTTCACCCGTTTCTGTTTCTTATTCTGTCCCATGTTGCACCACCTTGTGTCATGATGTGTCAATCTGCATCAAATCATAACACTTGCGTCAAACTGTGTCAATATGTGTCAATATGTGTCAATGCTAAATTATGTAACTAGTTGATATTATTCGGCAAAAAAGGTATGGCTGTAATTGATGCTCCCGTGTTACAAGCTGGGAGCTTTTTTTGGACATTACATGCGAAACTCATTTCCTCTCCTTTCCGCCCTTGGACTTCCGCAAACGACCCTCAGACCTCAGCACACTTTCAACCATGTACCGACTTGCCCAAGGGTTGTTTTCGGCTCTCAGGGCGTTATTTGTAAGCCTGATGGCATCGCTAGAGCTATGGCCCTGACTTATCAGCTTGTCGAAGATGGCACAGACTCCCGCTTTACGATCAGACGCGAGCTGTTCACGTTCGGCGATCTTGTCCAGGTCATGAGCCTTCACAATGGCGGACGCCGCACGAGCCTTGCCGTTGACGACACGGAAAAAGCCGCCCATGGATTCAAGCAGCTGGGAGAAGGATTGCAGCATCTCGCGAGGCATGACAACGGACATGCAGACCTGCTGAGCGTTGACGGCTGCAACGTGGTAATTAAGCAGGCAATCACGGTGCAGGGGGTTGAACGCGCTTGTAAGGTTGTATAGCAAATTGTCCATATCGACGTTAAGGCCGGGCAGGCCCACCGCAGAGCGTTGCACCTGCCCGCTAGATTTAGGCAATAGCTTGTCCATTGATACCTCCCAGGGCTTGGCGGTTTTCAAGGAACCTGATAATCAAATGACGCACAATGGCGGACGGGTAAAAGCCTTCACGGTGAGCGATCCGGCAGAGGGTTTGCAACTCATCTTCTGAAAGCCTGATAGTGAAACGGTGAGTTTTCAAGTTGTTTTTCATATAGTTATCTCCTAAGGTCAAAGGCTGGTTGTTGAGAGTGGGAAGTTTCACCCGGCCACGTCGAGCCACAGCGAGGCCCTTGATATTATATGGCTTGCGTGCTGCTCCAGAGCCAAAGACAGTTACGTTCCCTCCGGTCACTCTGTGCACTCCCTTCGGTCGTAAACGCACGAAAAGCAAAATCAAAGACCATCGCGCCGCACCCTCATTGATTATTGTTAATTGTTTTTTCTGTTTGTCCGACAATAAGGCGTAAATGTCCGACAAATAAGGTAAAGTTATTTCATTAGAAGTGATAAAGACTGGCGGGGATATAGCTTATGGGCGATTATACAAAGCGAAGTGACATTATAACAACAGGTGCTTTTGCGGTTGAGGTTTTTTTGGGTGAACAGAATCTGTGGCTTATCAGGATGGATTAGAGGTGTCTGATCGGAACGGTTTCGTCTGGAAGGTGTATCTGTCAGCATGGCTGCAAAATGGGTCTCTCACGGAACTTATAGTTGTTACGTAGGGGCATGTGATACTTTTTTGATTCTGAGTCAAACAGAGAAAGTAGTCGCTATTGCCGAGTTGATTAACAAAACACTTATCAGTTTTCATTCGTTATAAATATCAAATACGATGTGTTGATTCAACTTAAATTTATATACAACCTAACTTTGCGGGCATTTCGATTGCAATGCGCGAATTTTATCTAAGAGCCTTGTCGATTTATGGACTGCACGGAATTAAACTTGCATTTTTTAACATCTGTAAGTAATGTATTGAAGTTCGACAAATAATGTGTGTAAGGAGCAGTTCCCTGCATGAGTAAAGAAGAAGCCATTGAAGTTGAAGGAACCGTTGTTGAACCGCTGCCGAATGCAATGTTCCGAGTCAAGCTAGAAAATGATCACGTTGTACTGGCCCATATATCAGGCAAGATGCGTAAATACTTCATCAAGATTCTCCCGGGTGACAAAGTAACGGTCGAGCTGTCTCCCTACGACCTGTCACGGGGACGTATCACCTACCGCGCTAAATAATTTCTACTCTTAAGCCAAATCCTTACAGGCCCGGTCTATTCTGATGGGCTTGTGTCGTTTCATAATTACTATTTTGCGAGGTAACAATGTACAGCGTTGCAGATTTGAAAAAAGGGCTGAAGCTAACCCTTGATGGTGATCCCTATATCGTAATTGCATTCGATTTTGTAAAGCCGGGTAAAGGCCAGGCGCTTTACCGCACGAAGATGCGCAACATGATCAACGGCACAATCCTTGACAGAACTTATCGTTCCGGCGAGTCATTCGAGCCCGCCAGTCTTGAGGACCGTCAGATGGAATATCTGTACAAAGAAGGCACCCACTACACCTTCATGGACCAGCAAACCTATGAGCAGGTCGTCATGGAAGAAGATGCCATGGGTGACGCCAAAAACTATCTGCTGGAAAACTGCAAGGTTGATGTCCTTATCTACGGTGAAAAGGCCATTGGTGTCACACTTCCAAATTTTGTCAATCTGCGTGTTATTCAGACAGATCCCTGGGCCAAGGGCGATACCAGCGGGAACGATTCAAAGCCTGCCACAGTCGAAACAGGCTATGTCCTCAGGGTGCCCCCTTTCATTGAGGAAGGCGAACTGATTACCATCGATACCCGTAATGGCGAGTATTCAACACGCGTTAAAGGGTAATTCGTTGACTACATCATTACTCTTTCAAGGCGAGTCATATGACTCGCCTTTTTTATAATGGGACGACAAGTTGTTGACGAGATCACATGTTGAAAATCTCAGGCTTCGGGCTCGCATCATCCAGGCTATTCGAGTGTTTTTTGAGTCAGAGAGATTTCTGGAGGTTGAAACACCACTACGTATTCCGGCAAACGCTCCCGAAGAGCATATCGAACCCATCCGGTCCGGAGACCAGTATCTGCATACCTCACCGGAACTCTGCATGAAGCGCTTGCTCTGCCGGGGGCATGACAGGATATTCCAGATCTGTCACTGTTGGCGCGGCGAAGAGCGCGGTCGCAGGCATATCCCTGAGTTTACCATGCTGGAGTGGTACCGTTCCCATAGCGATTACGAAGACCTAATGAATGACTGTGAACGGCTCTTACGATTTATTGTGAATACATGTTTATCAACGAGTACAATATGTTACGAATCAAATCATATAGTATTGAATAAAGAGTTTAGCCGCGTGACGGTAAGAAGCGCATTCAATCAATATGCCGGCACCAAGATGGAAGAAGCTGTCAGCAACGGAAGTTTTGACGAGATTATGGTGACGCACATTGAACCGGCACTTGTTCGGGACAGACCGCTCTTGTTGATGGATTATCCGATTGAGATGGCGGCGCTGGCTCGCCCCAAGCCTGGCGATCCTTCTGTCGCAGAGCGCTTTGAACTATATGCCGGAGGCTTGGAACTGGCCAATGGTTTCAGTGAACTAAACGATCCAATCGAACAACGAGTACGCTTTCAGATGGCAAACCAGAATCGCATGAAAAATGGGCTACCTGCCCTGCCGATCCCGGAGCCTTTCCTCAACGAATTAGCAGTCATGCCTCCGTCAGCAGGGATTGCCCTGGGTGTCGATCGCTTGGTGATGCTGCTTGCTGGTGTGTCGCGGATTGAAGAAGTTATTGCATTTACACCGGAGGACATGTGATATCCCGGTAGGCGACCAGTTCCCCCTGATATGTCCTCAGCATCAGTATCTCCCCTTCCCTTTCCACGAGGTCCGGCAATAACGCAACTTTCCCCTTGCCCCCCGGAAGATCAATTACATAGTGAGGAACTGCTATGCCGCTGACATGGCCTCGCAGAGCACGAATGATCTCCAGACCCCGTGATACAGAGGTCCTGAAGTGCGCTGTGCCTTTGATCAGGTCCATCTGATGGATATAGTATGGTTTAACGCGAAGTTCCAGCAGGCCTGTCATAAGTTCCCGCATGACGGTGATGTCGTCATTGACACCGCGAAGCAGAACTGACTGGTTACCCAGGGGAATCCCGGAATTAGCCAGCAGGCCGCAGGCTTTGGCAGAAGCGTCGGTTATCTCGGCTGGGTGATTAAAGTGGGTATTTAAGTAGAGCGGGTGGAACTGGCTCAACATTTTACAAAGGTCCGGAGTCACTCGTTCCGGCAGAGTTACTGGAATACGTGTGCCTATCCTGATGATCTTTACGTGACGAATCTCGCGTAAGCGGCTCAAAACCAAGAACAACGAGGAATCATCAAGCATGAGAGGGTCGCCACCGGAGAGTATGATGTCGCGTATTGCCGGAGTCGAGCGTATATAAGCCAGTGCACCCTCCAGAGAATCAACGTCAAGAGGTCCATCTCCACCGTTGCCGACATGACGTTTACGCATACAGAACCGGCAGTATACCGGGCAGCGGTTTGAGACTAGCAGCACC
>JAJYBH010000092.1 GCA_021779135.1 Deltaproteobacteria bacterium
CAATCGTGACCTGCGGGAACAGGTTGCCGGCGGCGGTTTCCGCGAAGACCTCTACTACCGCATCAATGTGGTGCAGATCATCATGCCGCCTCTGCGGGAAAGGATTGAGGATATTCCGCTCCTGGTGGAGCATTTCTTCCGTAAGTTCAGTGGGCGGGAACATGAAGGTGAAGTGATAACCCCTGCCGCACTGAAATTGCTGATGAACCATGCCTTTCCCGGCAATATCCGCGAGCTGGAAAATATCGTCGAGCGCAGCCTGATTCTCGACCAGTCACTCATCTCGGAAAACAGTCTTCCCGAACAACTTCGAATCGAGCGGCCGGTCTGCCTGGCGGGTGACGTTGCGATCCCCGAAGGAGGCATGGCGCTGGAATCGATGCTGGAGGACCTGGAAAAGAAGTACCTTCTGATGGCACTGGACAGAACGGCTGGCGCCAAAAAGAAGGCGGCCGAGCTTCTGGGCATGTCGTTCCGCTCTTTCCGCTACCGGCTGGCGAAGTTCGGACTGGATTCCGGGGATGAGTGAGCGGCTGCCGGGCGGGTAGCGCGCTCGTTGCTTGTGATAACCTTTAATTTTGTGTACTATCTAAGCTCCTCATATGCCCACCATTCGTAAGATACAGGAGTTATTAATGTATAAGCTGATGATCCGCACAAGTTTTGCCGCTGCACACAATCTCATCAACTACCAGGGGGATTGTGAAAATCTCCATGGCCACAACTGGAAAGTGGATCTGACGGTAACCGCCCGGGAGCTTGACAAAGCCGGCCTGGGTATCGATTTCAAGGTCCTGAAGCGCGAAGCCGGCGCCATCATCCAGGAACTGGACCATAAATACCTGAATGACAACCCGGCCTTCAAATCGATTTCACCTTCGTCCGAACATATCGCCCGCTACCTGTATCAGCGGATATCCGAACGGCTCAACAACGACGTGATCAAGGTTGATTCCGTGGCCGTCTGGGAATCCGAGAACGCCTCGGCGTGCTACTATGAATGAGCTGGTCCATCTCAGTGAGGTATTCTCTTCTATCCAGGGGGAAGGGTATCTGGCCGGCAGAAGACAAATATTCATCCGCTTGACGGACTGCAACCTGGACTGCAGCTACTGCGATACCGACCATGCCCGGCGCGATTCCTGCCGCGTCGAGACCTTCCCCGGCTCATCGGAATTCAGGCTTCTGCAGCCGTCGCCGCACTTCAACCATATCCTGCAAACCCTGAAAGGGTGGTGCGCATCCCTGCCTGGGGTGCACCACTCGATCAGCATCACCGGTGGAGAACCGCTGCTCCATGCGGACCGTCTTGCCACCTGGTTGCCGGCTTTGCGCCGGTTGCTGCCGATACATCTCGAAACCAACGGCACCATGCACCTTGCCATGGAACAGCTCATCGGGCAGGTGGATTATGTCAGCATGGATATGAAACTCCCGTCCACATCCGGATGCACGGAGCATCTCTGGGATCTGCACCGCGAGTTCCTGCGTGTTGCGCACGGCAAGAATACCTCGGTCAAGGTAGTCATCGGCGATGAAACCGTTCTCGACGAAATAGAGCAGGTCTGCGGGATTATCTCTGACGTGGACCGCACGACACCGCTGTTTCTGCAGCCTTTATCCATGGTGGAAGGCGGGCTTGGCATCCGCGTTGCGCACATGCTGCGGCTTCAGGAGGCAGCTTCGGCAAGATTGCCGGATGTGCGGGTGATCCCGCAGATGCATCGAATGCTGGGGGCGCTGTGATCGTAGAAGAACTGACCATGACCGAGTTTGAAGCCGGCCTTGAACGTACCAGGACCGTGCTGCTGCCTTTTGGTTCGGTGGAAGAGCATGGCCCGCACCTGCCGCTTTCCACCGACACCCTTGAGGCCTACGAGGTCTGTAAAAAGGCGTCGCAACGGCTGCCGCTCTTTGTTGCGCCGCCCATCCACTACGGTAACTGCCGTTCCACCGCCTGTCACCCCGGCACGATTTCCATCTCGACCGCCACCCTCAAGGCGCTCTTCATCGATATCGTCACCTCCCTGCGCAGCCATGGCCTCAGGTGTTTTGTCGCCCTGACCGGTCATGCCGGCGGCGCCCACAGGATGGCGCTCCAGGATGCCGGCGAAGAGCTGATCGGGCGTTTCGATGATATCTTTATTGCCGTGGTATCCGAGTTTGACCTGGCCAGGGAAGAGGGGCGGGGACTGATCGAGACAGCCGGTGACTCCCATGCCGGCGAGATAGAAACCTCGAGAATTCTCCACTCGCACCCACAGCTCGTCAAGGGAAGCGCGCCCCGTGAATTCCCATTCTTCCCCACCGGCATTCTGGTGCGGAACAAGCGGCACTACTGGCCTGGCGGTGTCTGGGGTGATCCCGGGAAGGCCACGGCCGAAAAGGGGGCCAGGCTGGAAGAGCTGCTGGTAAGCAAGTTGGTTGCCCTGGTTCGGGAGCTGGAAAGGGAGAGCAGCAGTGCCACAGATTGAGAATGTCATCAAAACCTGCCTCCTGGGTGGCGGGGTCCGGGCAACGGTAAGCGACCAGAGTTGCCACTACTTCGGCGGCTACTATCACGTCCGCATCCGGGTCTGCGCCGATGTTCCGGTTTCCGAGGGCGCCTTTTTCAGTGCGGCCGAATACCAGGATGCTGTCAAGCGCTTGGGTGCCTCTGTCCGTTTCAGCCGGACCCTGGAAAAGATGGCGGTACCGGAAAGCGAACTCGAAGATGTACGCCGGCACCTCCTGATGTCATTCGATGCACATGAGCTTCCCTACCTGGCGCGGAGTGATTTTCCCGACCGGTTCGTTCAGAGTGAATACCGCAAGGCCCTGAAATCCAGGGCTGCCTTTCACCGTTAACCAGAATGAGTGAATTGACCGCGGTTATCGATAAACTCGCCTTTGGCGGCAACGGCGTCTGCCGGATCAACGGCAAGGTCTGTTTCGTACCCTTCAGTTGTCCGGGTGATGAGGCGCGACTGGCCGTTACGGCTGAAAAACGCTCCTACTGCGTGGCCCGCATCGTTGAATTGATTGTCCCCTCCTCGTATCGCGTCCCCCCTCCTTGTCCGATTTTCGGTAAGTGTGGAGGATGTTCCTGGCAGCACATCGAGTATGGTCAACAGCTCGTTGCAAAACAGCAGATTCTGGCAGAAACGCTTTGGCGAGGCGCCCGTATCCCGGGCGAACGCATCAGGGCAGTGGTGCCGTCGCCGTCTCACTACAGCTACCGCAGCCGCGTTCAGTTCAAGCTGCATGGATCAGCGAACAATCTGCATATCGGTTTTTTCCGCAACAATTCCCACCGGGTCGAAGATGTCGGTCGCGGTTGCGCCATCGCCCTGCCGGTAATCAACGCGTCCTTGGCCGCTCTGCGCAAGGTTCTGCAATCGTTTCCGGAAGTATCCGCCATCCCTCGGATCAGTATAGACACGGCGGACAATGAGGTCATAGCCATTGTCACATACCTCGGGAGTGACAGCAGTACCGCGGCAGCCTTTTTCCGGGAGCGGCGCGCCGACTTGACACCCGTGACGGGGGTGTTTCTGCAGACCGGTCACAAGCCGCTGATGAATCTGTACGGCGCTGACCATCTCACCTACAGTCTGCCGCTGGCGTCAACGAATAGGAACGAGTGTCGTTTGACGTATCAACCGGGGGGCTTCTCCCAGGTAAATCGAGGGCAGAACAGGGCGTTACTGGATATTGTCAGGCAGATGGCCTGCTTTCAAGGCAATGAGCAGGTGCTGGATCTGTACTGCGGCAACGGTAACTTCTCATTGCCGATAGCCGCCGAGGTCGCCGCTGTCACCGGGATAGAGGAATCCGGGCAATCAATTGAGGCGGCTGAAGCAAATCGTTCCCTGAACGGAATTACAAATGCGGACTTTATCCGTGCGGACGCCGTCGCGGGGTTGAAACAGCTTGTCGCCGGCGGTCGTCACTTTGACACGGTTATTCTCGACCCGCCCAGGAGCGGGGCCGCCGACGTTGTTTCAGAGTTGTACCGTCTGGATCCTGCCAGCATCATTTATATTTCCTGTGACCCAAGCACGCTCGCCAGGGACTGCGGACTTTTGGCGAACAGTGGTTATCGGGTCCAGGAGTGTGTCCCGGTGGATATGTTCCCCCAGACCTATCATCTGGAGAGCGTTACCCTGCTACAGAAACTATAAACGAGGTGCAGAAATGAGTTTCCTGAAGAAATTGTTTGGCCGTGGGCCGGAAGATCATAAGGCCAAAGGTGATGGTTATTTTGCCGCGCACAACTATTACGAGGCGCGATCTGCCTTCGAAGCCGGACTGCAATCCTGCCAGGGCAAGCCCGAATACACCGAACTTGCCAATCAGCTTGCAGCCAGGATCTGTGAAACGAACCGCTCCATGGCAAAACTCAACCTGCATGAAGCCGAACACGCCCTCCGCCAAGATGCACTCGGCAAGGCGATCGAGCATCTTGAACTTGCAAAAACACTGACTGATGATGCGGAGATACGGGAAAAGGCGGATCACCTGCTGTCAGGACTGGAAGAAAAAACTAATAAAACAGAAGTATTAGCAACTTCTTCGTCCTGTTCCTCTTGCTCTAACAGCACCTTGGATATTCATGAAGAGCAACCTGATACACATATAGACCTTCCGCTCTCCGAACATTATGACCTCCTTATCCATCAACTCCCTGAGGAAATGTACGACCGATATTCTGTCTTGGGAGAGGAATTTGCATATCAGTTCATCCTTGCAAGCCAGGATCGCCATCAGGAAGCACTGGATCTGCTGGAAAGATGGTTCACCGGCCTCCAGCGCGACATTTATAGTTACGAAAAGGGCAAGCTCCTGCACCGGCTCGGCAGGGTCCGCGAATCCGAGGCATGTCTGCGGGAGTCGATCAGCGAGAACGTCGCCAACCCGCTCCCGCATCTTGGCCTGGCCCTTCTGCTGATCGACAATAACCGTCTTGACGAGGCGGCCCTACAGCTTGATTCCATGATTGCCGCAGAAATCCTTACCGGACAGGCGCTCATGATGAAGGGTGAGGTTCTTCAGCTTGCAGGAGATGCCGATGCCGCGATACAGTTGTATGGCAAGCTGCTTGATACGCAATTAGCCCGCGCGGCTGCCGAGAAATTGCATGGGTTGCTGCTGGAGAGTAATCGCCAGACGGAAGCAGCTCATATCTTCAAGCGTTACCTGGGTAAGTGCCAGCACTGACAATTTATTAGATATTCGAAGGTCATGTTTCCATCCGGAGGGCGTGTAATGAACAAATCTGAACTCATTGAACAGTTGGCTGTTACGAAAGATATTTCCATCAAACGCGCAGAAGAGGTTGTTAACCTTGTGTTTGCCTCCATGACCGAAGCCCTGACAGAGGGTGACCGTATAGAAATACGTGGCCTTGGCAGCTTCGTGATCAAGGATTACGGTTCATATACCGGTCGAAACCCGAAAACCGGTGAACCGATAACGGTCGGACAAAAAAAACTCCCCTTTTTCAAAGTCGGCAAGGAATTGAAGGAAAGAGTTCTCAAATAGCCCTGATTATTGTATAACGATGCGGGGGGCATCGAAGTTTTTCTGCCTGCTAACTGGAGAAAATACTTCGAACTGCCTTGGCGCATCTGTCCTGTTCCAATCCCCCTTAAAAAATCCAATACAGAAGCCGGAGCATCAAAATGCCTCTCAGTCTGATCGAAGGCGCCTTGGGTGGTATCGGCCTGTTTCTTTTGGGTATGCGTCTGATGTCAGACGGTATCCGTACGGTTGCCGATTCCCGCATCAGGCGAATCTTTTCTCTCTTCACGTCAAATCGCCTCTACTCCCTTCTATTCGGCATTGCCATGTCAATGGCCGTCAATTCGGGCAGTGCCGCGGTTGTCTTTACCATAGGTCTGGTAAATGGCGGTGTCCTGAATGCCTTTCAGGCAATGAGTGTTCTTGGTGGTGTCCTGATCGGGGCATCGTTGACCCTTCATCTTCATATCATCCCCTACAGCCTCATTGCGACCCCCCTGGTGTTTTCCGGTGTCCTGCTCAAATTTTTCGCCCGACGCCGGCGTCTTGCCAATGCCGGGGACCTGCTGCTGGGGGTTGGCCTGCTGTTTCTCGGGCTGACTCTATTGGAGGGGAGCTATCGGCCGATAGACCACCATCCGTTTTACGAGGTCTTCAAGGGTATATTTTACCGCATGACCGTCATGTCCGCACTGTTCGGGTCAATCGTTTCGTTTCTCGTTCAGTCGGCACCCTCATCCATCGCAATCATCGTTTCACTCATGCTCAATCACCAGATCAATGACACCATATCGGTCGCCATGGTTGCCGGTGGACTGGTCGGGGTTGCCTTCATGGGCAACCTGGCGTCTCTGGGCGGCAATTACATCTCCCGACGCGTGGCGACAGTATTTCTGTCGCTTTCCGTGATAGTGTCCCTGCTGTTTGTCGTGCTCTCCCCGCTGCTGGTGGAAGCAGATCTTCCGGGGCTGACAACAATAGTTGGCATGAATGGTCCCGACCTGTTCACCCGCCTCTCCTGGCTGCATACCGCCGTCAGCCTGGTTGCGGCCCTCTTTGCGGTAGTTTTGAGCGGGCCGGTTTCACGCATGCTGGCAACCATGAATGGGGCATCTCATGCGAGCGGTACAGATTCAGCGCAACCATGTGCCAGCTATCTTGACCTGCGCATCATCAATACCCCTACCATCGCCATTGAGCAGGCCCGCAAGGAGATCCTGCGCATGATGAACGTAACCTCGTTCATGTATGCGGATGTTCGTGAAATCCTTTTCGAATTTGATGCCCGCAGGGCCGAAACGATCCGCCAACATGAAAAGGTGCTGGATTCGCTCAATCATGAGATCACCTCGTATCTGGCCCTCCTTTCACGCTCCACGAAGAACCCTGAGATAAGTTACGAGATCCCCGGGCTTCTTCAAACCGTGTCAATACTCGAACATATCGGTGACCGTTGCGAGGAGGTGCTGGAGTGCATAATCACCCGCAAGCAGGCTGGCGCCATTTTTTCCGATGCGGCCATGGAGGATCTGAGAACCCTGGTAACGGTCACTGGTGACGCTCTGAGCGCCATGGAAGATGTTGTCAGAAACGGCCAGCCGATGGAAGCGGAGGCACTGCATAAGATCAAGAACGCTGCCCGCAATCGCTTCGAAGGAGTTAAGCAGGCGCATTACGAGAGAATCAGTTCCGGTGTCTGTCCACCTCAGGCAATGATGCTGTTCAACGAGATGGAGTCGGCGATTGTCGCTATTGCGGAGATGTGCTGGAGCATTCTCGGGATGCGGGTCAGGAGGGTGGAATGAACCGTCGGCGCGTTGCGGCAATCGATTTCGGGACAAATACCGCCCGTCTGCTAGTGGCTGATAGATACCCTGACGGCAGCTTCGATACTGTCAGGCTTGAACGGGAAATCGTCCGCATGGGTGGCGGATTCAGCAGGAAAGACGGACTGTCCGCCGAATCCATCCAGCGCGGTTCCCGCTGCCTGGGTCGTTTTGCAGAAATATTGGCGGAATATGGCGTAACGGATACACGTGCCGCGGCCACCAGTGCCGTCAGGGATGCGGTAAACGGGAGCGCGTTCGTAGACCTGATACATCGCCGGACCGGTATCGCCCTGACTGTTCTCAATGGTGAACAGGAAGGGGCTTTGACGCTGGCCGGAGTGACCGCAGGGCTGGATTGCCGTCACGACAATCTGATGGTCTTCGACGTCGGCGGTGGAAGTACTGAATACACACTGGCTCAAACCGGCACTGCGACGTTTATCAGGAGCCTCCCGCTTGGTGTGGTGCGCCTGACCGAGGGAAAGGCCTCGACCGCCGAGATGTCGGTAAAAATCGACAAGGAACTGGATCAACTGGAGTGTGAAATGGCCCTGTCAAAAATTTCCGGACCTGACGAGCAGACCGTGCTTATCGGAGTCGCCGGAACCGCGACCACCCTGGCGGCTATCAGCATGAAAATGTCCACCTATGATTATCGCAGGGTACACAATTCGATTATTAACATCGACGAGATTCGGAGGATTTTCTCACTGCTGCTTCCGCTTTCCCTGGAAGAGCGTGTGGCGATCCCCGGATTGGAAAAGGGGAGGGAGGACCTGATTATTGCAGGAATTCTCATTACACTGCATACCATGGAGCGGTTCGGATTCAAAAACTTCAAGGTGAGTGATTACGGTCTGCTGGAAGGGCTGGTTGTGGCCGATAATTTGCCCGGTTTCTGAAGCACGGCTCGACACGCTTGCACTGCCGGAACGACCCGCATGCCATGGCCGGCGTGATCAAATTATTTGTGCTTAATCCTTTGATGTTGTATAAGAAATCAATTTAAGCAAGGCACTTTATCCTGACAAGGGGAAACAGATGAAGAAACGTATCAGCAGCGCTATCCTGTCGGTCTGCGTTATCATGGCATCCGCCACGGCATTTGGCGCAAACAGGGCGGAACAATTTTCGCTTTCACCCGTTATAGGCGGCTATACCTTTGACGGAAAGCAGCACCTGGATACCAACCTGATTTACGGTGGCCGGGCAGGTTACAATATTACGGACAACTTTGGAGTCGAGGCCCTGTTTGACTATGTCAATACGGAGCCGACCAAGTCAAGGAACAAGGTTGATATGTTCCGCTACGGCGGTGAGCTGCTCTATCATTTCTTGCCGGAAAACACCTTTGTTCCCTATCTTGCGGTCGGTCTGTCCGGATTGAATTTCAAATCCGGCGGTATCGACAAAAAAACCCACGCTGCTCTTGATTACGGGGTGGGCGCCAAGTATTTTCTCAACGACAGTTTTGCCCTGCGCGGTGACGTACGCCATATTGTTTCCAGCTATAGTTCGCAAACCATGAATAATCTCGAATACACCATCGGCGCTTACATCCCCTTTGGTGGCGTCTCGCCGGCAGCAAAGCCGGTTGAACCGCCGCCAGCGCCTGCTCCCAAGGCAGTCGAACCGCCCCCCGCAGCCACACCCGCTGCCTCTCCTGCAGCCCCGACAGCAGCGCTCACCATAACCCCCGCCAAGATAACCAGAGGCCAGACCGCCCTGCTCAACTGGAATTCGCAGAACGCATCAGGGTGTGATATCCAGCCAGGTATCGGGCCGGTTTCGACGATGGGAGTCAAGTCCGTTACGCCTGATGACAGCACCACCTATAATATCCTCTGCTCCGGCAACGGCGGGACGGCTGCCAGTGCAGCAAGTCTGACCGTGGTGGCGCCTCCACTCGTCACCCCCGCTCCGTTAACACCCAAAGCCGCCGCGGCGGCGAAAAGATTCTGCAGCAAGCCTGCCATACTGGATATCCAGTTCGACACAAACAAATCCGACATCAAACCCAGGTATAAGGCCGATCTCAAGAATGTCGGCGAGTTCCTTCAGGCCTTTCCAAAGGCCAGGGGGGAGATTTCGGGGCACACTGACAGCATCGCCAGCTACGAATACAATCAGAAGCTTTCTCTGCGCCGTGCCGAAAGCGTCGCAAATTACATAACCACGACTTTCGGGATCGATCCCGGCCGTATAACCACCAAAGGCTATGGCGAGACCAAGCCTGTCGCCAGCAACATGCTCAAGGCCGGCAGGGCCAAAAACCGCCGTATCGAGGCAAACTTCACCTGCGAATGACAGTCTCTGAATGACCGTACGGTTATAACAGGCCCTTCCGATATCTTCGGACGGGCCTTTTTTTTGAAACAGCAGCACATACCTTCAAACTAGGTTCATACGTTCCATCGAGGCCGTGTTTGTTGACTTGAAACCTGCATTAAGCGTATAGTTATCAGTCCTATGAATATGAAGTATCTTTACATGGAAACCTATGGCTGCCAGATGAATGTCAGTGATTCAGAACGAATCGCCAACATGCTGTCTGCGATCGGGTATAAACAGGACCCATCACCGAAACAGGCGGATCTGATCCTGCTTAATACCTGCAGCGTACGCGGCGGCGCCGAGGACAAGGTCTATAAACGTCTTGAAAACCTGCGCGTCCTTAAAAAAACAAACAAAAATCTTGTGATTGGTGTCGGCGGATGTGTTGCACAGCATGAGGGCGACCACATGTTGGAAAAATTTCCCTGGGTTGATCTGGTGTTTGGCACGCATAATCTGCACCTTTTGGCGGATATGGTGGCAGCTGCCGAAAGTGGGCAGCGTCGCAGCGAGACCGACTTTATTGACAGCGTACAGCGTCTGGACCTGTTTCCGGGAATTCAGGACAGCTCCCGGGTCAGTTGCTTTGTGACGGTCATGCAGGGGTGTGATAATTACTGCTCCTACTGTATCGTTCCGTATGTACGTGGACCCGAGATCAGCCGTCGCTCCAATGAGATCCTGGCCGAAATCAACAAGCTTGCGGACATCGGTGTCAAAGAGGTTGTGCTGTTGGGGCAGAATGTAAACTCCTACGGTCTCAACGCCCCGGAGCAACCGTCTTTTGTCGAACTGCTCGCCCGGATTGCCGGGATTGACGGCATCAGCCGCATCCGTTTCACCACGTCCCATCCCAAGGACATGTCGGATGATCTGATCGATTGCTTCAGGACGATGCCCAAGCTGTGTGGCCACATCCAGTTACCGGCCCAATCCGGCAGCAATGCCATTCTTGAACGCATGAACCGTGGCTACACACGGGAAATGTATCTGAACAGGATCAAGGCACTTAAATCGGCACGACCCGGAATCGTTGTGACCGGTGATATGATCGTCGGTTTTCCGGGTGAGACCGAGGAAGATTTCGAGCAGACACTTTCACTGATCGAAGAGGTCAGATACGCGGACCTCTACTCCTTCGCGTATTCTCCCCGCCCCGGGACAAAGGCCGCGGAGTTGCCGGAAGCGCTCAACAGGGAACAGAAACAGGAACGTCTGGAGCGCCTGTTGCAGGTACAGCGGCGTATCACGCTTGAAATCAACACGTCTTTTGCCGGCTCCGTCCAGACGGTTCTCGTGGAAGGTATGGGGAAACGTCAGGGACAGGTTTCCGGACGTGCCGACAGTGGCAAAACCGTCAATTTCATCGGCAATCCCGGTCTGATCGGGAGGTTGGTCGATGTCAGGATAGTTACAGCGTATCAGAACTCTCTCGTGGGAGAGTTGATCTAATATTTCACCATTATGAGAGGTTTCATGTCCAGCGAATCCACGACCGTTTCCAGCAACTTTCTTCGCGTAATTATTGAAGACGACCTTGCGACCGGTAAACATGAGTCCATTGTTACCCGCTTCCCTCCCGAGCCGAACGGCTACCTTCATATCGGCCACGCGAAGTCCATCTGCCTCAATTTCGGTCTGGCCCGCCAGTTCGGAGGCCGCTGCCATTTGCGTTTTGATGATACAAATCCGGCCAAGGAAGAGCTCGAATATATCGAATCCATCAAGGAGAGCGTCCGCTGGCTCGGCTTTGACTGGGGTGAACACCTGTACTATGCCTCGGACTACTTTGATCAACTCTACCAGTGGGCTGAACACCTGATCCTGCAGGGAAAGGCTTATGTCGAGGAGCTTACGGCCGACGAAATTCGCAAGCATCGCGGAACGCTGGTCGAAGCCGGAGTGGAAAGTCCATATCGCAACCGTCCCGTTGAAGAGAATCTGGACCTGTTCCGCCGAATGAGATCCGGCGAATTCCCTGATGGCGCCAAGGTGCTTCGTGCCAGGATCGATATGGCCGCACCTAATATGAACCTGCGTGACCCGGTACTGTATCGCATCATCCACGCCCCCCATCCGCACGTCGGAGACAGCTGGTGCATCTATCCGATGTATGATTTTGCCCACGGTCAGTCGGATGCCATCGAGGGAATTACCCACTCGATTTGCACCCTGGAGTTCGAGGACCATAAGCCGCTCTACGAGTGGTTTCTGGATAACCTGCCTGTCCCGAGCCACCCCCGGCAGTATGAGTTTGCCCGCCTCAACCTGACCTATACGGTGATGAGCAAGCGCAAGCTCCATGAACTGGTGACCCAGAGCCTCGTCAATGGCTGGGATGACCCCAGGTTGCCTACTTTGATGGGCATCCGCAGGCGCGGTTACACGCCAGCAGCCGTGCGCGCCTTCTGCGAGCGGATCGGCGTCGGCAGAAGTGATTCATGGATCGATATGTCCATACTCGAGGATTGTGTCCGTGAGGACCTGAACGAGTGCGCGCCGCGCGTCCTGGCGGTGTTGAGGCCGCTCAAGGTGGTCATCGACAACTATCCTGCGGATCAGATTGATGAGTTCGAGGCCGCCAACCACCCCCAGAAGCCCGAGATGGGCAGTCGTAAGGTGACATTTTCGCGGGAGCTGTTCATCGAGCAAGACGATTTTGCTGAAGATCCGCCCAAAGGTTTCTTCCGCATGACACCTGGAGGCGAGGTACGGCTGCGTTACGCCTATATCGTCCGCTGTACCGGCGTTGTCAGGGACGACAACGGAACGGTGATCGAGGTCCACTGCCAGTATGATCCGGCTTCCCGGGGCGGCTCTGCCTCCGATGGCCGCAAGATCAAGGGCACCATACACTGGGTTTCCGCATCCAACGCGCAGGATGCCGAGGTGCGGCTTTTCGACCGGCTGTTTACCGATCCGAATCCGGACAGGGGAGGGATCGATTACAAGCAATTCCTTAATCCTGACTCGGTGGTGACGTTAACATCGGCAAAAGTGGAGGCCGGCCTGGCGACAGTTGACAGTGAGACCCGTTTGCAGTTCGAACGACAGGGGTATTTTCGGCTGGATCCACGGGATTCGCTCCCCGACAGGTTGGTTTTCAACCGGATCGTCACACTCAAGGATGCCTGGACAAAGAAGTAATACATGAAAGAATTATGAGCAACTCAATGAAAAAAAAGAGTTTTACATCTGGTTATGTCTCTATTATTGGCCGCCCGAATGTGGGTAAATCGACGCTCCTCAACGCCATTATCGGTGAAAAGATCGTCATTACCTCGAACAAACCTCAGACCACCCGCAACCGGATTCAGGGCATTCACAACATCCCGGATGGGCAGATCATTTTCATTGACACCCCGGGGATACATGCCGGTCATTCGCGCCTGAACAAAAGCATGGTGGATGTCGCCATGTCGGCCATCAGCGGAGTCGACCTGTTGCTGCTGGTTGTCGAGGCGACTGCGCCGGTGGACGCCGGAATCGTCGGCGAAGTGTTAAAAGGGGTCACCACACCGGTGGTCCTTGTCATCAACAAGGTAGACCTGCTGCCGGACAAACGGATCCTGTTTGAAAGGATTGCAGGCTGGTCGTCACTGCACCCGTTCCGGGAGATCGTGCCTGTTTCGGCCGGCGCTGGCGACGGAGTGGGGCTCCTGGTGGAGACAATCAGTGCCTACCTGCCGGAAGGGCCCCAGCTTTTCCCCGATGACATCCTGACCGACATGCCGGAAAAGTTCATCGTTGCCGAGATGATCCGGGAGAAAATCTTCCGTTTGACCCGCGACGAAGTGCCCTATT
>JAJYBH010000093.1 GCA_021779135.1 Deltaproteobacteria bacterium
TCAGCTCAGTCAAAGGATTGCCGGTGGCAGTTTCCACCAGTGACATGACCACCGTGCCGCCGCCCTGATAGGACATTACCAGTCCGGCAGAGGCGAGCATGTTGAGGGCCTCTCTCACCGAAGGGCGTGATACACTGAACATCTCGGCCAGTTCCCGCTCCGGCGGCAGCTTGTCGCCGGGGGCAAACTCTCCGGACAGGATGGATGAGCGTATCTGGTCGGCTATCTGCGATGAAACTTTTTTCGGTTTTATGGGCTGGAATTTCATTCGGATCCGATCGAGCAGCAGGCATTAACGTTACAGCCACTCCTATCTACTACATTTCATGCGCCCTTGCAACCGTAACAGTCTCATTCTATGCCGTTGCTATTCAGTATGCACGAACTGTCACTTTAATTTCCTCCGCTTTTGTGATACCTGTTGATCATGAAAAGTCTGCTCGAAAATTATTTCCAGATGGTAGAACGTGTGGATGCCCTCTGTCGAGACATTCAGGAGATGCTCTCCGGCCAGATTACCTGCAGTGAGGGATGCAGCAGTTGCTGTACGGCAATTACCCTGTTTCCGGTGGAGGCGGCCGCCCTGAATGCCGCCCTCGAAGCCTTGCCGGTCGAAGAGCAAGAAGCCATCCGTCACCATGTGGCGGCGCACGCCGGGGGTGAACGTTGCCCTTTGCTCGAAGATCACCGCTGTCTGCTGTATGACGCCCGCCCGATCATCTGCCGCACCCACGGCCTTCCGATTATCTATACCGAAGGGAATGAACGCAAGGTTGACTGTTGCCCTCTTAACCTGGGCGAAGCTGAACAACCGGTATCTGGTTGCGCCATCATCGACATTGACCGGCTGAACACACTTCTTGTGGCTGTCAATGCACTCTTTCTCTCCCACGCCGAAGCGGGTAACCTGCCTGAACGCCAGACAATCGCCGATGCGCTAAAAGTGAAACCATGATCAAGATCCGCTTGAAAAAAAATGAAGACCGGCGCATCAGATCCGGTCACCCCTGGGTATTCAGCAATGAGATCGAGCTGATAGAAGGGGCTCGCGATGCCGGTAGTGCCGCCGGACTCTTCGACGCCGGCGGAGGTTTTCTCGGCTGCGGCTATTACACCCCCCATTCGCTGATTTCCTTCCGGCTGCTCTCCCGCAAACAGGAGGATCCGGACAGCGCCCGGTTCTATGAAGAGCGCCTGGCCGCTGCCCTGGCGCATCGTCGTGCCATCTATCCGGAGATGAATACCTTTCGCGCGGTCTATGGCGAAAGCGACTTTCTCCCGGGACTGGTGGTGGACAAATATGAAGAGTATCTTTCCATCCAGATTCTCTCTGCCGGCATGGAGCTACGCCGCGATCTGCTTCTGGAGGCGCTGCAACGAGTCTTCGCTCCCAAAGGGATCATTGCCCGCAATGATGTGGCCGTACGTGCCCTGGAAGGATTGGAGCAAAAGGTCGAGGTGCTGGCTGGGGATATCCCCGAACAGGTAGAGATACGGGAAAATGGCCTGCGATTTCTGATAAACCTGCGCGAAGGTCAGAAAACCGGCGGTTTCCTTGACCAAAAGCAGAATCACCTGCTGCTGCGTGACATCTGCCGGGGCAGGGCGGTGCTGGATTGTTTCTGCTATGCCGGCAGTTGGGCCGTGCATGCCGGCCATTTCGGGGCGGCTTCGGCCCTGGGGCTGGACATCTCGGCCCGGGCCGTGGAACAGGCGTCACAAAATGCCGCATTGAACGGCGTGGAAGACCGGGTGCGCTTCGAGGAGTGTGACGTCTTCGACCGGCTGCGGTCCCTCAAGCACGAGGGAAAAGGCTTTGGCGTGATCGTCATGGACCCGCCCGCCTTTGTCAAGAGCCGCAAGAGCATCGCCGAGGCCACCAAAGGCTACCTGACCGTCAATCGCAGGGCACTTGAACTGCTGGAGCCGGGCGGGTATCTGATCACCTGTTCCTGTTCTTTCCATATGGGGCGCGAGGCCTTCCGCGAGATGCTGATCAATGCCGCCCGGCTGGCCAGGCGTGAGGTGCGGCTGGTGGCTACCTGTTCCCAGGCCCCGGATCATCCCGTGCTGCTGTCGTTTCCGGAATCAGAGTATCTGAAATGCTTCGTGCTGCAGGTGGTTGGTTGAATGACCGTGCCTCCGCGCACCTTTGTCATCGGCGACATCCACGGCTGTGCCGCCACCCTGCGGCAACTGGTCGATGCCCTGCTTCTCCCCGCCCCGGGTGACCGCATCTACCTGCTGGGTGACCTGATCGACCGGGGTCCTGACAGCAAGGGGGTGCTGGATTTCATTTTCGAGCTGCGCGAGCGCGGCCTGTCTGTCAGCAGCATTCGTGGCAACCACGAGGAGATGTGCCTGCAGGCGGGCGATGACCATCAATTTCTGGAACTGTGGGCCGCCAACGGCGGACTGGCCACGCTGGAGAGCTTCCAGGCCGACGGTCCCGGCGACATCCCTCACCTCTACCGCGCATTTCTGGGTTCTCTGCCACTCTACATCCTGCTGGAAGATTTTGTCATCGTCCATGCCGGTCTCAACTTTGACACCCCCGATCCCTTCAGCGACACCAGCGCCATGCTCTGGACACGTTCCCCCTTCGTTGACCGCTACCGCATCGGTGGCCGGCGGCTGATCTGCGGCCACACGCCGGTGCCGCGCACCCAGTTGGAGGCATCGCTGAGCAGCGACAAGATCCTGCTCGACAACGGCTGTGTCTTTGGCGGTGGGCCGGAAATGGGCAGTCTGGCGGCGTTGGAGTTGGGGAGTATGACGACCTGCTATCAGGAAAATATCGACTGTTAGCACCCTGACGAGATCTGGATCATTGTTGCGACCAAGCTGGTGGACAAGAAGGTGATTGACCGGGCTGGCCACGAGGCCCCGCCGGAAGAAATTCCGGCAGGGCGGATAGTGCCTGTTACCTCGATTTACGCGGATGGGAGGGGCTGCTGCCGGTTCGTGGGCCTTTGCCCTGCGGCGAACGGGCTTCGGAACGTGATGCAGCCGGTTTCACTGCCGGCCGTGCGACTTTAACCGGTTTCCGCCGTTGCTCCGGTATTGATTCCGTTTTCGCGTCCGCTTGCGGGGCTGTTTTTTTCCCCGCTTTTGCGGCTGGTCTGGCTCCGGATGACGCCCCCGTCTTTGTCCCGGGTCGTGCCCCCGGTTTAAATCCCGATTTCATCCAGGGCTGTTTATTGCCACCCGATTTGGACATGCCCGGTTTTTGCGGCCGGGCGATGCTGACCACTATTTCCCGGTCGATCAGATAGGTACCGTCCAGGGTCTCGACGACCTCGTCGAGGTTGATCCCGGACTGCATGCGGACATATCCGCAGCGTTTGAACTCCCCGGTTTCCGGGTCGATGATCAGATGCACGGAGGTGACGGTGCCCATCACGGAAAACAGTTTCCAGACATCCTCTTCAGTGGCGTTTTCCGATATATGTCCCACATAGATTTCTTTAGCCATGATAGTTCCCTTGTCTTTCTTATGCGTTACTGTTTTTCACGGTGAATCGCAAACGGCCCCCAGGCCTGGTCTATCGACATGAGCTCCAGGGTGTTGATGTTGACATGGGGCGGGCGATTCACCACCCATTGCACGGTCTCGGCGATATCCGCGGCAGTCAGCGGCTCGGTGCCTTCGTAGACCTGGGCGGCCTTGCCGTCATCTCCCTTGAAGCGCACCCTGGAGAATTCCGTCTCGGCCATACCCGGCTGGATGCAGGTTACCCGCACCCGCGTTCCCAGAAGGTCGCAGCGCAGGTTGCGGGAAAACTGGGTCACGAAGGCCTTGCTGCCGCCGTAGACATTGCCGCCCGGGTAGGGCCAGGCGCCGGCCGTGGAGCTGATGTTGACGATGTGGCCGCGGTTGCGGGCCACCATCCCGGGCAGGATCAGGCGGGTGCAGTACATCAGCCCCTTGATGTTGGTATCCACCATGGCTTCCCAGTCATCCAGGTCCACCTGGTGGGCCGGTTCCAGGCCCAGGGCCAGTCCGGCGTTGTTGAGCAGCACATCGATCTCGCGGAAACGCTCCGGCAGGGATTCCACCGCCCCCCGCACCGCTTCCCGGTCGCGCACATCCAGCGGTATGATATGGATATCCGCCTTCCCGGCAAGCTCTGCCTGCAGGGCCAGCAGGGGATCCACCCGGCGGGCCGTCAGGACCAGCCGATTGCCCGGCTGGGCAAAGATGCGTGCGCAGGCAGCGCCGAATCCTGACGATGCCCCGGTGATGAAAATGGTCTGTCCGCCCATGTCGCCCCTCCCTGATTCTCTCGCTGAAAAATACGTCGTTAATTCTATGTTGTGATCAACTCTTTCACAGCCCCCAGCAGTTCCTCCCGCTCGATGCCTCTTTTTCCGCAGAGTTCCAGAAGGGGTTCAGGCAGAGGCGCACAGACCGTCAGGGGGGCGCTGTCCGGCCGGATCAGGACCGTCTTGAACGAGTGCAGGGCAAAACCCTCGTAATCGGGCAGTTCCTGGCTGCCATAACGCTTGTCACCCAACACCGGATGCCCGATATGTTCCAGGTGGCGCCTGATCTGGTGCATCCGCCCGCTGACCGGTACAACCGCCAGCAGGGTGCAGTCGTTGCCCGGCAAAAGGATCGTGTAACGGGTCTCGGATTCCTTGTCGTCCAGCGGTTCGCTGATGCTGCCGCTCGCAGAGGGCACCCCTTCCACCAGCGCCAGGTAGAGTTTATCCAGGCCGCTTTCCTTGACCTGCCGGCCGTAGATACCGGCAGAGGACGAGCTCTTGGCCAGGATGACGGTGCCCGAGGTACCGCGGTCGAGTCGGTTGACCGGGTAGAGCTTGCAGGGAGTGGCACGCCATTCCATATACGCCGAGCCCCGTTCCACCAGATCGTCTTCCAGTTCGGCGGTGCGGTGCATGGCCAGTCCGGCCGGTTTGTTGACGATAACGATCTGGTCGTCTTCGAAGAGGATATCCAGCTCTGGCCGGTTTTCCCGCAACAGTGAGGTGAGGGTCGCGCTTTCCTTGAGGGATACAGTGTCGCGGCATGCAAGAATGGTGTCCGCTGTGGAGGCGGCGCCATTGAGCCTGACAGCGCCGTTTTTGATCAGTTTGCGGGGATAGCCGGCGGCCGCCGTCGGCATGAGCGTGCGCAGGAAGCTCTCAAGCCGGCGACAGTGGTCCTGGGGAGTGATTACATAGCTGAGCATGGATCAGATGATCTTGTTCAGCGGGTACTCGATGATCCCATTGGCACCCAGTTTGATCAACTCCGGTACGAGGCGGCGAACCTCTTTTTCGGACATGACGCTTTCGATGGAAAGCCAATCCGATTTGTACAGGTGCGATATGGTCGGATTTTTCAGGCTGGGCAGCACGCTGGTGATGGCTTCGATCCTGTCAGCCGGGGCATTCATCTTCAGCCCCACCATCCCCTCGGCGGCCAGTGATGATTTAAGCAGGGTGGCGATCTGGTCGATCTTGGCGCGCTTCCAGGGATCGTTCCAGGCGTCCTTGCTGGCGATCAAAACCGGCACCGACTCCATCAGTTCGCAGACAATCCGCAGCCCGTTGGCCTTGATGGTGGAGCCGGTTTCGGTTACCTCGACGATGGCATCGCACAGCCCATCCACTACCTTGGCTTCGGTGGCGCCCCAGGAAAACTCGACGTTGACCGGTATGTTGCGTTCGGCGAAATAGCGTTTGGTGAAGCCGACCAGCTCGGTGGAGATGGTTGCGCCGTGCAGGTCCTCCGGTCCCTGGACCTTGGAATCGCCGTTGACCACCAGCACCCAGCGGGCCGGGCGGCGTGATACCTTGGAATAGACCATTTCGCAGACTTCGATAACATCGGCCTGATTCTCCCGCACCCAGTCGCGCCCGGCAATGCCGGCGTCGATTGTGGTCCGCTCAACGTATTTGCCCATTTCCTGCGGCCGGATCAGCTTGCAGTTCATCTCCGCGTCATCCACTCCGGGAAAATAGCTGCGCGAGGATATGCTGATCTGCCAGCCTGATTTCTTGAACAGTCCGACGGTGGCTTCTTCCAGGCTTCCCTTGGGGATGCCGAAATTGAGTATGTTTGACATGGTGTCTGCCTTTATTGGTAGGATTATGATTTCTTGTAGACTTCGTTCGGATCGAAGAGCGGCTTGGAATGCTCCACCCACTGGCCGTTTTCCCACTTCACATAGAAACAGCTGCGGTTGCCGGTGTGGCAGGCTGCCGGGCCATTCTGCCTGACCTTGATGACGACAGTGTCGGCGTCGCAGTCTGTCAGTACCTCGACCACGTCCTGGGTGTTGCCGGACTCTTCACCCTTCATCCAGTATTTGTTGCGGGTACGGCTGAAGAACCAGGTCTTGCCGTCCTTCAGGGTCAGATCGAGGGTCTTTTTGTCCATGAAGGCCACCATCAGCACTTCACCGTTTTCATAGTCCTGGATGACGGCCGGGATCAAACCGCCCATCTTGTCGAAATCTATCTGGATCACGTTCATCTCCTTACCGGGAATAAGTGGTGCAGAAGTATATGATGTAAGAGTGTCAATTGCAAGCTTGCCTTGGCGGGAGGTCTTTGTAATCGAGTGTGCTTGTCGGGCAGCGTGGGGCCGGTCGCAATGCAATATGCTGTTAATCTTAAATATGTGCATGCTATAATGATTCAACAAAAGGAACGGGAACCTGCTGAAGCGGGAGGTGTTTTATGGCCTCGATAGTGAGGGAATTCAGGCTGCATCCCAGCGTTGAATTGATTAAGAGGCAACGGCGCAGGATATTCGAGTGTGAGAATTCAATACAGCATGAAATTAATGACATGGGGCAAAGCTGCGCGCATGTCAATGGCTTGTTGTACCAGTTGAAACTACTTTATAAATTGCATTTCATGTATGAAGAGCAATTGCTTGAAGAGCTGCACGTCCCGGCCGCCGCGGAACAAAAGAAAATGCATGATATGTTTCTAAAGTCCATTGATGAACTCAAGACTGAAAATGACAGCTGTCATTCCAGCTCATATATTTATGATTTTTATAAACTCAAATTGGATTTTATCTCCACCATGAACGACGAAACCAGGATGCTCTGTGATTTCATAGGTCATATTTCCGGATGAGGCATAAGTGTCGCCCGTCTACCTTTGGCAGATTAATTTCCATCCAATAATACAGGAACACCATTCTCGATAATAATAACGCTGCCAGCAGGCGCGGGGGTTCCCCTTCCGATGGACGGAGCGGCACTTCCGATATCGGGCGTAACTCCTGGAGATGGCGCATACATTCCGGCGCTTGCGGGAGCACCACCAGCGGATGCGGGAGCGCCGATAATTGTTGAAGTGTAGCTTCCGGCACCAGCCGGAGTTGAACCTGCGCTGGCGGGAGCGTTGCCAGACGGTGCGGGGGTATAGATACCAGCGCCCGTCGGAGCACCACCTGCTGAAGCAGGAGCGCCCAGTGCTGTAACAGAGGTTGATGTTCCCTGGGCGAATGCACTACCAGCAACGAAAACTCCCATGAGAGTACCAATGAAAGCCATCAAAACTTTTTTCATGATTATTTCCTCCATGATAAAAGCCTCTTTCTTACATTATAGCATAGACAAATAAATTTCTTGGCAGGCGGTCAAGGAAACCCTTCCCTTGCTTCCGTTCCGGTAACAGGTCATCAAGAAAAACTACAGCTGAGCCTGGTCTGCTCCAGGAAATAAAAAAAGAGGTTAGCCGGTGCGCTAACCTCTTGTCATTTGGTGGCTGCTCAGGGACTCGAACCCCGGACCTAGCGAATATGAGTCGCTTGCTCTAGCCAGCTGAGCTAAGCAGCCATTTGAAAACGCCTCTTTAGTCCGGAGAACCAAAGAGGCGATTGTTTTTTGGTTGCGGGGATAGGATTTGAACCTATGACCTTCGGGTTATGAGGGCTTTAGGCCTATTTTCCAAAATCCCAACAATATCAAAAACATGCTGTATTAATGAATAGATAGATAGCACGGCTAACCTTACCATGTCAACCATTTTTACCATGTTTTTCAAATTTTTGGGTACAGTTTTGTGTACAGTCTGGCGAGATTGCCCAACACTCTTTCGCGTATGGTGACTTACTATCGGAATCAATACATGCCGCTTCGTAAAATTACCTTTTGCACCTTTAGCGTGCCGTTAGAAATGGTGAGAGGGCCTGTATTTACTGTCATACCGCTGTTTGTCGTATAATCAATATTGTCGAACCCACCTTTGAAAGTCAGTACTTTATTGTTGATCAGCTTGATATTTTCAGTGAAGTCAGTCCCCCATGCTTTGACAGTGTCTCCCGAAGCAGCATCGCTTAATGCGCTCAGAATTGATGAATAATATGTCTGTGTTGTGCCATCGAGACGCACCTGATGGGCTGTATCTTTGGTGAAGGTCGCAGTTACAGTTGTATTGGCAAGAAGAGTCACAAGACAATCGCCAGTGCCGGTAACTGTGCATGCTTCTGACCAGCCGTTGAAAATAGAATAAATCGGATCGGCTTTGAGAGTGATAGCAGAACCATTGTCAAAAACTCCCCAATAGTTGCTGTTGCAACCAATTCCAAAGGGTGTGCTGGAAATGGACCCCTTGCCGGTACCGTTGAAGATAATGTCGAGCCGGTACGCTGCCCGGACAATTACGCTTCTATCCGCCGCATAACCAATGTTGCCTACCGCGTCGATGGCGCGAGACTTAATCGAGTAGTTCCCTGGAGGCGGCAACTGCCAGGTGGTGCTCCAACTGTTTGTCCCATTGGCTGTAACCCAATTCAAACCACCATCCGTCGAAATCTCGACCCGCTGGATGCCGCTGCCGGAACCATCATCGGCATTCCCCTGTATCAGATAGCTGTTGCCATAGACCACCTCATCAAGACCCGGAAGCCCAATGGCGATAGATGGGGCCTGTAGATCGAGACCGACCAGCCGCGAGTCTGTGGACTGGTTTCCCGCTTCGTCAACAGCAACTGAGTTGATTTGGTTTAAGCCTGCAGAAAGAGTAAGCGGTTGCGCGAATGATCCGTCATAGGCCAGAGAAACGTCAGCATCATTTATGGTGAAACGGTTCAGGCGTAGGCCATCAGTTACTTTGCCTTTGACGGTAACATTTGTCACATTCGTCCATGATCCTGCTGCCGGTCCTGTTACTGTTAAAGTCGGCGCAGTCGTATCAATAACGTACTGCTCGTTCTGGACAATGCCTGCATTCCCAGCCAGGTCATAGGCAAAGAACTTTATGGCCGTGTTGCTGCTCACCGAAAGCGGAGTTGTATAAATCGAGGACGCCGTGGATGGATTTGTTCCGTTGAGGGTATAGTAAATAGTTGAAGGCTCGTTGGCTGATAGTGCAACAATCTGTGTTGCATTGTAAATCCCGCCACGTACAGATGGTGTCACTGTCGGACTCTGGGTATCGAGGGTTATTGTTGCTGTCTGAGGAGTGAAGTTAGCATTTCCAAGGCTATCCCTGAACCAGACATAGACGCTCTTGGCGCCATCAATGTCCGGCAATGTCCAAGTTTTACTCCCTGCGAAAGTCTCCCAATCGGAGCATACGTTTGAATTGCTGATGCACATACCGGCAATTCCGCTTGCATCTTGTGCTGATAGTGTCAAGTTCACCTGACGCGAATTGGTGACTGATACACCGTTGTTTATAGCAATCATTGCCGCAGAGGGAGGCGTCTGGTCGATGACTGTTGCTCCTGCGATGCCAGACAGATTCACGGACAAAGTCGGCGTCTGCGAACCATCTGTCCGGATACGCAAACGTGCACCCTTTGCCCCCGTAAACGCAGGCATGAACCTAACGCTTACCGTGCAGGAACCGGATGGCGCGATGGTCACGTTTGAACAGGTGTCATTCAGCGTGGTGAACTCCAATCTGTTATCACCATCCACCGTGATTACACCGATAGCCAGGTTTTGGCTTCCCATGTTTGTAACTGTAACCTGAGATAATTGTCCATTGGCATCCGTAACACCAAAATCAATCATCGTCGGGTTCACGGAAACATCGCCGTTACTGTTCAAGGCCATGTTGTTTGATAGGCTGCCAATTTTGTCGGAAATCGTTGTCGAGTTGGCGGACCTATTTCCACTCCCCATGGTGAAACCGGCGCTCGCAAGCGAATAACTCTCGCTGACACCATCGTGTACGTTGTCTATTCCAATGATGTTAGGATCGATATGGTAATTAAAGATTTCTTCGTAATCACTCCATCCATCTCCATTGGTATCAGCCTTGTTTGGGTTTGTTCCACGGAGGTATTCCTGCAAGTTGGTTAACCCGTCATGGTCCGGGTCGAGTTGTGCCAGTCCTGGTAGTAACGGGTTAAAGCCATTGGCTTTTGCCCACGCATCGGGAATGCCGTCGTTATTTGCATCCGGGTCAATAATGTCAGGAATTCCATCACCGTCGCTATCCGGAAGGGCATTTTCACTTATGGCCGTTCCAAGGGTATCAGAGACGGCGTGTGAACTGCTGGCCCTGGTGTCGATCCCACCCTGGTTGAATCTCCCGAGTTGCAGGGAATAGTTCTCGCTGACGCCATTGTGTACGTTGTCGAAGCCCTTGCTGTTCGGATTGGTGTGGAGATTGAAAATTTCGTCGTAGTCGCTCCAACCGTCATCATCGGTATCGACCTTGTTCGGATTGGTGCCGTTCTGATACTCCTGGATATTTGTCAAACCATCATGGTCCGGGTCAAGGAGTGCATGACCCAACACATTCTGATCAATGCCTTGGGCAATCTCCCACGCATCAGGTATGCCGTCTTTATCCTTGTCCGGGTTGTAGATGTCAGGAATACCATCACCAATGCTGTCGATAAGGTAGGAAATATCTGCGCTCTTTACACTGGTCTCACCATTTGTGTTGCGTACTTTAAAATAAACGGTCTTTGGACCAAAGCCGTTGCTCAGAGAAAAAGTTGGGCTGCTTGAGTATGACTTCCACATAGCACCGGAAAAGTCAGCATTCTCGCTGGCGAGATATTCGGAGGGGTTGCCCAGGGCGATATTATTGAGTGTTACCGTTTGTGTTGTGCTATATGCCTTGCCGCCGCTCAGTGAAAAGAGTGCAAGGACCGGCTTCGTGTCGGACTTGCCGGTGACCGCGTGAGGTCCCGCTCCGCCGAGACCGTAGGTGTATTGCGCCACGGATGTAGCTCCGTTTTTTACATCCGTTTCCGCCAACATGTTGCCGATGGCGTTATAGGCATAGGTGTTTTTATAGCCATTACTGCCAGGGTCCTCGGCATTTACGAGCCTGTCCAGATCATCATAGGTGAAGGTCTCGGTCCTGTTATTAATTGCATCATTTATAGTTTTAACGTTCCCTGCGTTGTCGTAGCCATAGATATAATTTTGGGCGCCCGTCGTTGTTATCTTCGACAGCCGTTGGTTAAGGGGGTTATAGTCGAATACCGTGCCGAGTCCATTGGCGTAATTTCTTTTTATTTCCTGACCTCGTTCGTTGTAATCGATACTGCTCAAAATCGAAGGTATATTGTCGAGTTGACCCATGGTGTTGTAGATAAAGCTGACCGTGTTATTGTCAGGATACGTCTGGCTCGCGACCCGGTCCATGGCATCATAATCCCATTTGGTAGTCCAGGTCATACCGTCCATAGTCCGGTCCTCTTGGATACCGCGTAGCCTGCTGTCATACTTGTAGGCGACTGTGCCGAGCGAATCCGTGACCTTGGAAAGGGTCCCGATGGTATCCAGGTCGTAGGTGTACTGAATCCCTGCGTCTTTTGGGTAAATAACTTGCAAGGGGCGGTTCAGCGGATATTATCGTTTTCCCTCTGGCGTCGATTTTCTGGACGAGGTTACCTACCTGGTCATATGCAAAATCCTTACGTCCCTGATCCGGATCGATGGCCGTGACTTTCCGCCCCAGAGTATCGTACTGGTAGGTTACCGTGTTGCCAAAGTGGTCCTGTGTCCTCAGAAGCTCACCGATAGCGTTGTACAGGTAATTGGTGGTGTACGACTCGTCAATTGAGGCTACGGCACCGTCAGTCACCCCAACATGATTTTTCTCAATTACTTGCCGTAGGTTTTTGTTTGCATCATAACCGCGAATTTTGCTATGGCCGTTCTCATCTGTCGTGGTTACCGTCCAACGTTCATATGAGGTGATGGCATAGGTAGAATCCGGGTTGGTTGTCCTGGTCGCCCTCCCCAGCGGATCGTACTCACTAACGCTTGCGGCGACGCTCAGCGGGGTGCTGTAATTTGTGGTGGGATCAGCCAGATAAGGGTTTGAGTGTTTGAAATCCCTCCCCATTGAGTCATAGAACACATCCATGGCAATCCGGTTGGCAGTATTCTTGTTTTCCGTCTTGGTCTGGATCAACCTGCCGAAGCCGTCTACAAATTGAAATGCATCCAGGGTATTGGCAGTTCCACTCTTTTCTCGCTTCGAAACCTTGACGCTTTCCGGTGCGCCTCCATCGAGGAAATAGGTGATTTCGGTTGTGGGATAGGTTTCGCTATCGCCTGGTTTGATTTCCTTGATAAGCCGGTTGAAAGCATCGTACTTGTACGTCGTAACAAAGCTGTTTGGGTCCTTCACCGTTGTAGGCTGACCGTTGGCCGGGTTGAATTCCCGCACAGTTGTCTGCATCTTTGGATTGGTCACTGCAACCGGGAAGGTGTGATAAAGGTCGTCATAGGTGATGGTAGTAACGCGCTTTTCGGGATCGATTGTTACGGTGCGGTTGCCGTAGCTGTCATACTCATAGGTGGTGACCGGATTTGCACCGGTATTGAGGAAATGCTCTTCCTTCGTCATGTTTCCTACAGCGGGTGGGGCATTTAAGTCTGTATGGCCGTCGTAGTTGTACCAACTCTCCCGCAGGTGTGGGCCGTCGGTTGTTTCAGCACTGTAGGCGTGCTTCACCTTGTCAACAATCCAACTGTCCGTATTGTAGACGTACTCGCTGGTGGTGAACAACTCGTCGCCACTCACGGAAGCATCTCCGTAACGTGATTCCAGAGCAACATTACCGTACGGGTCATATTGGTACTCGGTCACGACCTTATTCGGATTCTCCGACTTGCCGTCGAAAGTGAATTCCTCAACCCGGTCAATGTTGACGGTATATACGCCGTTGGCAACAGATGCCGACCATGTGTTGACTGTGCTGGCATAGGGATTCCCCTCAGCATCTGTGACCAAAGTCTGTGCTTCTTTGCCCTTCTTTGCGTCGTCTTGCAGATATGTATGAATAACTTTTGCCCCGTCCGGACGGGTCTCGGTCACCTGGCCAAATCCACGAAATTCATCTGTCGAAATGT
>JAJYBH010000094.1 GCA_021779135.1 Deltaproteobacteria bacterium
GCGGACCTGAAGGGGAGGGGCTTTACCCAGGCGGGAATCTATGACCCGCAGGGGGTTGGCGGCACGCATGTGATCTATGTGCTGCAACATGCCGACAAACCCGGGATGTATTGCGGCCTCCCCAAGAATCCCTCCATCGGCCCGATGGTGGACCTGTGGAAGGGGGCCGCAAAACCGATCGCCTCTTTTGGCCTGGCCATGGTTGTCGCCGCCTCCTTCTTCCATTACGTGACCAAGGGTCCCAACGAGGTTTCGCCGGAGATCGAGAAGGAGTTCGAAGATGAAAAATGACCCCGAAAAACTCATCCGCTACACGCCCTTCGAGCGTGCCAATCACTGGCTGGCTGCCGTTACCTTCATCCTTTTGGCGCTGTCCGGGCTGGTGCTCTTCCATCCCGCCTTCTACCCCTTGAACCAGCTCTTTGGCGGCGGCACCTGGACACGCATCCTCCATCCCTTTATCGGGGTGCTGATGACCCTGTCGTTTGGCGCGATGTACTTCAATTACCGGCGTCTGAATGCCTTGACGCCGACCGACCGGGAGTGGCTCAGGCATGTCCGCGAAATGGTGGATGGAGATGACCGGCACATGCCGGAGGCGGGCAAGTTCAACGGCGGCCAGAAGGTACTGTTCTGGCTGCTGGTGATCTGCATGGCGCTGCTGATCTTGTCCGGCATCGTTATCTGGCGGGCCTATTTCGCCTTCCTGTTCCCGGCCATGCTGATCCGTCTTGCCTCCGTCGTGCATGCCGTGGCGGCAACCATTATAATGGCCCTGATCATCTTTCACATCTATGCCGCCATCTGGACCAAGGAAAGCATCGACGCCATGCTCTACGGCAAGGTCAGGCGCGCCTGGGCCAGGCAGCATCATCCGGCCTGGTTTCGCCAGCTGACGGGAGGGGACAAATGAGCATCGCCGCAACCCGCATTCTGGAGCCGGGCCAGATCGAAGCCCCGGCCGGACTGATTCGTTTTCTCATACTCGCCGGGCGGGATCTGTTTGCGCGCCGCGCCGATCGCTTCCGGTTCCTTGCCAAGGGCCATTCCCTGGGGAATTACCTGGCCTTTCTGGCCTTGCTCGCGGAGGCGCAGCAGGTGGCCCTGGATCAATTTCCGGCGCTGTCTCTGCCCGGTCCCAACGAGCAGGCACTCTGCCGTGAACATGGCATGCCGCTGCTGGCTGCCCGATCCTGGTCACGGGACCCCGCATGGCGTGTGGCTCTCTCAATGATCCTGCAGCGGATGGAGGCTGCTGCCCTGCCGTCCGCCGCGTGCGAGACAATTGCCGAATTGCGGCAGGCATCCGCAACAGAGCTTGAAGAGAAGGCCGACCGGATCCTGGCGGGAGACCTGGCAGACATATCCCCCCGTGAGTTGCCCTTCATCGCCTCGGCCCTGCAGGTCTACTGGGTGCGCATGACATCCTCCTTGGGGGAAGGCGCCTTTGGCAGGCTGGAACAGGGTGGGATCTGCCCGGTGTGCGGGTCATATCCAAGCTCGGGGATCGTCGGCAGTGATGCTTCGGAGCCGGGATTGCGCTATCTGTGCTGCTCCCTGTGCGCCTCGCAATGGCACATGGTGCGAATCAAGTGCAGCAGTTGCGAATCCACCCGCGGGATCAACCACTTTATCCTGGAAGGTTCGAGCGGCGCGGTCAAGGCCGAGAGTTGCGACGACTGCAACGCCTACCTGAAACTGATATACCTGGAAAAGGACCGCCAGATGGATGCGATGGCCGACGATCTGGCCACCCTGGCACTGGATATGCTGATGGACAGTGAGGGCAAGGAACGCGGCGGGCCGAACCTGTTCTACCATCCCGGCGGACTGCCCTGACAATGGTCATCAAAATCAGGATCCTGTCTACCGCATGTCTGGCAGGCCCCATCTCTTTTTCCCGGTAGCACGCATCGTGGTGTCGACATGCCTCTATTCGAATCAGGCTTGAATTGTTAATGCGAATCTCCACCAGATGCTCCGGAGTGGTAATCGCCGCCTTTGCCGGACCGGTTGAAGTAATCGGTTTCATCCGCTCGCGCCGGAATAACCTGGCTGCACTCCTGCTCCTGATAGTAATCATTGTCCCGTTCCCGGTGCGGGCACAGAACATTCACCTGCTGGGCGGCATGCTACAGAATGCGGACGACGGCAAAAGGTCATATTCCTGGCAGCTGGAGTACATCGAGGAGTTGGGAGAAAACCTGGGGCTGGGCGTGACGTATCTCAACGAGGGGCATGTGCCGGATCATCACCGGGACGGAAATGCGATCCAGCTCTGGGCGCACACCGGATTGCCGGACCGGAGGCTCTCGCTGGCCGCCGGCATCGGTCCGTACTACTTCTACGACACCCTGCCGGCAGACTCCGTCCATGGTTACAGCAACGACCACGGCTGGGGGATGATCTTCAGTTCCGCCGTTACCTGGGAAATGGACAGTCGCTGGCTTCTTCAGCTTCGAGGCAACTGGGTGGAAAGCTTCGATAATTTTGACTCGATCTCGGTTCTCGCCGGTATCGGCTACCATTTCGAGGAATCTTCCGCTACGCTGCCCTCGACAAGGCCTTCATCACCGGCCGGTGGAAACGTGAATTCGGCCATCACGCTGTATGCCGGCCAGACTATCGTGAACAGCCTCAATTCCCAAAAATCGGTCGCACTGGCAGTAGAGTACCGCCGACGCCTGCTGCCGCATGTTGACTGGACCGCGACCTGGCTGTATGAAGGCGACAACCGGTTGATGCGCCGCAACGGGCTTGCGAGCGAATTGTGGGCTGTCCGCGAATTTCTGGACGACCGGTTATCCTTTGGGCTTGGCGGAGGGGTCTATTTTCCCGTCAATGAGCGCCACGTCGTGAATACTTCAAGAATTTCGCGAATCATCTGCGGCATCGTGACCCTGACGTCAAGCTACCAGGTTATGCCCTCCTGGGATGTCCGCGTGTCATGGAACCGTGTCATCACCGACTATGACAGTGACACCGATGTGATTCTTGGAGGAATAGGGTACCGTTTCTGACCCGGTTACCTGTTCAATTGATGCGGGAGGAATGGTCAGCAGGGTGGGCAGCAGAAATCATGCATAGGTACAGTAAAAAGATGGGAGGATAGTTACATGAAATTATTGAGAATGATGATTGTCAGTTTTGCAGTGGCATCCCTGATTCAGGGAGGTGTCTATTCGGCCGGCGCGGCGACCATGCCCGAGATGACGAAGTCGCATAACCCCCCTGATTTTGTGAAGCTGGCCAGGGAGCTCACGCCGACGGTCGTGAACATCAGTACGAAAAAGACGGTTAAATCGATGGGGATGCAACGGATGCCGCAACAGAACCCTTTTGGAAACGACCCGTTTGACGACTTTTTCGGCCGTTTCTTCCGTGGCTTGCCGGAACGTCCCCAAAGGCAGAACAGCCTTGGCTCCGGTGTGATAATCAGTGCCGATGGCGATATCATAACCAATAACCATGTCGTCGCCGATGCCGATGAGATTACGGTCAAGCTCTCGGACCATCACGAGTACAAGGCGAAGATTCTGGGCACCGACGACAAGCTCGACATCGCGGTCCTGAAGATCGACCCGAAGGGGAAGCTCCCTTTTGCATCCCTCGGCGATAGCGACGAAATGCGCATTGGCGAGTGGGTCATGGCCATCGGCAATCCATTTGGCCTCGAACGCACCGTGACAGCCGGGATCATCAGTGCCAAGGGGCGTGTCATCGGCAGCGGCCCCTATGATGATTTCCTTCAGACGGATGCCTCCATCAACCCCGGCAATTCCGGCGGTCCACTCATCAACGGGAATGGGGAGGTCATCGGGATCAACACCGCCATCATCGCCTCGGGGCAGGGGATCGGCTTTGCCATCCCCATCAACATGGCGAAGGCCATTCTGCCGCAGCTCAAGGAGGGAAAGAAGGTCATTCGCGGCTACCTGGGGGTCAATGCGCAACTGGTAACCGCGGATCTCGCGAAATCATTCGGCCTCGAAGAAGCCGAGGGAGCGCTTGTGTCCGAGGTGTACAAAGGGAGTCCGGCTGATAAAGCCGGGATGAAGGTTGGTGACATCATCCTGGAGTTTGACGGCAAACCGGTGCATGAGGTGAGTGAACTGCCCCGTCTGGTGGCCGGCACCATGGTCGGCAAGACGGTGCGTGTCAAGCTGCTGCGCGATGGCAAACAGCTCGACAAAACGGTGACGGTTGGAAAGCTCGTGGGCGAGCCGGCTGAATCTTCCCAGATGAAAACGTCGCAGAACATCGGCATCAGCGTACAGGACATGACCAAGGAGTATGCCGAAAGCCAGAACATCCCCTTCGCAAAGGGAGTGGTGATTACCGCCGTTGAACCGGGGAGTCTGGCGGAATCGGTCGGTCTCATGAAGAACGATATCATCAGTCAAATCAACGGGGTTGCTGTTGTGAATGTCTCCGACTACGCAAAGGAAATTGCCAAGATAAAAAAAGGATCTGTGGTCAGATTTCTTTTGAAGCGTGGCGACAGTTCGATATTCATCGGCTTTACGTTGAGTTGACGCCCGCTTCTTTCGCACGGGCTCCGGCCGCTGCCCGAGCCCGTGCGGGTTTCCTTCCTGACGGCCGGCTTTGTTTACAGCACGTCGACATTCTTGATCCCGTCCGGCCGCCAGCTGGGCGGGATCACATGGCTTCCCGCCTTTTCTTTCCCCGGCAGCAGCGATCCGAAGGTCACAACCCTGTCACCGAAACGTTGGTTGACGGAATCCATGGCCCTGGTCGCCTCCAGCTTCCTCCGGTCATCAGCGAATAGCGGCAGCTGCTCCGCCTGGTGCTTCAGGTTGCTCAGGCAAACGCCCAGAAGCCTGACAGGCTGCTCAAGTTCGACGGTGTTGAGGATCGAGAGTGCCGCTTTGTAGATCTCGTCGCTCAGATTGATATAGTTCCGCAGCGTGGTTTGCTTGCCCCAGGACGAGAAAAAATCCGCGTAGCGCACGTACAGGTGGATCGTCTTGCCGGAGACGCCATAGCGCCTGGCCCGGCTGCCGACCATCTCGGACAACTGCAGCAGGAACCTGCGTATCTCCACCGGGTCGTCGAGGTCCCGCTCCAGCGTGCTCGAATGGCCGACCGACTTGACGTCGTCCTCTTCACCGAACGGGACCACGGGTGCATTGTCGATCCCTTGGCCCATCTCCTTCAACCGCTTGCCTATGATGCCGAACTTACGGGACAGCCTCGCTTCATCGCATCGTCCCAGTTCGCCGCAGGTGTAGATACTCATCATGTTGAGGTGCCGTTCCATCTTCCTGCCGATGCCGCACAGATCCTTGATCGGCATGGGTTCCAAGATCCGGGCAACATTTTCAGGCTCTATTACGGTCAGGCCGTCCGGTTTCTGCATGTCACTGGCCAGTTTTGCCAGGAGTTTATTGGGGGCGATGCCGATCGAGCAGGTGATGCCGAACTGGTGCCGGATCCTGGCCTTGATGAGATAGGCGATAGTCTCGGCGCTGCCGAAGATGGACAGGGAGTGGGTGACGTCAAGCCAGGATTCATCTACCGAGAAGGCCTCGACTTCGGGGGTGTAATCCCTGAATATCTCGTTGATCCTGGTGGAGGTGTAGGTGTACTTGCGGTTGTCGCCGATAACGAGGATCAGCTCCGGGCAGCAGCGCCTGGCCTCCCAGGGCGTCATGCCGGTTTTGACGCCAAAGGCACGGGCCTCGTAGGAGGAGGTGGTGATGACCGTCCGGTGGCTGCTGCCGACCACGGCGATCGGCTTGCCGAGCAGGGCGGGGTTGGCCTGCTGCTCGACGGAGGCGAAAAAGGCGTTCATGTCCACGTGGAGAATGGTGCGGCAAGCGTCCATGGCTAGGCCGCCTGTTGCTCGTGCAGGGTCCAGCTCTGCTCGGCGGGGTTGTAGACGATCTCGTAGAGCGCCTCGCCGTCGCTGACCGTGAAGTGCAGCAGCGTTGCCTCGCCCACGCAGTCCTGCCAGCGGTAGCTGGGTTCCTGGAGGGTGTGCTTGCGCCGGTCCAGTTCGAACCAGACCGGGCGGACCGGTTTGCCCGGTTCGAAGATGGCCGCCAGGCGTATCCTCCTGCCCTTGATTCCCATGTCAGCGGTAGTCCCGGATGATCTTCAGCAACCGGCCGGCAATGCTGAACCCGGCCATCTGGTGACCTTCCATGATGATCGGCTGCAGGGCGGCATTGGCCGGCTGCAGGCGGATGCGGCCCTCTTCGCGATAGTAACGCTTGAGGGTGGCCTGACCATCGATCATGGCGACCACGATTTCACCGTTTTCGGCGGTAGACTGGCAGCGCACCAGCGCCAGGTCGCCATCCTGGATGCCGGCCTCGATCATGCTGTCGCCGCTCACGCGCAGATAGAAACAGTCCGCGCCCCTGGTCCAGGCCGGGTCGGCGGCGCAGTAGCCGAGGGTGTCTTCGAGGGCCTCGGCGGGACTTCCGGCGCGCACGCTGCCGACGATCGGCAGCATCGCCGGCCGGGGAGGGCGGTTGGCCAGGGTGATGCCGCGCGAACTCCCCGGCTGGCAGACCAGGTGCCCCTTCCGCTCCAGGGCGCGGAGGTGCTTGAGGATCGCCAGCTGGCTCCTGACCCCCAGACTGAGCATCAGCTCGCGATGGGAGGGGGGGAAGCCGTGGCGTTCGATGTGCTCCGTAATCAGCTCAAGCACCTGCTGTTGTCGTTGGGTAAGTGGTTCCATGGAGACCGCCGTGTCAGGTATTTATTTGAATACCTATCATGGCGGTGCGGTTTCTGTCAAGGGGGCATCTGAGACGGGGGTGGGGCGGGCCGCTTAACTGTACTCTTCCTTGCGGATGCCGTACTTCTTGATCTTGCGGTAGATAGTGGCCATGTTCATGTCGGCCTCGCGGGCGGCGTTTTCGATATTCCCGCCATGTTTTTTCAACAGCCCTTTCAGCAGGTTGGCCTCGAACCTGTCCAGGGCCGCATTGAAGGGGACTTCACCCGGCTCCGCCTGGTCGCCTGTCAGGGTGTCGCCCGGGCCGGCATACACCTCGATGAACTGGTCCAGGGTCTCCCGGCTGATGTAGTCCTCTCCCACCATGGCCATACAGGCCTCGATCACGTTTCGGAGCTGGCGGATATTGCCCGGCCAGTCAAAGTCGCACAGGGCCTGCATGGCCTCGCGGTCGAAGCCCTTGACGGTGGTGCCGAACTTCTGGTTCTGCAGTTGGATGAAGTGCGCCGCCAGGAGCGGGATGTCGTCCCGCCGCTCCCGCAACGCTGGCAGGTGGATGTTGACCACATTCAGGCGGTAGTAGAGGTCTTCACGGAAGGTGCCGTTCTTTACGGCCAGCTTGAGATCGGAATTGGTGGCCGAAAGGACCCGCACATCCACCCGTGTCGGCGTGGTGTCCCCCAGGCGGTTGAATTCCTTTTCCTGCAGGAAGCGCAGCAGCGTCTTCTGGACGTTCATGGGGAGGTTGCCGACCTCGTCCAGAAAGAGGGTGCCGCCGGCGGCCGCTTCCAGGAGCCCCTGCCGGTTTTCCTTGGCGCCGGTGAAGGCCCCCTTTTTGTAGCCGAACAGCTCGCTTTCCAGCAGGGTCTCGGGCAGGGCGCCGCAATTGATGGCCACGAATTTCCGCTCGTGGCGGGGCGAGTTGTAGTGGATGGCCTGGGCAATCAGCTCCTTGCCGGAACCGGATTCCCCGGTGATCAGTACGGAGGTGTCGCGCACGGCCACCTTCTCCACCTTCCCCAGGATGGTTTTAAGGCCGTCCGACGCTCCGATGATATTGTCGAAGCAGAACTTCCCCTCCAGTTCCTTGCGCAGTTCGCGGTTCTCCTCCAGCAGGTCCGACTGCTGCAGGGCGTTCTTGACGCGGTAGATCAGCTCCTCGGGTTCGAAGGGCTTGGTCAGCATGTCGTAGGCCCCCTTGCGCAGGGCCTGGATCGACATATCCACGGTGGCATAGGCGGTGATCATGATGACCGGGGTGTCCTTCGAGCGCTCCTTGACGCTCTGCAGCACCTCCAGCCCGCTCATGCCGGGCATCTTGATGTCGGTAATGACCAGGTCCCAGGCGCCGGGATGAAACTCGTCCACCGCCTTGCGGGGAGAGGTGTAGGCCACGGCGAGGTAGCCGTTGTCCAGCAGGACCTGCTCCATCATGCGGCAGAGCCCTTCCTCGTTGTCTATCACCAGGATGCGTTTTTTTTCAGACATTGCTACAGCTCCTCATGCTCGATGGGCAGGGTCACCCGCACCGTGGTACCGGCGTCCGGCGAGCTCTCGATGGATATCTCGCCGTTATGCTGCTCGATGATCTGGCGGGTGATGGCCAGTCCCAGACCGGTGCCGCGCTCTTTGGTGGTATAAAACGGTTCGAATATCTTTTCGATGCACTCGGGCGGAATGCCGCAGCCGTTGTCGCTGAAGGCGATCTGGACATGTTCCGCGTCCAGCTGTTCCGTCCGTATCGCCAGCACGCCGCCGTCCGACATGGCCCCGCCGGCGTTGAGGATCAGGTTGATGGCCACCTGGCGCATCTGGTCGCCGTCCAGCATGACCTGCGGCAGTGCCGGAGCGAATTCCGTTGTAATGGTTACCCCGCGCATGTCGGTGTGATTGGCGGCAAAGTCGACGATCTGGGTCAGAAGCTGGTTCAGGTTGACCGGCTCCAGCGAAGGGCGCGGCGTACGAGCATAACTGAGCAGGTCCTGGACGATCTTCTTGCAGCGTTTGCTTTCGCGCTTGATCTCGTGGATGTAGCGGTAGTTAGGGTCGTCTTCCGGCATCTTGCCTTCCAGGTAGCCGGCATAGCCGAGTATCACCCCCAGCGGGTTGTTGATCTCGTGGGCGACACCCGAGGAGAGCACCCCCAGGGAGGCCATCTTGCCCTGCTGCGCCAGTGACGACTCCATTTCCTTGTTGCGCCGGATCATCTCGGTCATGCGGTTGAAGGCGCCGGCCATTTCGGCCAGTTCATCCTGGCCGTTGACCGTCATTTTTTCCTCAAAGTTGCCGCGCTTGACGCGCCGGATGACCTCAATCATGTGGGTGATCGGGCGGGTAATAAGGGTAGAGGCCTTGAACACCAGCAGCGTCGCCGCTGTGCCGACCACGAGAATCAGCAGCACCATGCTGAAAAATATATGTTCCTTGATCTTGTTGGACTCGCTGTAGAACTCATCCTCGTAGGAGCCGACCGCGACGATCCAGTTCCAGGGCTGATAGTATTCGTAGTGGACGATCTTCATGCGCGGCGTCATGCTGCCGATGTTTTTCCAGGGGTAGCGGATCCAGCCGTTTTTCTTTTCGCACATCTCGCGGATAAAGGGAAAGCCGCTGGAGTCGCGGGCGTCAATGACATTCACCCCCTCTTCATCCGGGTGAATGGTGAGGGTGCCGGTGCTGTCCATGCAGAAGATATAGCCGGTGTCGCCAACCTTCTTGCTCTTGATCTTTTCCTTCAGGGCGGCAAAGTCTCGCGCATCCGCTTCATCGGGTGCTGAACCCGCTCTTCGGGGTATCCCGCCGGGAAAATGCCGGTTGTGGGAGTCGAGCAGGTCCTTGGTGAAGGAGACCATGTGCTGGAGATCGTTCTTGCTGGCCTGGGTCACCCCCAGATAGGCCTGATGATTGGCTATGTAGCCGATCATTGCCGCAACGATGATGATCGGTGTGATGACCAGCGGCAGTACCAGCGAGAGCAGTTTCCAGCGCAGCTTGAGTTTGTTGAGAAATCGTATCACCAGGCCCCCATGATGTATACATCCATGTTTTCAATGATATACCCGATCAGGCCGCGTAAAGCAAGCAGGTATGGCTGGAGAAAGGCCAATGGCTGTGCTATGTTTGCAGGGTGACGTCGTATCACTACCAGGAAAGACAAAAGAGGTTGCCCGTGATGTTATCCCCTCATGCCAGAGCCGTGACCGCCATGCTGGATAGCCTGTCCCGCGACTATCTGCAGGGCAAGGAAGAGGTGCTGCGTCTTGCGGTGATCGCCTTGCTGACCGGAGGCCATATCCTGATCGAGGATCTGCCGGGCCTGGGCAAGACCACGATCGCCCTGGCCCTGGCCGCCAGCACCGGCCTCGGCTTCGGCCGGGTCCAGTGCACCAGTGACCTGCTCCCCTCCGATATCACCGGTCTTTCGGTGTTCAACCGCGAGGACGAACGCTTCATCTTTACGCCGGGGCCGATCTTCAGCAATATCGTCCTTCTGGATGAGATCAACCGGGCCATGCCGCGCACCCAGAGCGCCATGCTGGAGGCCATGGAGGAGCGGCGCGTGACGGTGGAGGGAGTAACCCACCACCTGCCGGACCCGTTCATGGTATTTGCCACCCAGAACCCGTCCGACCAGAGCGGCACGTTCCTGCTGCCCGAATCCCAGCTTGACCGGTTCCTGATCTGCACGAACATCGGTTACCCGGCCGAGGACCTGGAAAAGGGCATTATCGCCGGCGGTGGTATCCGTGAGCGGATTGCCGACATCCCGGTCGCGGCCGGGGCCGAGGATATCCGGGCCGCGCGGCGCAGCGTGACGGAGGTCTATCTCTCGGATGCGCTGGTCGGCTACATCCATGCCCTGGTGTCTGCTACACGCAGCCACGCCATGATCCAGACCGGCCTCTCGACACGGGCGGCCATCAACCTGGCACAGGCCGCCCGGGCGGCGGCTTTTCTGCAGGGTCGCGACTTTGTCGCACCCGAGGATGTCAAGGGGATTGCCGTGGCGGTGTGCGCTCACCGCCTGGTCATGCGGCCCGAGCACGAGACGGCCCGCAGGGGGGATCTGCTACGCACGCTCATCAGCGACATAGCATTGCCTTTGGTCTGAAGATCAGCAAGGCCGGGGCGCTGTATATCGCCATCACGCTTCTGTTGGGTTTTGCCGCCGTCAATACCGGCAACAACCTGTTGTTTCTGGTTGTATCAGGGCTCCTGGCCTTCATGTCGATAACCGGCCTGGCCGGCATGGTCAATCTGAAAGGCCTTACCCCCCGCCTGCTGCCGCCGGCCGAGATATTTGCCGGCAGCGCCACCCCCTTTCGTCTGCGCCTCCTCAATGAAAAACAGCGCCTGCCCTCATTCCTGATCCGGGTCGAGTGCGGGGCCGGGCCGGGCGTGATGCTGCCGGTCGTTCCCCATGCCACGGTTGCCGAGGCCGCTCTCTCGCTGACCTTTCCCCGGCGGGGGGTGGCCCGTGTCGGCACGGTCAGGATCAGCTCGCCCTTCCCGGTCAATTTTTTCACCCGCTTCTGGACATTCCGCCTGGACGATGAGTTTGTCGTCTATCCCCGCCTGCTGCGGGGCACGGCACTGGGCGACGGACCGGAGGCGCGCCGGAGCGGCAGCCTTGTCCGTCGTGAACGCGGCCAGGATGGTGAGCTTGAGCGGATCGCCGCGTATTCGGGGCGCGAACCGCTGCGGATGATCCACTGGAAGCTGTCGGCGCGTCTCGATGAGCTGCTGGTCAAGGGGTTTGGCCGCCAGTCGGCCCAGCCGCTGATGATCGATCCTGACGAACTTGCCGGAACTACCCTGGAAGAGCGTGTTTCACAGGCGGCCTGGCTGGTGCGGCACAGGGTGCAGGACCAGCCGGTGGGGCTCCGTCTCGGCGGCCGGACGATCCCGCCCGCGGCAGGCAGGACCCACGGCGCACTCCTGCTGAAGGAGCTGGCACTCCATGGTCTCGCTTAGTTCCCTGACCGCCATGCTGGCCTATGGCATCGCCCTGTGCGGCGCTGTGCCGCTCTTTCCCTGGCTGGAACAGGCGCCGCGCCTGATCCTGGTCGTCGGGCTGGCCGCCGGTGTCTGGCAGGACCTTCGCGGGGCCTGGCCGCTGAAAAACTGGATCTTCAACGCCGCCACCGTGCCGGTGTTCCTCTACTACGCCCTCCAGTTCAGCCGTGCAAACCCGGTCCAGCCGGTGGTCAGCGTGCTGGCCATCATGCTGGCGGTGCGGCTGGCCGGGTCCAAGAACGCGCGGCATTATCTGCAGATCGCTGCCTTGTCCCTGTTTTGCCTGGCCTCCTCCTCCCTCTTCGACCTCAGTTCCTCGTTTCTCATCTATCTGGTCCTGATGCTGCTGATGGTGGCGGTCCTGCTGGTGCTGCTGACCTTCTACAGCCAGGACCAGCGCATGCAGCTGCCCCGGGCCGACCTGCGCAAGGTCCTGCTGGCGGGGGTCGCCATGCCGCTGGCCTCGCTGCCCCTGCTGCTCCTGTTTTTCCCCATTCTGCCGCGCACCCAGCTGCCGCTCTGGAACTTTCTGCCCGCGGGCGCTTTGCGCCCATCCGGCTTCGGCGACACGGTCGAGCCGGGAAGCAGCGCAGTTGTCGGCGATTCGCCCGCGCCGGCCTTCCGGGCCGAGATGCCGCGCCAGCCCCAGCAGCAGCTCTACTGGCGCGGCACTGTTTTCAACCGGGTTGAGGGCAATCGCTGGGTGCGTGTCGAACCGCCGTCCGAACATATCATCTATCCGGGCCAGCGGATTATCCAGACCATCTATCCGGAACCGGGCTCTTCCCGCTTCCTGCCGGCCCTGGATGCACCGGCGGATCTCACGCTTCCGCGCTCACGGCGTACATCCGACGGCGTCTACGAATACCAGGGGCGTCCCGGAAAACGTGTGACCTATGCCGCCGCGTCGGTCTCGACCGCCACCCTGCCGGTAGCGGGCGACATCCGCCGCCCGTTTTACCTGGCCCTGCCGGATACCCTCTCGCCCCGCATCAGGCAACTGGCGACGAACATCCGCCGCCAGGGCGCCAGCGACGCGAAACGGCTGGAACAGTTGGAGACGTACTTTCGCAATGGCGGCTTCAGCTACGGCAAGAGCGGGCTGCCGACCGGCGAACAGGCCCTGGATCAGTTCCTGTTCGAGAAAAAACGGGGGCATTGTGAATTCTTTGCCGCCTCCTTCGCCCTGCTCCTGCGGGCCGCCGGGGTGCCGGCCCGTCTGGTGGGCGGATACCTGGGAGGGGAATACAACGATCTGGGGGGCTATTACCTGGTGCGCGAGGAGGCGGCCCATGTCTGGGTCGAGGCCTTTATCGACGGCCGGGGCTGGGTGCGGGTCGATCCAAGCAGCTTTGCCCGGAATGCCGGCACGGTCTGGGCTGGTTCACCCCCCAAGAGCCTGCTGCGCAATATCCGGCAGATGATCGACTCGCTCAACCACACCTGGGACAGCGCGGTCATCACCTATGACCTCGAACGCCAGATCGCGGTTGCCCGCCAGGCCGGCAAGAGTTTGCAGGGGCTTGAAGCGGGCCGGGCGCTGAAGGCCCTGCTGCCGTACCTCGGTGTAG
>JAJYBH010000095.1 GCA_021779135.1 Deltaproteobacteria bacterium
TATCCTTTCTGCGGATTTTGTCGGGAAACAAAACTCTAACAGAAATTGTCAAATCCGATGTACTTCCTTCTATCTGCTCTCCACGCCTCAGAAATTACCCTGCAACTAATTTACGAAAGAACCAACTAATAGTTCTGCAACTAGAGTAATGCTACTAATCGAAATGCTATTTTCGTAAGTTATTATCATCAAAAAGTAGAGACAATATGAAACGATCAGCATTCGAAGTACATATGAACACCTTTCGAGATTATATGCGTACATCACCAATAGGTCTTCGTATCGCCAAGGGGACGTTGTGGAGCGTGATTGGTGCCGTATTTTCGCGTGTCTTTGCTTTGTTGACATCAATTGTGGTCGCACGGTTTTTAGGTAAGCAAGGCTTTGGCGAGTATGGAATCATTCAGAGTACTGTTGTTATGATGGGAGTATTTGCAAGCCTAAGTACAGGGCTTACTGCAACACGTTATGTTGCACAGTTTCGAAAGGAGGACCCTGGGAAGGTAGGTAGAATACTTGGCGGTTCTACCTTGGTGTCCTTACTTTTTGGAGGAGTCATTTCTTGCGGATTAGCTCTATTTGCGCCTTGGATTGCACGACATTCTCTTGCTGCACCGCATCTTGCAGATGCATTACGCATAGCAGCCCCTTCGCTTCTCCTCAGTACTTTGAACGGGGTGCAGGTTGGGGCACTTGCAGGGTTTGAGTCATTTCGCGCATTATCTCGTATAAATTTGCTTACGGGTCTAGCCAGTTTTGCTGCAATGACTGCAGGTGTTGTTTTCTATGATTTGCATGGCGTTATCTGGGGCTATAATCTTTCATTACTAATTTCATGTTTGATAACACAGCGGGTTCTAAGATCTGTTACTCGCGAGAATGGCATTCGTTTTGAATATCGTGAAAGTATAAAAGAGTTACACGTACTTTGGAATTTTAGTTTGCCAGCCATGCTTGCAAACTCCTTGATCGGGCCAATCACGTGGATATGTAATACGATGTTGGTTAACCAGCCAAATGGATATGGCGAAATGGGAATATACAGTGCTGCGAGTCAATGGCGGCAAATGATGTTGTTTCTGCCGGGGATGGTTACCCAGGTTTTGCTTCCCGTGATGGCATCATCCTATCGCCAACAGTCTGTTTCTAAGCAGCTTTGGCTCAATCTATGGATTAACATGATCATCTCGCTTCCCTTGCTACTTGTAATGACCTGCATGAGCGGGATCATAATGGGAGCTTATGGAACTTCATTCAGTGTGGGCTGGCTTACGTTTGTCTTGGTGCAGTCCGCGACTTTTCTTCAGGTAATTCAGTCGCCGGTTGTTACTTTTTGGGCAATCAGTGGACAGATGTGGACTAATTTCTTTGCAAACTTAACCTGGGGTGTAACTCTAATTGCACTCAGCTGGATGCTAATTCACCGTGGGGCATTAGGGTTGGCTTTAGCACTGTTAATTAGTTTTGGTATTTTTGGGCTGATGATGATTGCCCTTATTCCCAGAACCATAAATAAATTCATCCGGGAAAATGCTCATGACCTGCCAGCTTTGTAATCACGAGGTTCGTTTAATCCAATCCGGTTTTCCCGGATATCAGGCCGGCCAGGCATTTGATATTTTTGAGTGTCCGAATTGTAACGTATCAATAGCAATGCCGATAATCACTGACGACCATCTTTACGAGTTGATCTACCAAAATATTGCTCACATCCCAGGTTACTGTAGATATCTTAAATATTTTAATAGAGTCAGCCAAGAGTCTTTCCCTCTCGACTATCTGTGCGCCCAAGAGGAAAGCTACTGGGCAGTAGGTTCCTACTTGCGCGAAAAACGCACTAAGGAGGGAAGTTTTTCAGTGTTGGAAATCGGAAGCGGCATGGGGTACTTCACCTATGCTCTGGCTGTTGATGGCTTCCAGATTAAAGGCATCGATATTTCAGATGAGGCCGTTTCAGCGGCTAGCGCAAAGTTTGGCAACCTGTTCATCTGTTCAGATTTGGAGAGTCACGCTAAACAGGCACAACACCTGTACGATGTAATAGTAATGAATCAGTTGATTGAGCATGTTACCGACTTAAACTGTTTGCTGCAGACGGCGTTACAACTTCTGGCTCCAAGAGGGACTCTGTTAATAACTACCCCGAACAAGGGGGTTTACAAGGGGTCAACCTGGGGGACGGAACTCCCTCCCGTGCACCATTGGTGGCTTTCGGAAGACACATTATCAAATTTGGCGCTGCGGTTCGGTCTGCAACTGGATTTTGTCGATTTCTCCCAATTTTATCGCGAACAGTACCGTAGCTATGATTTTGCAACTCCAGTCCCTGCTCCCCAGAGTTTTCTGGCAGCCGATGGTTCTCTGTTGGTTTCGGTAAAAGTCAGTGAACTGCGCGAGAGGTTCCGGGATTTCACGGATAAGTATCATCTCAAACCGGTCTACCGGCGCATCCGGGATGCCCTGATGGGGAAAAGTAGATGGCTTGGTTCTAAAGGACCTGACATATGTGCGATATTACAACGAAACTGAACACGTTGCCCTTGGATTTGATATGCCTGCATATGGTGCAATGAAATCACCCGGACCAAACGTACATATAATTATCCTGAACTGGAACGGTTGGCAGGATACGATTGAATGCGTTGAATCCTGCCTTAGGCTCACGTATTCAAATTTTCATATCCTGATTGTCGACAATTATTCAACGGATAATTCTTATTCGATCCTGCGAAAGAAATTTCCGGATATAGATGTGTTGCAGTCTGGTGATAATCTGGGCTTTTCTGGTGGAAACAATGTAGGGATTCGCTTTGCATTGGCTCGTGGCGCTGATTATATCTGGTTGTTGAATAATGATACTACAGTAGATGCCAATGCCCTCACAGCACTGGTGACGGTGGCTGATTCGGATAGCAGGATTGGCATTGTTGGTTCAAAGCTCTATTACCATGATACGCCGAATAAAATTGCTTTTGCTGGTGGGTATTGGAAACAATCTCCACAACACCCATATCATTTTGGTATTGATGAAGAGGACCAAGGTCAATTTGACGAAATCAAGGAGGTCGATTTTATCACAGGCTGCAGTTTGCTAATAAAGTCGGCTGTGATTGCCGAAATTGGCGAAATGCATGAAGAATATTTTTTGTACTGGGAAGATATTGATTGGAATGCCTGTGCAGACGAGAAGGGCTGGAAAATTCTGTATGTACCTCAATCACATGTGTGGCATAAGGTTTCAGCTTCAACTGGCGATAAACCAATGATTCAGACTTACTATAATGTGAGAAACAGGTTGTTGTTTATGAGCAGGCACCTGCCGAATAAAGTTGTTGCCACGGTAGTCCGGTCAGTCGTAGTGGCCATCAGGTATGTGATGAAAGGGGAAAAATTCACTTCAGCCGCCTATTTTAAGGGCTTGCGGGATTATATTTGCAAACGTTTTGGAAAGCTGGACTCCAGCTTGTCCGGATAATGACATCGTGTCTTGAAACAGATGGCTGGGCAGTCCCAGTGAAAGTTAAAAAATGTGTTCGCAAGTGGCAATTCAAGCCAATTTTTGTCACAAAATGGTTTGGTATCCCTTCTGAAAGAATTAAGATGAAGCATTTTAAAAATATTTACAAACTGCTGCAGCGCCTCATCCTGCACGCATCCAAGTGGCGTTATGGAACTTCTGGCGTGTGTCATTCGTGTGGATATTTTACTTTTTTTCTTTATTCCAAGGACATTGCCCGACGATTGACGCTGCTGGTTTCCTTGTGGAATTTGAGTGGGCCTTTTCAACGGGAACTGGTGGAAAGGGAAAATTACTTTTGTTGTTGCTGCTCTGCAAATTTTAGAAAGCGTGCATTGGCGCAAACTGTACTGGATCTGTTGGATATGGATGATAATGTAGCCCTTTCCCGGCATCTCAGCCATAATGAGCAGTTTTCCATGTATGAATCATCCGGCTACAATGTCTTTAGCTCGGAAAAAATTCAGCAATCGGATCGGTATGTTGTCTCTGAGTATTATCCCGACAAGGAATTCGGGATTGTAAATAACGGTGTGCGAAATGAAAACCTGGAAAGGCTTACATTTCCAGATAATCACTTTGATGTTGTCATAACGAGTGAGGTGTTGGAGCATGTGGCCAAGTTTGATGATGCGCTACAGGAGATCAGGCGTGTTCTAAAACCAGGCGGTTATCATGTATTTACGGTGCCGGTTGATTGGGAACTGCCAGCGAGTCGAGAGCGAGTGACGATTGACGCTAATGGTCCAGTACATGTACTTCCACCTATATTTCATGGAGATACTATACGTGATGAGGGCATCCTCGTGTTCAGGGATTTCGGCTCGGACGTTCTCGATGTTTTGACCCGCGATGGTTTTGCCTGCCACAAGCGGCAATTCAAGACGCCCTCACATGAGGAAACTTTTGTGTATTTTGCGAGAAAGATATCGTGAGGGCTTGTGCCATATATTGGTAGTGGGCACTCACCCGATACCAACAGTTTTCCCATAAACCAGGAGAATGAATTCATTGAAAATCTGCATCGACGCCCGGCCCCTACAGAATGCAAACAAGACGCGTGGACCCGGAGTACATATCAAAAATGTACTGCAGCAGATGAGCCGGCTCGACCAGGAAGACGAATTCATTCTCATTACCCAGAAAGGGAAGGAACTCGCCCCACTGTTCCGGAATGAAAGCCGCATTGAAACCTTCCGTCCCGATCGTCCCAACCGTCTCAACTGGATTGCCGACCACATTTTGCTCTCCTCTCTGGTCAGACAAAGTGGAGCTCAGGTCTTTCTGGCAACCGATTTCAACAGCTACCTTGTCCCTCCGCCGGGAGTGAAGGTGGTATCGATTTTGTACGACGTTATTCCGCTGCTCTTTCCGGAAGTGATGGCCCAGCAGCCCATCTCCATTCGCATCGGCTGGCCGATTAACTTCCGCAAATTGAAGCAGAGTGATGCTCTGATCGCCATTTCAGCCGCAACGCGCGATGACGCGGTAAAGGTGCTTGGACTCGACCCGGCGCGGATTACGGTGATTTACCCGGCCGTGAATCATGACCTCTTCAATCCCACCTGTGCCATGTTACCTGCTGCTAGGGAGAGTGTGAGGAAACGCTACGGTATTGTTGGGGACTACCTTCTGTACGTAGGAGATGTGGATTGGCGCAAAAATCTGATCAGGGTGCTGGAAGCCTTTGTCGCGACTCCGGATTCTGTCCGGTTGGTACTGGCAGGTAAAAAGGCCTTGCTCTATCCACCCTTGCATGAGCAGATCAGGAGCCTGGGCTTGGAAAATCGCGTGATCCTGACCGGATTCGTGTCAGACGAAGATCTCCCCGTACTCTACGGAAACGCATTGGCATTGCTTTTTCCGAGCCTCTATGAAGGATTTGGTCTGCCGGTTGCGGAAGCCATGGCGTGCGGCTGCCCGGTGATAACCTCTAATGTTTCTTCCCTCCCCGAGGTGGCGGGGGACGCCGCTCTGCTTGTGGACCCTACCAGCGTTGACGAAATCTCTGCAGCTATGAAGCTGATAGTTGAGGACCGGACTCTACGGGAGCAGTTGGCTAATGCTGGGATCAGGCAGGCAGCACATTTTTCATGGGAACGTCACGCTGCCGAAGTGCTCGCAATTTTACGGAAGGTCGCCGGGTGACACTGTGAAGATCGGCATTACATCGGCATTTTTCCGGAACTACCGGGCGGGGACCTGGGTCTATGCGAACAGCTTGCTGCAGGCATTCGACGGTCTGCACGAATGCGCTGACAGCATCTCCACCGTTGATTTCCTCGGTGCGTCGGTTACGGGATTGCGAAACATACCTCATGTCGCCTATCCGGCTGCGTCAAACAAGTTGGCCAAGATCGTCTGGCCGAACCTGGTCCTTCCGCGCCGGGCCGCCAGGGACAACTTTGATGTGATCCATGCCACCACCCACTACGGTACCTTTGTCCCCTGCAAGTACCGAAACGTCATCACGGTCACCGATGTTTCGCCGCTCCTCCATCCGGAGACACATGGCCGAGGGCAGGTCATGTACCACCGCTACCTGCTCCCCCTGGTGCTCAAACGGGCGGACGCGGTCGTGACCATCAGCCACAGCTCGAAAAAGGATATTGTTGCCTGCTGCCGGATAGGAGAAGAGAAGGTGCATGTCATCCACCTCGGCGTGGATGGGAAGTTCGTGCCGGCTGCCGCCGGGGAGAGCCCGTTTACCCGCTCCCTACCCGAACGCTACATCCTGAACATCGGCACCCTCGAAGCGCGCAAGAACCTGCCGCGGTTGCTGGAGGCCTACGCGATTGCTCGCGGCAAAGGGCTTGACCTGAAGCTCTTGATCGGTGGCGCACCTGGCTGGCGCCTGTCCAACCTGGCCGGAATTGTCGAGAAGTTCAAGCTGGAAAAGGATGTAGTCTTCCTGGGGTTTGTCGAGGACGCCGACCTCCCTGTCCTGTACAGCCGGGCCAGTTATTTCGTCTACCCCTCGATCTACGAGGGGTTCGGCATGCCGCTCCTGGAAGCGATGGCCTGCGGAACGCCGGTTATTACCTCGAACTGCTCCTCCATGCCGGAAGTGGCGGGTGACGCGGCCCTGCTGGTCGATCCGCTGGATGTGACGGATATTGCCGACAGAATGCTTGAACTGGCTGGCTCCCCGGACCTCCGTGACAGGCTGCGGAGCGCCGGCCTGGCCCGCGCCGCACGATTCAGCTGGCGCGAGACGGCTAGACGGACCATGGATGTGTATCGGGGGCTTGTGTGAGAATCCTCATTATTGCAAAAAAAGGGGAATCCCTCACCGGTGGCGGCACCTATCAGGCCAACGTCCTGCGGGAACTGGCCAGGCGGCATACCGTCAAGGTCTACGAATCTGAGACTGACCTGGAGGATGAGTGGGACATCGCCCACTGCCTGAACCTGAAGCACCTACCTCTGGATCTGGCCCAAAGGCTGCCTTGTCCGCTGGTGGTGGACAGCCATGACTACTACTGGATCAGATACTACCATTTCTTCTGTCTGGATTTTCCGGTGCGCTTTCTCTTGCAGAAGTACCGCAAGATCAGGTATCAACGACTCTTCAGGCATATCGACGGCATCATCTTGCATGGCCGCTATGTGTATGATCTCTATGATCACCCCGGCAAGTATCTGAACTTCTACTACGGGCTCGACTACAGCGAAATAGAGTCTCGGCCGTGGCAAGAGAAGGAAAACCTGATCCTGTTCGTGGGGGGGGATTATTTCCGCAAGGGGATTCACCGCATACTGCGGGCCTTGCCGTTGGTGCTCAAAAAGGTGCCCGATGCACGACTGATGGTGATCGGCAACGACTACGGCTATGTCAAGGCGTTTGCCAGACTGCTGGCCCGCGGGCTGCCGGTGGAGTTCATCTACGGCATGCCCCGCGCCGAGCTGTACAGGACCTACGGCAAGGCCCGGGCCTTTGTCATGCCCTCGGAGATCGAGGCGATCCCGCTGGTCTCGTCCGAGGCTACCATGGCCGGTGTACCGCCCATACTCTCCGACGCGGGGGGCAATCCCGAGATCGTTCTGGATGGGCAGACCGGTTTTATCGTGCCGCTCGACGATTATCAATTGCTTGCCGACCGGATCGTCCAGTGCCTGACCGACCGGGAACTGGCGGAACGGCTTGTGCGCCAGGGAAGGGAATTCCTGGCCCAGTTTTCCACGGAGAACATGATCGGACGTCTTGAGGAGATTTACCGGGATGTCATCGGGAAGAAACAACACAGCGTGCGGGCCAAAGGGTAAGGGGTGACCAGTGACTAATCCGGATAAATTTTATAGAGGTAAAAAGGTCCTTGTTACCGGCGGGCTGGGCTTTATTGGTCTGAATCTTTCACGGAGCCTCCTTGAACTGGGGGCGACGGTCACTGTTCTGGATAATTTCATGCCGACCGATGTTTCCAGGCCGCTGGCAGAATTTATCGGGAAGATCAAGGTTGCCATTGCGGATATCAGGGATGCGGAGAAAGTCGAACGGGTGGTCCGGGATCAGGAGGTGATCTTCAACCTGGCCGGAAAGTCGGGTGCGGCGGATAGCAACAAGACCCCCCTGAATGACCTGGACATCAATTGCCGTGGCCACCTGAACGTGTTGGAGGCCTGCCGGGTGTTTAATCCGGGGGTAGCCATCGTTTTTCCCAGCAGTCGCCTGGTGTATGGCAAGCCACACTACCTGCCGGTGGATGAAAAGCATCCGCTGGCCCCGGAATCGATCTACGCCGCCCACAAGCTGGCGGTGGAAAACTATCATCTCATCTATGGCAAGCTGTACGGGATAAAGGCTACGGTGCTGCGCATCTCCAACCCCTATGGTCCCTTCCAGGCCGGTGAGGGACGGGCCTACGGGATCGCCAACAGCTTCATCCAGGCGGCGGTGTCCGGGAGGACGATCACGCTGTTTGGCGACGGCGGCCAGCGGCGCGATTATCTGTATATCGACGACCTGGTCGATGCCCTCCTGCGTGCCGCTTCCCGGCCGGAATCCCGCGGCAGGACCTACAACATCGGCGATGGCCAGGGCATAAGCCTGCTGGAGTTGGCGGAGAAGGCCGTGCTGGAGGCGGGAGGGGGAGAAATCGTCCGGGTGCCCTGGCCGGAGGAATACCGGGCGATTGAAACCGGGGATTACCTCTCCGACATCAGCCTGGCCAGGAAAGAGCTGGGTTGGAGCCCACGCACGGACATCCGCGAGGGGATTGCGCGCACGGTAATCAGTTATCGGTGACCAGTTATCAGTAATCAGTAAAAACTGCTTTCTCGTCACTCATCACTGATTACTTGTCACTGCTTTTAAGGAGCAACAATGACAGACAAGAAAATCGGAATTCTGGAGCGGGATTCCTTCTACATCGTGCTGATGACGATCATCATCATCGGCTTTTTCGGCAGGATCCTGTTTACCGACCAGATCATCCGGGCCTCTGATGTGATCACCCAGTTTTTCTGGGGTGCCAAGGCGGTCAAGGAGCAGTCTCTGCTGCAGTTCATCCAGGGTATCCCCGATATCTTCCACGCAGGATGGGAGCCGTTGAGCGACGGCGGCCGGACCCTGGAAGGTGGCTGGAACGCCATCGGCCTGCTGTTTCACCGCTACCTCATCCAACATTTTTTCCCCTTTCCCTCCAGCATTGCCTGGCTGGTTGTCCTGGCCATGTGCTGGGGATCCATCGGTACATTTCTCTATTGCCGCCAGATCGGAGTCGGGCGTCTGGGTGCCTTCACGGCAGGGCTGCTCTATGTGATCTGCACCGAGAACGCATCGCTGATCAATGCCGGCCATATCCAGAAGTTCGAAGCGATCTGCTGGTTCCCCTGGATATTCCTGTTCATGGAAAAGGCCCTGCGCAGCGGCCGGCTGTTCTACTATGCCATGACGGCCCTGATGCTGGCGATCCAGTTTTTTCACATGCACTGGCAGATCTCGTTCTATTCGTGCCTTGCCGTCGGCGCCTACTGGTTCTGGTATGTGGCGGGGCGCTTCGTGGAGCAGAGGGGTGCCTACGGCAGGCAGTTCAGCAGGGATTTCCTGCTGGCGCTGGTGCTGGTGGCGCTCTTTTTCAGCACCATAGCCATGTCGTTTGCCCCGCTCTACAGCTGGTCGCAGCAGTCCGAACGGGGTGAGGCGGTGGGCGGGACGGCCGGGCAGGGCGCCACGAATGCCGCCGAGAAAGGTATCGGCTTTGACGAGGGGATGAGCTGGTCAATCCCACCCGAGGAGATCCTGACCTACTTCGTACCCGGTCTGTTCGGCTATTCCCGCCAGGAGGGGGGCGATATCCCGGCCCCCGGCCAGGTCTATTACTGGGGCAGGATGCGTTTTACCCAGACCAGCGACTACCTGGGGCTGCTGCCCTGGTTCCTCCTGCCTCTGCCGCTGTTATTCAGGCGGGACCGCCATACCGGGTTCCTGGTCTTCCTGATGGCGGCAACCATGATCATGGCCCTGGGCAAATATACCTTCGTCTACCGCTTCATGTTCGAGCATCTCCCCGCCTTCTCCAGTTTTCGCGTACCGAAGATGATCCTCTTTCTGTTCGCTTTCGGCGCCGCAGTTCTGGCGGGACGCGGCATGGACGTGTTGGCGGACGGATCGCTGGAGAGGAAACGTCTGCTCCCGTGGCTCTGGTGGTGTGCCGGGATAACCGCAGGAATCGGGCTGATCTGTCTTCTGGTTGCAGTGGCACGGCAGCCGATCATGGCGGCCATGGAGGAGTTCATTGCCGCTCCCACGCGCTATCAGAGCGGTTCCCAGTTGTTGGAGGAGCGTTTCAGCCACATGTTCCGGGACGGAGCTGTCTCATTTGGAATAGCCGCCGTCTACCTGGCTGCTATCGTTGCCTGGTTCAAGCGTTGGATCCCGACCAGGCTGGTTCTCCCTGTGCTGATACTGCTGGTCCTGGGTGACCTGTGGCGCGTAAACAACCACTTTCTGGTGGTGACCCCGCCGCCGGCTTCCAAGTCGGCAGCGGTCAAGAATGATGTCGTCACCTTTCTCTTGCCGCGCATCGACCATTACCGCATGCAGCCCCTGAATGAGGAGAACGCACACTACTATTCCGACAACGGGCTGGCCAATATATCGGCTTATGTGACCATCAGTGAACGGCGCTACAAGCAGTTTCTGGATGCGTTCTCCCTGATGAGCCACATGCCGGACATCATGAACCTGAAGTATCTGGTCATGCCCGCGGGAGAGTTTGAGGCGCAGAAGGCGCTCCTTTCCGTGAAGTATCAGCCGGTCTTCAACTCGTCAAACGGCTCGGTCGTGCTGGAAAACAGAACCGTCCTGCCCAAGGCCTGGCTGGTGCCCGCGGTTGTGGTGGTTACCGACCCCGCCCAGCGTCTCGGAATCCTGGCCAGCGCACCGGATTTCAAGCCGGACCAGGCTGCCCTGGTCGAGTCGCCGCCTCCATTCCAACTCGAACCGTATCCGTCCCCGGCTCCTTCTTCCGCGGGAAAGGCCGAGGTAACCGACTACGAAGCGAACCGGATCGTGGTGCAGGCCCAGGCACTCAAAAACAGCCTGCTGATCATCGGAGAGAAATATTATCGCTGGTGGTACGCCACGGTGGACGGTAAGAAAGCCGTGATCGTGCCGGTCGATCACATCCTGCGGGGGGTGTATCTGACGCCCGGCAACCATCGGGTGGAGTTCGTCTTCGATCCGCTGCCGTTCAAGATCGGCAAATGGGTGACCCTGGCGTCGTTGGCATTTATGGCGCTGTTGATGGTCCGGGAGTGGCAGATAAGACGGAAAAGAATAATGAGTGTCCAAGCATGAGGGATGAGGGGAGTATTGAACGCCGGGAATGGGTCTTCTTGGCAGCGGTCTTTATTGCCGCGCTCATGGTGCGTCTCTATTTCCTCCCGTTCTACCGAGTCATCTCGGCGGATGGCGTCGGCTATGTCACTGCCGCGAGAAGCCTGCTCAGGGGAGATCCGGCTACCCTTACCGTTTATGGTGTCGTTTATCCGTCATTGACGGCTCTCGTGAGCCTCATAGGTCTGAATACGGAAACCGCCGGCCGGCTGGTGTCGGCGGTCATGGGCAGTATGCTGGTCGTGCCGCTCTACCTGCTGGCCCGCGACTTGTTCGATCGCAAGGTCGGGGCCATCGCCTGCATCCTCGTCATTGCCTGCCCGCCTCTTCGTTCCTGGGCCGGGGAGGTCATGACGCAGGCTACGTACATAACCCTGCTGGTTACATGGTACTGGCTTCTCTGGCGCGCCTACCGGCGCGGGGCAATCAGCTGGTCGATTGCAGCGGGGGCGGTCGCCGGACTTTCGTTTCTGACCAGGCCGGAATCCCTGGTAGCCTTTGCCGTTATGGCCCCCCTGCTTCTCCTGCCGCTGGCCGACGATCGGCCGCTGAAACAGCGCATCATCCTGACGGCAGCATGTGTCGGGGCATTTGTCCTAATGCTGTCGCCCTTTGTCATGCTGGTCCACCATGTTACCGGACAGTGGCAACTGACCGGCAAGGGGGGGGCAACCCTGGCCGATGCGTTGAGCGAGTACCTGGGGCGGCCTGACCTGAAAAATGAACCGGGGTTCAAGGGGATCGGATTTCTCGAGGTTATCCGTTCCTATCCGGATTTCCTGTGGATAAACTTTGTCAGGAATATGCTGACGACGGTTCGGACGATGGTGCCCTGGTATCTGTGGGCGGCTGCAGCGATCGGTTTTGTCGCAGGGGGATGGACGCGGGAGCGGATGACACAACGGCTGTATCTTCTGGCGTCTTTCGCGCCCCTCGCTGTCATCATCGTCTTTTTCTTCGTCGGCCCCGAATACCTGCAGCCCTACCTGCCGGTACTGTTCCTTTGGACGGGCCATGGCCTGTGCCAAGTCGAACAATGGCTGCTCCGTCCTTTGGCTGTTAGAAACGGGCTTCCGGGATATGTTATTAGGATGCCTCTGGCTATCATGGCGGTCTCGCTGCTGACCATCGTTGTCTTTGTCGGCCAGGTGCCTGCGGACCGCAACAAACCGTACCACTTCGAGGACGACGGCGGCCGTTACGATCAGCGCCGTATCGGGGAGCTGCTGAAAAAACATCTGCCTTCCGGGGCCAGGATCATGACGCGCTGGGGAAGGATATCCTTCTATGCCGAAATGGAAAATGTCGGCATGCCTCAGGCAGATCTGATAGATATGATTGCAATTGCCAGGAAAAGCGGGGTCAGATATATCATAATTGATGGCATGCTGGTCGGTGCTCGCCCTCAATTTGAACCGCTTTTCGCTCCCCTCATCAACGGACCTGCTACTGTATTGTATCTGCCGACTGCGGGAGAGAGCACCTTTACGCCAATCCGGGGTGTACGTCTCCACCTGCTGTATAAGGACCCTGCGAGTCTTGGCGTCGCGGTATATGAAGTCATCCCTTAGAGAGGCAAAGACTATGCACAAAATCGGGGAACCCAAGTCGGTCGCCGTTGTGATCCCATGTTATCGGGTTCACAAACATATCCTTGAGGTTATCAGTGCTATTGGCGCAGAAGTACAGATGATCTATGTGGTAGACGATGCCTGCCCCCAACAGACGGGAAACTATGTTGTGCAGGAATGCTCCGACCCCCGGGTGACAGTGCTCTTCCACGAGGCGAACAGCGGTGTGGGTGGAGCTACCATTAGCGGTTATCGTCGGGCGATCAGGGAGGGAGCCGACATTGTCGTC
>JAJYBH010000096.1 GCA_021779135.1 Deltaproteobacteria bacterium
CCACACGCCGAAATCCATCAGTGCGTAGTACCATTCGCGCGGATTATGTCGGTCAAGGGTTGCGGCAATCAGCGGCATGACCTCGCGGTCGCTGACCTTGTCGCGACCGTGAAAGAAGAAATGGATGATGACCGCCCGTATGTTGGTCTCGATGAGCGCTTCGGCTATTCCAAAGGCAAAGGCGGCTACAGCGCGGGCCGTGTAGGGCCCAATACCGGGCAGGGTCTCCAGTTCGTCCGTGTGGCATGGAAGTCGTCCGCCGTAACGGCTGAGTACCTCTTCGGCACACCTTTTCAGGGCGATGGCCCGACGGTTGTATCCCAACCCCTGCCACACCCGCAGGACATCCGCCAGCTGCGCGGAGGCAAGGTCTGCAATGGTGGGGAATGCCGCCAGAAACTCGGCGTACTTGACTGTAACCCGCTCTACCTGGGTTTGCTGGAGCATGATCTCCGATATCAGGATGAGGTACGGATCATGGGTTTCACGCCAGGGCATGGGGCGGGGGGTGGAGTGGTAGCGGGTGTAGACCAGTTGCTGGAAGAGTTGGACCGTTTTTGGGTCTAGCACCCCGTTTTTGCCGAAGGTACGCGAGAGCTTCGCCGGGTCAAGCAAGGGCTGCCCGCCACTCATCCAGGGCCTGCAGGGCCCGCTCAGCCAGACGTTGACGCCTTTCCTTCTTGTGGACACGTCCCGGCAAGTCGGGAAATAGTCCGTAATTGACATTCATCGGCTGGAAGTGACGGGCGTCGGCATTGGTGATGTGGGCCATCAGCGCACCCAGAGCAGTCGCGGGCGGGGGAACTGCTGGCGGGTGACCGTGTGCAACCAGCCCCGCCGCGGTAATACCGGCCAGAAAACCGCTGGCGGCGGATTCGACATAGCCCTCCACCCCGGTGATCTGGCCGGCAAAGAGGAGGCGCGGGTCGGATTTGAGCTGTTGGGTCGGTAGCAGCAGGGAGGGTGAATTGATGAAGGTGTTGCGGTGCATCGAGCCGAGCCGGACGAAATCGGCGCCCTCGAGACCGGGGATCATCCGGAAGACCCGGCGCTGCTCCCCGTAGGTCAGTTTGGTCTGAAAACCGACCAGGTTGTACATGGTCTTTTCCCTGTTCTCGGCACGTAGCTGGATAACGGCATGCGGTTCCCTGCCGGTGCGGGGGTCGGCCAGTCCAACCGGCTTCATCGGGCCGAAACGCAACGTTTCCACCCCACGCTCGGCCATGGTTTCCACCGGCATGCACCCCTCGAAGTGGACGATCTTTTCGAAGTCCCGGCTGGGTACTTTCTCGGCAGCAAGCAGCTCGGCGACGAAAGTCAGGTACTCAGGCTCGTTCAGCGGGCAGTTGAGGTAGTCATCGCCGTCACCTTTGCCATAGCGGGATGCGGCAAAGACCCTGGTCATGTCGAGGGACTCGGCGGTAACGATCGGCGCGATGGCATCATAGAAGTAGAGCCGTTCGCCGGTCAGGAGCGAAAGCGAGTTTGCCAGGTCGTCGCTGGTAAGCGGTCCGGAGGCGACAACAACAATGCCCTCGGCAGGGATTTCGGTGACCTCGCCCTGTTTCAGGGTAATGAGCGGGTGATTGGCGATCTTTCGGGAAACGTGGTCGGAAAACAGCAGCCGGTCAACGGCCAGCGCCCCACCGGCCGGGACGCGGGTCGCCTCGGCCGCCTCCATGATCAGGGAGCCGCAGCGGCGCAATTCTTCTTTCAACAGCCCGACCGCATTATCCAGTGATTCGCCGCGCAGGGAATTGGAACAGACCAGTTCCGCCAGACCTGGCAGGTGGTGGGCCGGGGAGAACCGCTCGGGCTTCATTTCGTGCAGGATGACGGGAATTCCGCGACCGGCGGCCTGCCAGGCGGCTTCACAGCCGGCCAGCCCGCCGCCGATGATAGTAAGTGTGTTCTTCAATTAGATCTTTTCCTTGCCGCCTTCTTTAAAATCGCAACCCTCTTTGGGGCACTTGAGGAACTCGCCCTCGCGCTTGAGGTTCCTCTTGATCAGCAGCGGGAAGCCGCATTTGGGGCAGGGCCGCTCCACCGGCAGGTCCCAGAGAGCAAATTTGCACTGGGGATAGCGGTTGCAGGAGTAGAACAGCTTGCCGAAGCGCGATTTCTTCTCGGTCAGCACGCCCTCTTTGCACTCGGGGCAGACCACGCCGGTACTTCTGGGCTTGATCAGCGGCTGGATATTCTTGCAGGCCGGATAGCCCGAGCAGGCCAGGTATTTCCCAAAGCGCCCATCTTTTATCAGCATCGGCTGGCCGCACTTCTCGCATTTTTCCTCAGAAATGACCGGCTCAGCGGCCTCGCCACCCTCCTGATCGACATTGCGGGTATACTTACACCCTTCCTGAAAACCGGAACAGGCTATGAACTTGCCGCGCTTGCCGAGTTTCACAACCAGCGGTTTGCCGCATTCCGGGCAGACCTCATCAGTCGCTTCCGTCGTCAGGTCGGACTTGTTGACCTCGCCCTCTTTCTGTTTCAACAGTGCAATAAACGGCTCCCAGAATTCCTTCAGCAGCGGTTTCCACTCCTTTTCCCCGCGGGAAACCTGATCCAGCTCTTCTTCCAGGCCGGCGGTGAAATTGTAATCCACGTACTGCGAAAAGTGTGCTACCAGCAGGTCGCTGACCACCATGCCGACGTCCTCTGGGAAGAAGCGTTTCTTGTCGAGCCGGGCATATTTCCTCTCCACCAGGGTATTCATGATCGAGGCAAAGGTGGATGGTCGACCGATGCCGTACTCCTCCAGCGTCTTGACCAGGGTGGCCTCGGTGTAGCGTGGCGGCGGCTGGGTGAAGTGCTGCTCGGGGAGTACCTCATGCAGTTTCAGAGCTGCGCCCTCTTTCATGGCGGGCAGCAGGCCTTCCTTCTCCTCATCCTGGTCATCCAAGCCTTCAATGTACAGCTTCATGAAGCCGGGGAAGCGGATGACCGTACCGGCCGCCCGCAGGCCGCACTGTCTGGTGCCGGCGAACGGCCCGCTGGCAGGCGCCGTGGCCAGGTCGGCGCTGATGTCCACCGAGGTCTGGTCCAGGAGCGCCTCGGCCATTTGGCAGGCCACGGTGCGTTTCCAGATCAGTTCGTACAGTTTGTACAGATCCGGAGAGAGGAACTTTTTCAACTCTGCCGGGGTCTTGGCGATATAGGTCGGGCGGACGGCCTCATGGGCCTCCTGGGCATTTTTGGACTTGGTCTTGAATATCCGCGGCTTGGGGAGGGCATATTCCTTGCCGTAGGCCGCCGAGATGACATCATGGGCATCCTTGAGAGCCAGGGTTGACAGGTTGACGCTGTCGGTACGCATGTAGGTAATCAGACCGACGGTCCCTTCAGGGCCGATATCAATCCCTTCGTAGAGCTTCTGCGCGGTAGACATGGTCTTCTTGGCCGAGAAACCGAGTTTGCGCGATGCCTCCTGCTGGAGTGTCGATGTGGTGAAGGGGGGGGAAGGATTGCGTTTTTTTTCGGTTTTGGTGACCTTGGCCACTCGATAGCTGCCCGACTGCAAGGCCGCTTTCAGAGCGCTCGCCACATCTTCGCCGGGGATGTCGAACTTGCCGAGTTTTTTGCCTCCCACATCCACCAGGCCGGCCCTGAACTCCTGACCCGCGGCAATACCCAGCCGGGCTGCGATAGTCCAGTATTCCTGCTCATTGAAGGCCAGGATCTCCTTTTCGCGTTCACAGATCAGTCGCAGCGCCACCGACTGGACCCGACCGGCGGAAAGGCCGTAGCGGATTTTTTTCCAGAGAAACGGCGAGAGGTTGAAGCCGACCAGGTAGTCCAGGATCGAACGGGCCTGCTGGGCGTTCACCAGGTCCAGGGCTATATCGCGGGGATTTTTGACGGCATGCAGGATAGCCTCTTTGGTGATCTCGTGGAATTCCACCCGCTGGATCTTTATGCCGGGTGACTTTTTGTCCAGACCAAGTGCGGCCAGCAGATGCCAGGAGATGGCTTCCCCTTCACGGTCGGGGTCGGTGGCCAGCAACAGTCTGTCCGCCCCCTTGATGGCAGACTTGATCGCATCGAGATGCTTTTTGCTTTCCGGCAGTACATGGTACTTCGGCTCAAACCCCTTCTCGATATCGACGGAGCCCTGTTTGCTCGGAAGGGCTCGTACGTGGCCGAAGGAGGCCAGGACTTTATAATCGGGACCCAGAAACTTTTCTATGGTTTTCCCCTTGGCGGGGGATTCGACAATGACAATGTTTTTTGACATAAGCAAAAGAGTCCTTATTAGTAAGTTAGAAATTATTTTCTGTGGCTTTTAACAGAAAATAATTTCGTTAACGCACTTATCCGATTTATCCGGGTCAAGTAACGGAGTAATGTGTTCCGGGCAGCGGTGTGACCGCACCCTTGAGTTCGAGGTGGAGTAACATAGAGGAAACCTCACCGGCTGTCAATTCTGTTTGGGCGATGATGTCGTCGATATGCAGCGGCGACCTGGCCAAGACCTCGTAAATGGCGGCCTCCTTGGGAGTAAGGGAAAAGCTGCGCAGGGCCGGAGCGGATTGACCTGCTGCAACAGCCGGATGCACGGAGCCGGGCAGTTCTTCCAGGATGTCCTCGACACAATCCACCAGTTTTGCGCCCTGCTTGATCAGGCGGTTGCTGCCCCGGCTGGTGGCAAAGCTTATATTTCCCGGAACGGCAAAGACGTCCCGGCCATGTTCAAGGGCATATTGAGCGGTTATCAGCGAGCCGCTGTTCTCGGCGGCCTCCACCACCAGCACGCCGTGGGAAAGGCCGCTGATGATCCGGTTTCGCCGGGGGAAGTTCTCGGCCAGAGGCAGGGTGCCCAGGGGAAACTCGGATACCAGGCACCCCTTTTCAGCCATCTCCTGGAAAAGCTTGCGATTTTCGGGGGGGTAGATCTTGTCGATACCGCAACCCAGTACGCCGATGGTCCTGCCGCCCGCCGCGAGCGCCCCTTTGTGCGCGGCGGTATCGACACCGCGCGCCATGCCCGAAATCACGCAAACCCCATGCCCGGCAAGTGACTCGGCCAGTCGCGTTGTTGCCTGGAGCCCATAGGCGGTGGCCCGGCGCGAACCTACAATGGCAACTGCCGCCCCCTGGCCGCGCAGTTCACCCTGTACATAGAGAAATGGCGGTGGATCGGGGATCTCGAAGAGAGACTTGGGGTAGTCGGCCGACGTGAAGGTCACCAGTCTGGCCCCACTGGCGGCAAGCCGGGCACATTCTGTCTCGGCAAATCCTCGCCAGGCGCCTTGCGCGATAGCTTCCCGAATGGCGGGCGTGACGCCGCGGACGTTCGACAGCTCCGATGGGGGGGCGGATAATGCGGCTTCGGGTGTTTCGAAATGTTCCAGCAGTCTCCGGAAGGTGACGTTACCAATTCCGGGGATCGCTTTAAGGCCTATCCAGTGAAGCTCTTTCATCGATACTAGGTTCTCCCGTGCCCTGATAATCAGAGGTAGTGCGTTATCGAAGTTATTTTCCAGAATGAAAACCCTGAAATCGTCCTCATACACATTAGCCTGGAAAAAAAAAGACCGGCAACTGGCCGGTCTTTATTGAGCATGGTCGCGATCTATTTGGGATGGCTTACCAAACGGTCGCCTCTGTAAATGGCATCAATGCTTTTTACTATAAGCGCGGTGGAGGTCCTTTTCCCGGTTTCCAGAATTACCAGCGCCCCGAGCAGTTCCTGCGGGAGCTTTTCGGTATAGCCGGTTGTGGAATTGCTGTCGATGGTGACATCGCGGACAATATAGAGCATGTTGCCCGGTTCCGCCCCATGTTCGCTGCCCAGATCGGTGTAAACGATGTCCCCTGTGGCGAGAATGCTGATGCCGCTGCCGCTGTCGACAATATAGCCCTTGAGCTCCCGCGCGGACATCTTGAGGGGAATTTCACGCCGTTTGTTCGCGCGAGCGGGCAACAGATAGGAACCGGGGGTTATCTCCTGGTTTGTCTTGATGATAATTGCACGGGACGAGCTTTTTTCAAGATCGGTCAATTGTATCATTCCCAGGGGGGCTATCTTGGTCCCCAGAATCTCATTGCTGACCGGATGACTGACCGTTCCATCCTTGCGGAAAACGGAGAATTTCTCGCCGCCCCTGACGCCGAGCTCGTTGCCGATGTCGGTGTAGACGATGTCATCGTCACCGGCAATATTACGGTTATTGTGGATGCTGATAATGGTGCCGGTCGGCTTGGCGCCGTTTTCAAGGATAAAACCTTCACTGCCGTGTATGGTATAGGTCCGTTCCTTGGCGACCTCGGCCAGGTTTTCGGTTGTCGTGACTGTAGCTCCGGAAGCGGTCGTAATGGCCGGTTTCTTCTGGGCAACCGCCCCCTCTTTCGGCATAAATTCGAGCCGGTCGGGGAACACGCGAACTTTTTGCCCAGGATAGATCACATGCGGATTGGTGATCGAGCTGTTGTTTGACCACATATTCGGCCAGTAGTTGGGGTCCTTTATGAATTTCTCCGACAGCCCCCAGAGCGTATCGCCCTGTTTGATGACATAGATGGTTGGCTCGTCCTGTTCCGCTGCAACGGCAAAGCAGGGCAAAATCAGTATCACGGCCAGCAGTATCAGCTTCAGTCTGAATTTCATAGGCACCTCAAAGTAGTCACTCATGAGATAGTCGCAGGTCTGTCTGCAGACTTCAGTTAGCGGTCAGTCGTTCGCGGGCTTTTGCCGCGGCCGGGCTGCTGGGGTACGACTTGATCAGGTTCTCGAAGATGGTGCGTGCCTTGTCCTTCTCTTTCATGGCAGCCAGGGAGTATCCCATCTTCAGCAGGGCATCGGGTGCCTTGGGGCTGTTCGGATAGTTTTCCGCCACCTGGGAGAATACGTCCCTGGCCTTGGGCAGGTCGGAAAGGCTGTAGTGGCATTCTCCGATCCAGTACAGGGCATTGGCGGTATATTCATTCTGAGGGTTGCTCTTCATGAATGATTCGAAGGCCGTGATGGCCTCAGGAAAATTATTGGCGCTGTAGAGCCCGAAGGCCTTGACGTAGTCGGCCGGCGGTCCGCCATCCTTGCCTTTGGCGGGGTCTCCCTGATTGATGACCTCGATCTTGTTTGGATGAGTCTGCTGTGACAGCAGCAGGAATCTGGCCTTCAGCTCATCCTGGGATTTTCTCAGTTCACGGATGGAGTCCTCAAGCCGTTTGATCTGCACGGCGGCAATCTCGGCCTGCTCATTCTGAGATTGGATCTGTCCGGCCAACTCGTTAGCGCGCAGATCGTCCTTCCTGACTGATTGGATCAGGTGTTCGACCTTGGCTTCCGTTTCGGATTGGCGCTTGACCACCAGATCATTGGCTCCGCAAGCGGTCAGAGCGAGGCATGCTACGAGTGATGCGATCCACCTGCTGCCGGTCATCATTATGCTCCCATCTCGGATTGATATTTTTGATAATTAAAGCGATAACCAGCACTTTGTCAAGTGAAAGCTGCTTTTTTAATAAGTTAGAAGCTGTCTCCCAATATTTCCCGGGAGAATATATGATCTTTAGGGCACTTAAAGTGGAGTCTGCTGCCGGTTCGCTAAAGACTGTCCCCGGCCGATCAGGTTTCGGTTTAATTAACAGCTATAATGTGTTAGCATTCTTCTCCCCAAGTCAAAAACTAGCCCCTGACCGGAACTCCCCGTGAACAAGCCCGAACTGCTGGCCCCGGCCGGCAACATGGAAAAATTGAAAATAGCACTGCACTACGGCGCCGATGCGGTCTATCTGGGTGGGCACTCCTTCGGACTGCGCAACATGGCCGACAACTTCACGCTTGAGGAGATGTCGGCGGCGCTGGATCTCTGTCACCGCCAGGGGGTGAAGGCCTACCTGACGGTCAACAGCTATCCGCGCAACGAGATGCTGGGCGCACTTGCAGACTACCTGGAGAGTGTGGCGCCCCTGCCGTTTGACGCCTATATCGTGGCCGATCCGGGGGTGATCGAGCTGCTGCGCTGCATCTCGCCCGAACGTGATCTGCACCTCTCCACCCAGGCCAATACCATCAACCTGCACAGCGCCCGCTTCTGGCAGCGCCAGGGCATGCGCCGCATCAACTTGGCCCGCGAAATGAGTCTGGAGAACATCCGCGAGACGGTTTCGTCCGTCCCCGGCATGGAGTTCGAGGCCTTTGTGCATGGCGCGCTCTGCATCTCCTACTCCGGGCGCTGCCTGATCTCCAGCATGCTGACCGGGCGGGACGCCAACCAGGGAGAATGCACCCATCCCTGCCGCTGGAGCTATCATCTGGTGGAAGAATCCCGGCCCGGTGAGTATTTCCCGGTTGTGGAGGACGATACCGGCACCTTTATCTTCAACTCGCGCGACCTGTGCCTGCTGGAACATATACCGGCCCTGGTGGAAAGCGGCGTGACCTCCCTGAAGATCGAGGGGCGCATGAAGGGGATCAACTACGTGGCCTCGGTGCTGCGGGTCTACCGCCAGGCCCTGGATGAGTTTCTGGCCGACCCGGGCGGGTGGCGCTGCCGGCCGGAGTGGCAGGAGGAGCTGGCCAAGTTGAGCCATCGCGGCTATACCACCGGATTTCTGTTCGGGGAGCCGCGCTCTGTCGGACAGGGGTATGAATCGGCCTACATCCGCAGCCACGAGTTCGTCGGTCTGGTGGAGGAACGGCGCGCGGACGGTGCGACGGTGATCGCGGTCCGCAACCGTATCCGGATCGGAGAAGAACTGGAATTCATCGGTCCCGGCATGCGTGCTTCCCGTTTGACGGTGGATCGGCTGTGTCTGCTTGACCAGCGGGGCGCTGTGAGCGAGGTGGAATCTGTCAACCCCAACCAGCGGATCCTGATGGATCTCCCTTTTGCCGCGGAGCCGTCCGATCTCATCCGTCGCGAAAAACCCGGTGCCGCATGAGAGACCACAAGTTCATCGCGCGCAGCGCCGCCGGGGCCTGGCTGCGCGACCTGTTGATCCTGGCGATGGTTTTCGCAATCCCCTTCTTCCAGTTTCTGGGGCGCCTGCCACTGATCGATCCGGATGAGGGGCGCTATGCCGAGATACCCCGCGAGATGCTGGAGCGGGGCGACCTGATCACACCGACGCTGAACTACGTCAAATATTTTGAAAAACCACCCCTGTTGTACTGGATCAATGCCGCCTCGCTGAAGATCTTCGGGGTGAATGAATTTGGCGCCCGTTTCCCCTCGGCCCTGTGCGGTCTGCTGACCGTGCTGGCGACCTACATCATCGCCCGCCACCTCTATGGCCGCCGATCCGCGCTGATCTCGGCCCTGATCCTGGGGACCTCGGCCGGCTTCGTGCTTCAGTCGCGCATCATCCTGACCGACATGCTGCTGACCTTCTGCCTGACGGCGGCCCTGGGCTCCTTTATCGTGGCCGCCGGTCGCGAAGGGCGCCGTTCACGCCCTCTGCCCTGGTATCTGTTCTATCTGTTCTGCGCCCTGGCAACCCTGGCCAAGGGGCTGATCGGCATTGTCTTTCCGGCCGGCATTGTCTTTTTCTACCTCCTGGTGAGCAGGCGCTGGCGGTTATTGTCCGATATGCGCCTGGTACCCGGATTGCTGCTGTTTCTGGCCGTAGCTGCCCCCTGGTTCGTGCTGGTCTCGCTGAGAAACCCGGAGTTTGCCCGTTTTTTCTTCATTCACGAACACTTCGAGCGCTTCACCAGCAAGGTGCATGGCCGTTATCAGCCCATCTGGTTTTTTGTGCCGGTGCTCCTCGGCACGATGCTGCCCTGGTCGTTCTTTATCCCCGGTGCGCTCAGGAGGGCCTGGCGCGACCGGCATCACGACGAGGGGCGGGCCGGCCTGTACCTCCTGATCTGGACAGCGCTGATCTTCCTGTTTTTTTCAAAATCCGACTCCAAGCTGATCCCCTACATCCTGCCGATCTTCCCCTCATTGGCGATACTTATCGGCCACCGCATCGACCTGTTGTCGGACGGGCGCGGGCGGGAGATGAAGGGAGCGGCGATTGCGCTGGGTCTGACCCTGCTTGTGCTGGGTGCGGCGGTCCTGGGTTATGCCCGGCTGCCCCAGGTGGTGTCGCTTCTGACCGGTCTGTTCCCCGGCTGGTCCGCCCCGCTGTCGCAATTTGTCCGCCACGCCCCGTCCTTTTCCCTCGTCGCCGGCCTGACGCTTGGCGGCCTGTTCCTTTTTCAGGGGGTCGGGACATTGCGGGCAGCCGGACGGAATCCCGGCGCCCTGTTTATCGTATTGTGTCTGGCATCCTTTCTGCTTGAAGTTTTTCTGCCACGGATGATAATGACTGATATTGCCCGCATCGAATCTCCCCGCGAGCTGTCCCTGAAGGCCGCTGCACTGGCCGGACCGGACACGCGCATCGTCACCTTCGGCCCCATGCAGGCGGTCTCCTGGTACACCGGCCGGCGGGTGCTGGTTGCGGGGAACAGGGATGAGCTTGACTTCGGCAGCCGCCAGGGTGACCAGTCGTTCTGGTTTCCCGACCAGCAAGCCTTGCTTGCGCTGTGGGGCGGCGGCAGTCACATCCTGATGTTCCTCAATAGGGGAGAGTACGATACCCTGCTGCCCGCGCTGAAACCCAAACCAATCATCAAGGGCGAAGCGGGGCGGCGTCTGTTAATTAGCAACCGCTAGAGTCACAAACCAAGGAGAATCCCGATACCATGCGTGCAACCTTTCTCCCCTTTTCCACCCCCACCATCGAGGAGCCCGAGATCAACGAGGTCGTTGACTCGCTCCGCTCCGGCTGGATCACTACCGGCCCCAAGGTCAAGCGTTTCGAGGAGGCCTTCCGGACCTACGTCGGCGCGCCCTACGCCATACCGCTGACCTCGGCCACCGCCGGCCTGCATCTGACCCTGCTGGCCCTGAAGATCCGGGAGGGGGATGAGATCATCACCACCCCCATGACCTTTGCCTCGACGGTCAGCATGATCATCCTCTGCGGCGGCACGCCGGTGCTGGTGGACATCGAAGCGGGGACGCTCAATATCGATGTCGCCAAGATCCGTGAAAAGATCACCCCGCGCACCAGGGCCATTATTCCGGTACACTTTGCCGGCCAGTCCTGCGACATGGACCCGCTCTTCACCCTGGCCAGGGAGTTCAACCTGACGGTCATCGAGGATGCCGCCCACGCCGCCGGGACCGAGTACAAGGGCAAGCGCATCGGATCGCTTCCGTCGATCTCGATCTTCTCCTTCCATCCCAACAAGAACATCACCACCGGCGAGGGGGGCATGGTCTGCACCGCCGACGAGAACCTGGCCGAAGAGATCTCGCTGATGAAGTTCCACGGCATGAGCCGCGAGGCCTGGAAGCGCTTTGCCGCCAGCGGCACCCCCAACTACGATATCCTCATGCCCGGCTTCAAGTACAACATGATGGACATCCAGGCCGCCATCGGCATCCATCAGTTGCCCAAACTGGACGGCTTCATCGACCGGCGCCGCGATATTGCCGAATACTATAATAGCGAGTTTGAGGGAGTAGCGGAACTGGCCCTGCCGCAGTACGCACCCTACCAGCAGCGCCACGCCTGGCACCTCTACACCCCGCTGGTCAGGATCGAGCGGTTGACCATCGACCGCGACCGCTTCATGGAGGAGTTGAAGAAGCACAACATCGGTAGCGGCCTGCACTACAAGGCCATCCACCACCACGCCTGGTACCGGGAGCACATGCCGGTACCCGACTCGGTTCTGCCCAACGCCAGCTACGCCTCGGAGCGGATCCTGTCCCTGCCGCTCTTCCCGAAAATGACCATGGACGATGCCCGCGACGTGGTTGAGGCGGTAAAGACGGTTATCCAGCAGCATCGGCGGTGAAATTTTATATTGGAGGGGCGAACGTTGTAGGGGCGACCGGCCGGTCGCCCCTACAATAGACCGACCCCGTATTGAATGTGCGATATGACATACAACTCTGAAATTCACCACCGTCGTTCCATTCGGTTGCAAGGCTATGATTATTCACAACCCGGGGCCTATTTTGTCACGATATGCGTACATGACCGAGAATGTCTGTTCGGAGAGATTGTTGATGGCGTGATGGTGAGGAACGATTTTGGACGAATTGTTACGGAGGAATGGACACGTTCGGCGGAGTTGCGGTCGGAAATCGAGTTGGATAACTGCGTGATAATGCCGAATCATTTTCACGGGATTGTTGTAATCTCCGGAAATACCGATAATGGCGTCCAACGCGGGGGTGGCCAATGTAGGGGCGACCGGCCGGTCGCCCCTACGATGCCGGGACCACGACCGAAATCACTTGGGGCGATGATGGCGGGTTTCAAATCTGCGGTTACCAAACGAATTAACGAACTGCGTGATGCTCCCGGCGTACCGGTCTGGCAACGCAACTATTATGAACACGTAATCCGTGATGAAGCCGATTACAACCGGATTGCCGAATATATCTCCACCAATCCGCAGCGCTGGATTGAAGACAAATTGCATCCCGCAAATTTTCGTCTGCCATGAGAATGGATCATTATATAGAGGCGGATATTGTAGGAAGGGTTCCAGTAGAGAAAGAGATTTTTTGCGGTGACGGGGTCTGTAGGGGCGACCGGCCGGTCGCCCCTACTACAGGTCATCTACAGCGACGTTACATCCAAAACCAACCATGACCATGGACGATGCTCAGGGACGTGGACGAGGCGGTCAAAGTTGAAATCGCAGCACACAAGAAAGGGGGTGATATGCAGACAGAAACCAGTTCGACCGAGGCCATGTTTGGCGCTGCTGATCAGGCCCGACCTGCCGCAACTTTGGCGGACCTGCTCGAAATTGTTAGCACATTGCCTCGCCTTGATGGTGATGACATGAATTTCCTGAATACAGAAGATGTGCAGTTGGAAGTGCTTTGAGCTAGCGGCTTACGACCACCGGTGAAATGTTCCATTTGGGTAGATCACCAGTTCACGCGCGCGCGAACCAGTCAAAAACGAGTTGAGAGAATTGATAGAGACCTATAATTTATGAATTTAATTGGGCATGAAATATCAGGTTACGACAAGGCAAACTGCAGAGTATTAATGCTTGCAATATTCTTCGCCTATTTTTATCTAAGAACAAAACCTGAATCCGTGAAGCTAACTCCAGTAGAATTGCTGCCAATATAGTATAACGCATTGATGTTCTTTGATAATTTTGCTATTCTGCTACCCACAAAA
>JAJYBH010000097.1 GCA_021779135.1 Deltaproteobacteria bacterium
TGCTAAAGGGGGACTTGGATCATCAGGTTACAGCCCCACCTTGGCCTTCTGCGCCTTTTTGGCCAGGATGCGGGCTATCTCGCTCTTCAGTTCGGTCAGGTCGCCTGATTTCACCACATAGCCGTCCGCCAGCCAGGCCGAAAAATCATCCTTGTAGCAGGAAAAGGCCGAACAGAGGACCACCGGCATGTCGTGGCGCTCCTTGACCAGTTGCTGCAGCAGCTCGATGCCGCTTTCATTCTTGAGCTTGATATCCAGCACCGCCAGGTCAAAGACCCCTTCCCGGAGCTTTTCGGTCGCCTCGGCGATGCTGGCCGCCGTTACGACCTCGTACCCCTCGTCGGTCAGCTCCTCTGTGTACAGCAGGCGGATATTGGCTTCATCGTCCACTACCAGTAATCTGCTCATGTGGCTATTCCTCCTTCCTGATGGGAAGTGTGATCGTATAGGTTATGCCGCCCTCCGGCGACGCGGTGATATCAAGGGGGATGCCCTGTTTCTCCAGCATGGTCCGGCAGAGCCCCAAACCGAGGCCGGCTCCCATTTCGTGGGTGCTGGCAAAGGGGGTCAGCAGCAGGTCCAGTTGTTCCTCCCGGGCGACCGGGTGCCCCTCGTATTCAATACTGACCCGGATGCCGTCGCTCTGCCCGGAGGCCTGAATGCTGATCCTTTCTTTGCTGTGGCCATCGATCTCGTTCATGACCAGGGTGCGTACACAGTACGAAACCTGTTTGATATCGATATAGGCATGTGGAAGTGAGGTGTCGGGGTCGAACCTGCACTCGACCCCCTCCTGCAGGAGCATGCCCTGCAGATCCTTGATGACGTTTTCCAGCATCTGGTTCACATCCCAAAAATCCCTGGTGGGGTAGAGCGAATCCGAGTAGTTGAGAATCTCGTCCAGCACCCCTTCCAACTGCCGGGCCTCGCTGACGATGGACTCGATAAAGCCGCGTTTGGGGTCGCTCGCGGGGGTGGTCTTGAGCATGGAACGGGCGAACCCTCCGATTACCATGAGCGGGTTGCGGATGGAGTGGGCGACGCTGGAGGTGATGCGCCCCACCAGGGCCATCTTTTCCATTCTGACGATCAGTTCCTGCTGTTCCTTGAGCTTGTTGCCGGCCTCCGTCACCCGGTTGAGTTCCACCTGCAGACGGTCGTAGAGGGACGCCCGTTCGATGGCGAAGGCCACCGGGAAGGAAAATGTCTCCAGGGAGTGCATGTCCTCCTCGGTTATCCTGCGGTGGGTGATGCAGTTGTCGGCGATGATCAGGCCGATGCGCCGGTTGCGGGAATGGAGCGGCATCAGCAGAAAGGTATCGACGCCCAGTAGGTGGGCCAGGCCGGGCGCGACATCCGGATGGTGGAAGGCATCCTCGATCAGGAGCGGATGTTTGCCGTCCAGGGCCCTGATCAGGATATGGTCCTCGGCGGAAAGGGGGACCGAAAGCTGATCCAGTATATCGCGGAACTTGGCCCGCTCCGAGGTGAGTTTGTTCTTCTGGAAACTTTGCGCCAGTGTTTGCAGGTCCATGTCGTTGCTGGCGATCTCGTCCCAGGCCTGACAGGCCTCCTCGAAATTGCGCGGTCCAATGGCCAGATAGCCTTTGAGACGGCCGAGGTCCCGGTCGGCCAGCAGCAGGAAGGCGCGGTTCATGCCGAAGCCCTTGCCGGCGGTAATGGCGGTCAGGGCCACGGAGAGTACCTCCTCCAGGTCAACGGAGCTCTGCAGAACAGATCCCAGTTCATGAAGGAAGCGCACCTCAAGGGTCTTGTTGTCGAGAAAGCTCACCAGGGACTGAATCTGCGCTTTCTTGCGCTGGTGCTCCTCGTGGACGATGCTTAAGACCGGGGCCAGCGGATGTCCGCTCTCGCGGAAACGGCTCAGGTCGCTCTTGAAACGGGGGCAATCGAAGCATTTTTCCAGTATGCGCCGGTGCCAGGAATGGAGGAGATCTTCATCGCCCGCCTGAATATTCGGGCAATCTTCCGGTGCGATGACATCCTTGTTCCAGCAGCATTCCCAATTCACATCGGTCCCCGTCAGAAGGTAATGATATCAAGTATAGCAGAAGATAGTGGTGGTTCTAGGCACAAGGTTCAAGTTTTAAGGGTTAAGCGCTTAAAAACCTAACACTTAAACCTGCCTCGATTATTTCACATTCCAGGTCGTCCCTTGCGCCGAGTCCAGCAGCTGGATGCCCCGCGACAGCAGCAGGTCACGGATCTCGTCGCTGCGCTTGAAGTCCTTTGCCTGGCGGGCCTCGGCACGTTCAACAATCAACCGCTCGATCTCTTCTGGCGAGATATCCATCTGACCGGATTTGGCGGCCTTGATGCCCTTCAGCCACAGGGCCGGTTCGCTGCCGAAGAGGCCCAGTACGCCGCCGGTTTCGGCGAACAGGTGCCGGGCGTGGGCCAGCAGGGTAAATACGAGCGGCCCGGACTCCTTTGACTCTGCCATGAAGCGGTTGGTGGCCCGCACCGTTTCGAACAGTACCCCCAGCGCCAGGGCAGTATTGAAGTCATCATCCATGGCCTCGACGAAGCGCGGAAGGGCCTGGTCGATCTTTTCCCGCAGTTCCCGGCCCGCTTCGGGAAGGCTCTCCATGGACGGCAGGTCACCTGTTGCCGGCTTCGTGTTCAGGAACTCATCCAGTGCTGCCAGGCAGGAATAGATCCGCTCCAGCCCTGCGCGGGCGTCATCCAGGTTCTGGTCGGAAAAATCGATCGGTGAACGGTAGTGGGCCGAAAGGATGAAAAAACGCAGGGTTTCGGGGTCATACTTCTCCAGCACCGTACGGATGGTGAAGAAGTTGCCCAGTGACTTGCTCATCTTTTCACTGTTGATGTTGACGAAGCCGTTGTGCAGCCAGTAACGCACGAACTGGCAGCCGTTGGCCGCCTCGCTTTGTGCGATCTCGTTCTCGTGGTGCGGAAAGACCAGGTCCTTGCCGCCGCCGTGGATATCGAAGGTTGTGCCCAGAAACTCCATGCTCATGGCCGAGCACTCGATGTGCCAGCCCGGCCGCCCCTGTCCCCAGGGTGATTCCCAGAACGGTTCACCCGGCTTGGAGCCTTTCCAGAGGGCAAAGTCCATCGGGTTGCGCTTCTTCTCGCCGATCTCCACCCGCGCCCCGGCCAGCATCTCCTCCAGGTTGCGCCCGGAGAGCTTGAGATACTCCGGGAATGTCTCGACGGCGTAGTAGACGTCGCCCTCGGACTGATAGGCGTGTCCCTTGGCGACCAGTGCCTCGATGATGGCGATAATCCCGGCGATATGGTCGGTGGCCTTGGGTTCCACCGTTGGCTTGGCCAGCCCCAGGCGCTCCATGTCCTCGTCGAAGGCCTGGATGTAGCGATCGGTGATCGTGCGGTAGTCAACACCTTCCTGATTGGCGCGGTTGATGATCTTGTCGTCGATGTCGGTGTAGTTTCGCACATAAGTGACGTCGTAACCGGCATACCTGAGGTAGCGGAAGATGACATCGAAGACCACGTTGGCCCGGGCGTGGCCGATGTGGCAGTAGTCGTAGACCGTGACCCCGCAGACGTACATGCCCGCCTTGCCGGGGACCAGCGGTACGAAAATCTCTTTTTCACCCGTGAGGGTGTTGTAGACGCGCAATGCCATAATCAGAAACTCCCGACAGAAAAAATGTTAATTATTGTGCCTTTTTTTGGCGGTGAAGGCAAGCAGGGAAACGCGTCGAGGGTGCTACGCCTTCTCCCAGTAATCCCGCGCGGGCAGAAACAGCACGATGGCCGCGGCCAGACCGATGACCGGCAGCAAGAAGGCCGTGTGGAAGGCAGACGGAGGCAAGCCGGCCGCGCCGCGACCCTGGGAGCCGATGATCAGACCCATCACCTGCTGGGTGGAGGCCGCCCCCATCAGGACGAAGAAATTGAGCGAGGTCAGGGCCGTGCCCACAATCCGCACCGGGAACATGGAGCGGATAATGGGGTATATCATGACGCCGCTGGAGACCGCCAGGCCAACGGCGAAGAAGAACACCATCAGGAGCGGCTGCGGCAGGAGCTCGACCCAGCCCAGAAACCCGGTCATGAGGAGCAGCAATGCCGCTTGGCCGGCCAGCAGGGTCCGCTTGTACGAGCAAAAGACGCGCCGGGCGATGCTGTCGGTCACCGTGCTGCCGGCGATGAAGCCGAGCGAGGTGAACATCAGGGTCCGCCCTGTTCCGGCCCGCGAGAGATGCAGGACCTCCATCAGGTACGGGCCGCCCCACAGACCCTGCAGAGCCAGATAGTTGCCGTACCAGGCAAAGGCGATGATCCCCAGCAGCCAGAAGTTCCGGTTGCCGAAGATGTCTCCCCAGGCCGCCAGCATGCCGGTTTTTTCTGTCTCCGGAACCGCAACCGCGGGAACGGCCGTTGCGGGAGGCCTGTCCCGCACCATGCCGAAGACCAGCACGGTTACCAGTACCTGCACGATACCGATGGCAAAAAAGGAACTGCGCCAGCCGACGGCTGCCACCGCCAGCGCCAAGGGCGCCGTGGCCAGGAGGTTGCCCAGGTTGCCGACCGCCACCATCAATCCGGATACCCGCCCGAACTCCCGTTTGCCGAACCAGTGGCTGAAGACCGTGAAGGTGGCCATGAGCACCGATGCGGTGCCGATGCCGATCAGCACCCGCGCCGCCAGGGCGGTGGCGAGGCTGCCGGCCTGGGAGAAGAGGATCCCCCCCAGTGCCGTCAGGCAGCCGCTGGCGCTGATCACCAGGCGGCTGCCGAGGCGGTCGATCATCGGTCCCAGCGGGATCTGGGCCACGGCATAGACGTAGAAGAGAATCCCGGACAGGGTGCCGAGCTGCTGCGGGGTCAGCCGCAGTTCCCGCGAGATGTCGCCGGCCACCACCGCCAGCGAGACGCGGTAGAAATAGACCAGGATGTACATCAGCGCCAGGCAGGCGAAGATGGTCCAGCGTTTTTTTCGCAGCGGCCCGTTTTCAGTCATCCGATTCCCCCCGGCCTGCTGTCAGGCGTAGCGGCAACAGTACGCTGAACTCGGCTCCCTGCCCCGGTTGGCCGGCGACCCGGATGTCGCCGCCATGATCCTTGACGATGCCGTAGGATACGGCCAGCCCCAGGCCGGTCCCGCCCGGTTTGGTGGTGAAAAATGGCGTGAAGAGCTTTTCCCGTGTGTCCGCGGTGATGCCGGGCCCGCTGTCTGCTATCGTTACCGTGCAGCGACCCGCCTCCCGCTCAACCATGGTTGCAAGCGTCAGCACACCACCATTCCCCATGGCCTGCAGACCGTTGACGATCAGGTTGGTGAAGACCTGCCGCAGTTGATCCTCGTCACCGTCAATGTCCATCCGCTCCGCCTGATAGCGCCGATCGACGCGGTACCGGCCCAGGGGAATCTGATGGCCGATCTGGTCCAGGATATCTTCGAGAAGCTCTTCGAGATGGCACGGTCGGCTGACCTTTTTCTTTGTCCGGGCAAAGGTCAGCAGGTTGGATACGATCCGTTCCACCCGGCCGACCTGGCGGATAATGGTTTCCACCTCCGATTGATCCGAGTCGTCCAGGCGGGGCGACATCTCCAGCAGTTCGGCGTTGCCGCGGATGATGGCCAGCGGGTTGTTGATCTCGTGGGCCACGCCCGACGCCAGCATGCCGATGCCCACCAGCCGTTCTGCCCGGGCCAGCTCCTGTTGCGCCACCAGCAGCCACTGGTTTTTTTCATCCAGTTGCGCGCTGCGCGCTGCCACCTTCTCTTCCAGGGTGCGATTGAGCTGCAGGATTTCATCTTCGCGCTCGATCAGCCGATGTTTCATGATGTTGAATTCTTCCGCCATGACGGAAATCTCGTCATGCCCGCCCACGACGATATCCGGGATATGTTCACCCATGGCGAGCAGGCGGGCGCCCTCCTCAACCGCCCTGATCGGGCGGGACAGGCTTGAACCGAGCCAGGCCGAAAGGGATACGCCCACCAGGGTCACAAACAGGAGGATGGCCGAGAAGATGATGTGGATCCGGGAACGCACATCGAAAAAGGGGAGTTCCGGTACCCCCAGGTAGAGCGTCGAGGCGCCGATCACCCAGAACAGGACCACCGCGGTCACCAGCGGCGTCAGGGTGGCCAGGGTCAGCTTCAAACGGATCGAATAGCGCAGGGGGGATGCTCTCACGCGTTGTCCCTCTCCGCCAGATGATATTCGCTGATCTTGCGGTCCAGGGTCTTGCGGGAGATGCCCAGGATAGCCGCCGCCCGGCTCTTGTGGAAGCCGGTCTCCTTCAGGATGGACGTGATGTGCCGGCGCTCGATCTCATCCAGGGCAACCATTTGAGCGGCGCCAGCTGTGACGGTGAGCGCCTCCCGGCGCGCACCCAGCGGCAGCAGCGCGGCGGTGATTACGCCGCCGCGGGCCAGGATGACGGCCCGCTCGATGACATTTTCCAGTTCACGGACATTGCCCGGCCAGTCGTACTGGATGAGTGTCCGCAGGGCGCTGTCGTCGATATCGCGGATATCTTTTTTCATGCGGCGGGCGGTGGCCGTCAGAAAGTGGCGGGCCAGCGGTTCGATGTCCTCGCGCCGCTCACGCAGGGGGGGCAGGGTAATGGAAATCACGTTCAGGCGGTAATAGAGATCCTCGCGAAAGCGGCCATCGATAACCTCTTTCATCAGGTCCTTGTTGGTGGCTGCCACGAAACGCACATCCACCTTGCGGGTGCGGGTCGAACCCAGCACGATGAAGTCCTTCTCCTGGGTGACCCGCAGCAGCTTGGCCTGTACCGCCGGGCTGACGTCACCGATCTCGTCCAGGAAGAGCGTGCCGCCGTCGGCCTCCTCCAAAAGCCCTTTCTGGTTCATGACCGCGCCGGTAAAGGCGCCCCGCACATGGCCGAAGAGCTGGCTCTCCAGCAGGGTGTCGGAAAGGGCGGCACAGTTGAGGGAGACGAAGGGTTTGCTCCGGCGCGGGCTGTTGCGGTGCAGGGCCGCCGCGATCAGCTCCTTGCCGGTGCCCGATTCACCCATGACCAGGATGTTGGCATCGCTTTCGGCCACCTGCAGGGTCAGGTCGTAGACCTCGCGGAAGGCATCGCTGCGGAAGATGATGGCATCGGAACCGCTGCCGCCGCGATGCAGCTCCTCGCGCAGCTGCTGGTTTTCCTGGACCAGCCGGCGATGGTCCAGCAGGCGCTCCAGCATCCCCAGCAGCTTTTCCTTGGGAAAGGGTTTGGTGATGTAGTCGTAGGCACCCTGTTTGATGGCGCTGATTGCGTCATCGATCGTGCCGTGGGCGGTCATGATCACCACCGGTAAGTCGGGGCGGCGTTTGCAGAGTTCATCGAGTATCTGCAGGCCGTCCATGTCCGGCATGCGCACATCCAGCAGGATGGCGTCGCACGGCACGGTCTCCGCCGCCGCCAGGCGCAGCAGCAGGTCCGCCCCCCGGGCGAAGGTCTCCACCCGGTAGCCGCTGGCCTGCAGCAGCTTGTCCAGGTAGCGCAGGATCTCGGTTTCGTCGTCGCAGATGAAGATGGTTGCCATGGGGGGGCTCCTTCAAGACCTCTGAGGTTTTAAAAACCTCGGAGGTCTGAATCGTCATTAGTCAAAATCATCGTGTGTAAGATGCTGAATATCCACTTCATCACAGAGTACATCATGGATATCAATGAAGCTGTCCCTGCCTTGAAACCAGTTCAGAACCTCATTTCTGCATAGGCGTGTCGGTTTATCAGTGACAATGGCTTGATACGAGGAGTAGCGATAGTGTCTGAAGTCTTCTACGAAGCCGTGTTTCTGGGGATTGAAATGTATGTAGTGGATGAGTTGCGCAAAATAGCGGTCAGAATCCACTTCGATCCGTCCGAAGCGATTTTGAAAAAGGCTGCCGGTCCGTTTATAGGTGGTATTTATAGTCTTGGCATAGCTGTTGAAAAAGTTTGAAAATTGCTGAGTAATTGCTTTCGAGGAGACCTCGGAGGTTTTCAAAACCTCCGAGGTCTGACTGTTGCTGGTTTGGTTGTAGACCTCCGAGGTTTTCAAAACCTCGGAGGTCTGGTTTTGAAGTTCCTTCACACGTACCAGCACATGGAAATGATTCCTCATCAGGCAATAGGCAAAGGTGTCGCATACCGGCAGAATATATTTCTGATACAACTGCATGAAGTAGCGATAGTTTCGCTCTTCAACGAAGATGTTCTCACGGTTGTTACCCCGATTGTAGATATGGTAATAATGTCCCGGTTCAAGCGGGATATTGGTTTGCATTATTTGTCCTTACGTTGCAGGATCAACAAGACCTCCGAGGTTTTTAGAAACCTCGGAGGTCTGCCCAGTTTTGATGTTTCTCCGACGTCTTCGCTGGCTAGCCGCAAAAACCTCAAGATCCTTTTCGCCTGACCTCAGGAAATCAAGGAAATCCAGTCCTCGGTATTTGCAGGTTTCGCAGATACTCAAGAGAATCAAGTACTCTTTCAGCCCCTTTTCGGTGGTAACCCCCTTGATAATATTTCGGAGCATAGCAAAGGGCTTAACTGCGTGTTCAGCATTGTTATTGTTCCAGGGTATGAAGGTACGCCACAAAGATATTGGAGGAAATGATCATAGTGCCGTTACCTGTAACTACAGACCTCCGAGGTTTTGAAAACCTCGGAGGTCTCCGTCTTGTTGTGTATACCAGTCGGACAAAATGATACATAGCCGGACAAAAAGAAGCAACCCTTGTTTCATTATGTTGTTTACCCCGCAGCTCCCCGCCATTTCAATGTCTCGTAATAATTACACTTTTTGTAAACACATCCCGTCCGCCGCACTTGGCACGCCTGTTGCCGTATACGACAGGTTTGCTCACATGACTTTTATTCAGTAAGCGGAGGATACCATGGGTAAAGAGGGGTTGTTTCCCGGCGTCAGCCGGCGGGATTTTATCAAGACGTGCGTGACGGTCTCGGCCATGCTGGGGCTGCCCTTCGGCATGGTCAGCAAGGTCGCGGCCGCGGCCCGGAAGGCGGACAGCCGGCCGGCGGTGATCTGGCTGCACTTTCAGGAGTGCACCGGCTGTTCCGAGTCGCTGCTCCGTTCCAGCCACCCTACGGTGGCCAACCTGATCCTGGACATGATCTCCCTGGACTATCACGAGACGCTCATGGCCGGGTCGGGACACCAGGCCGAGAAGTCGCTGCACGATTCCATGACTGCCAACAAGGGCAAGTACATCCTGGTGGTGGAAGGCGGCATCCCCACCAAGGATAACGGCATCTACTGCAAGGTGGCCGGCAAGACCGCCCTCGAATCGCTGCACAAGGCGGCCGAAGGCGCGGCCGCCATCATCTCCATCGGCACCTGCGCCAGCTACGGCGGCATCCAGTCGGTCGGCCCCAACCCGACCGGGGCAGTCGGGGTGAGCGACATCATCAAGGACAAGCCGGTCATCAATATCCCCGGCTGCCCCCCCAACCCGTACAATTTCCTTTCCACCGTTCTGTATTATGTGACCTTCAAGAAACTGCCCGAGCTGGACAAGCTGGGACGCCCGCTGTTTGCCTATGGCCGCAAGATCCACGAGCACTGCGAGCGGCGCGCCCATTTCGATGCCGGCCGCTTTGCCAAGGCCTACGGCGATGCGACCCACGCGGCGGGGTACTGCCTTTACAAGCTGGGCTGCAAGGGGCCGGCCACCTACGCCAACTGTTCCGTAACCCGCTTCAACGACGGCGTGGCCTGGCCGGTGGGTATCGGCCACCCCTGCATCGGCTGCACCGAACCGGACCTGCTCTTCAAGACCGCCATTGCCGACAAGGTCCAGATCCACGAGCCGACGCCCTTTGACAGTTATGCGCCGGTCGATCTCAAGAACAAGGGCAAGGGGCCTGATCCGCTGACCACCGGTGTGATCGGTCTGGCGGCCGGGGCCGCCATCGGCGCGGGGGTCATGATGGCCAGGCGGCTGCCGGACGGGCCGGAGAAGGAGGATGAGCATGGAAAAAGCGAGTAGACGCGATTTTTTCAAGATCATCGGTGCCACCGGAGCGACGCTGCTGGCCGGAAGGGAAGCGGTCGCCTCCGAGTCGCATCAACCCGACAACGAGACCATCGGCATGCTCTACGACGCCACCCGCTGCGTCGGTTGCAAGGCCTGCATGTCGGCCTGCAAACGGGTCAACAGCGATTACGGCAGCCTCTCCTACGAACAGGCCCGATTTGACCCGGATGGCCTCTGGGATGCCCCCCAGGACCTGTCCGGCAGTACCCGCACCCTGATCAAGCTCTTCAAGGAGTCCGACAAGCAGTGGTCGTATATCAAGTATTCCTGCATGCACTGCCAGAAGCCGTCCTGCGTCTCGGTCTGCCCGGTCAGCGCCATGACCCGCGACAAGGTCACCGGCACCGTGGATTACAACAAGGATACCTGCATCGGCTGCCGCTACTGCCAGGTGGCCTGTGCCTTCAATATCCCCAAGTTCCAGTGGAACAAGGCCATTCCGCAGATCGTCAAGTGTGACCTGTGCAAGAACACCAACCTGCTGAACAAGGGGATCACGGCCTGCGCCGAGACCTGCCCGACCGGGGCCATCACCTTCGGCAAGCGCAAGGACCTGCTGGCGGAGGCCAACAGCCGGCTGAACGGGAATCCGGGCAAGTATGTCAACCGCATCTATGGCGAAAAGGAGGTGGGCGGCACCAATCACCTCTACCTGTCCGGCATGGAGTTCAACAAGCTGGGGTTGCCGGTCCTCAAGGAGGCCGCCCCGGCCGAATTCTCCGAGAAGATCCAGCACACCATCTACAAGGGGTTTATCGCCCCGGTGGCGCTGTACAGCACGCTCTGTTTCATCGCGCTCAGGAACATGAAGGGCAACGGCGGAGCGGATGAAAAACAGGCCGGAACATCCGGCCCAGGGGAGAAGCACGATGAGCCATGATGAATACCAACGGCATGACGCCAGGATCCTGACCCCCTCCTTTATCGTGCTGCTGACCCTGACCCTGATCGGCTTGGCCCTGATCGCGGTGCGCTTCATCAAGGGGATCGGCGCGGTCTCCAACATGAGCGACGGCTATCCCTGGGGGATCTGGATCACCTACGACGTGGCCACCGGCACGGCCATCGCCTGCGGCGGCTATGCCATGGCGATCCTGATCTACATACGAAACCGCATGCATTACCACCCCATGATCCGTTCGGCCATCCTGACCAGCATGTTCGGCTACGGCCTGGCCGGTTTCTCGGTCATGGTCGATGTGGGGCGGCCCTGGAACGCCTACAACTTCTTCATCCCCTCCAAGTGGCAGGTCAACTCGGCCATGTTCGAGGTGGCCGTCTGCGTCATGGCCTATACGACCGTGCTGCTGCTGGAGTTTCTGCCGGCCGTGCTGACGACGCTGGAGAAGACCGAATGGAGAACCCTGCAGCTGCTGCTGGATATGCTCTATGCGCGCATGGGCAAGGAGCGTCCGGAGCCGATCGGCGACCGCCTGGACAAGGTCAAGGAGCTGGCGGCCTGGCTCAAGCCGCGCCTGGACAGGGTGCTGATCTTCATCATCGTGCTGGGCATCACCCTGCCGACCATGCATCAATCCTCGCTCGGCTCGCTGCTGCTGATCGCCTCCACCAAGCTGCACCCGCTCTGGTACACCGGTTTTCTGCCGCTCTTGTTCCTGATCAACTGCATGTTCATCGGCTACTCCATCGCCATCCTGGAGTCGGTCATCTCCTGCTATGCCTTCAAGCGCCCCTTTGAAACCAAGGAGCTGTCCGGCATGGCCAGCATCATCCCCTGGCTGACGGTTATCTGGCTGACGGTTGTGATCGGGGACCTGGCCTGGCGCGGACAGCTGGGCGCAGCGCTCTCCCTTGACTTCTACTCGCGCTTCTTCCTGCTGGAGTTCTGCCTGGTGGCCGGCGGTTCCCTGCTGATGTTCAGCGGCAAGAAGCGCGAATCGATCCGCTGGCTGTTCGTCTCGGCGGTGCTGATCGTCCTGGGGGGCGCCCTCTACCGCTTCAACGTCTACCTGATCGGCTTCAATCCGGGCAAGGGGTGGCACTACTTCCCGGCCCTGGCCGAACTGCTGATCACGGTCGGCATCGTGGCCTTCGAGATCCTCGGCTACCAGGTGGTCGTCAAGATCCTGCCGGTCCTGCCCAGGCTGCATACCAGGCAGCAGCTGGATGCGGCCGCAGGGCATGCGGCGGCGGAAAAGGAGTAAGTCAAAGGCGTTTAGCCACAGAGGACACAGAGGACACGGAGAAAACCAAAGAAATAAAAGCAAAAATGAATGGGGAAAATCCAAAATCAGTTTTTGACGTTCTCTGTGCTCTCTGTGTCCTCTGTGGCAAATGTTTTTAAGAATTCAAAGAATATATCGGAGGTAGTACATAATGGCCCGTATAACACTTGATCCCATCACCCGCATCGAAGGGCATCTGCGCATCGATTGCGAAGTCAATGGCGGCGTCGTCACCAATGCCTGGTCGTCGGCCCAGATGTGGCGCGGCATCGAAACCATCCTGCAGGGGCGCCCGCCCGAGGATGCCTGGATCTATGCCCAGCGTTTCTGCGGCGTCTGCACTACGGTGCACGCCATCTCCTCGATCCGCTCGGTGGAACATGCCCTCAAGGTCGAGGTGCCGCTCAACGCCCAGTACATCAGGAACATGATCATGGCCCAGCATTCGGTGCAGGATCATATCGTCCACTTCTACCACCTGTCGGCCCTGGACTGGGTGGATGTGGTCTCGGCCCTCAAGGCCGACCCGAAAAAGGCCGCCCAGCTGGCCCAGTCGATCTCGGACTGGCCGGGCAACAGCGAGAGCGAGTTCCGGGCGGTCCAGTCGCGGCTGAAATCGTTTGTGGACACCGGGCGCCTGGGCATCTTCGCCTCCGGCTACTGGGGGCACCCGGCCATGAAGCTGCCCCCCGAGGCCAACCTGATGGCCGTGGCCCATTACCTGAAGGCCCTGGACTATCAGCGCAAGGCGGCCCAGGTGGGCGCCATCCTGGGGGGCAAGAATCCCCACATCCAGAACCTGTGCGTGGGGGGGGTGGCCACGGCCATCAACATGGAGAACCTGGCCACGCTCAATATGGAGAAGATCGCCGCCCTGCGCGCGCTGATGGAAGAGACCCGCGAATTCGTCCAGAAGGTCT
>JAJYBH010000213.1 GCA_021779135.1 Deltaproteobacteria bacterium
CGACACCCTTAATGCTTACGACAATATCAGGTTCCAGGCTGTCACCCATACTTAGTTGGCTCCGGACCTACATCTTCTCGGGCAGAGCGATTCTGGCCCCGTCTTTCAGTTTATCGAGCGGTTTCAGGGCCAGCTTGTCGCCCGATTTTACCCCGCTGACCTCGACCATGTCTCCCAGCCGGGCGCCCACGGTAACCGGAACAAAAAGCACGTGATCGTCCTTGATGAGGTAGACCCCCTCGCCTGCCTTCATTTTCACGATAGCAGCGGGATTGACGGCGATACGCGGTTGCTGGTCCGCCTTGCCGGCCTCATGCTCCAGAAATGCCACCTTGGCGCTCATCTCCGGCAGAATACGGCTATCCGTGTCAATGAAACGGATCTTGACCATGACCGAGGCCTTGCTCCTGTCCGCGGTTGGCACAACCGTGTGAACGACCCCACGGAATCGCGAACCGGGAAGTGCGTCCAGCATGATCTCGCAGGGCTGTCCCTTCTTCACCTGCGACAGGTTGGACTCGGAGACATCAGCCTCGACCTGCAGCGAAGACAGGTCGGCGATCGTCACGACCGCGGCCTTGGCATTGGCAGCCGCGCCAAGCGGGGTGATGATATCGCCCACATCGGCATTTTTGGTCAGTACAACCGCATCAAAAGGCGCGCGGATCTGACTGTACTCCAGATTCACCGTTGCACCCTGGAGAGACGCATTGGAACCACGCACTCCCGCCTCAGCGGCCTTGACAGCGGCCAAGCTTCGTTTGAAACGGGCTTCAGCGCTATCAAAATCGGCCTGTGAGACTATGCCCAATTGCAACAGTTTCTTCTGGCGCTTATAGGACTGCTCGGCGTCGGCCAGATCGGCACGGACCTGACCCAGCGATGCCTGCGCGGATTGCACACCGGCCTCGCCTTGCAGCACGAGGGCTTTGAGATCCTTGTTTTCCAGCCGGGCAATCAACTGCCCCGACTTTACCAGGCTCCCCTCCTCTACTCCGATCCATTCCAGACGGCCGGTGGTCTTGGAGGCAACCGCCGCCTTGCGCTGGGCCACGACATACCCGCTGGCGTTCAAAAGCGTAAAAGACTGGGTGGGGTAAATCTGGCTGACGGTAGTGGTTTCTATGGTAACCGCGCCGCTGCGCAGGAGATACACCCCGGCGATCACCGCGAGAATGACCAGCGAAATGATTATGACCTTCAGGCGTCCGGTCCGTTTCACAGACTTTGACCGGACGGATTTGGATATGGTGAGGTTGTCGAGAGATTCGGGGGACATGCGCCTCCTGGCGTGCCGCAACATTGTGAGTTACTGATTCATAGCATTTTTGCAGGACAATGTGAAGCCTTGTGGCGGAACGACTTTTTTTTGCGCTGCCGGATATATTTTTGTGATTTTATGTGCTATAGGACATAAACTTATTTTCACGGAGATTCCATCTCCCACCACATCCATTCCATGCAAGGGGGCAGTAAATGAGTGAAATTGTCGATGTCTATGCAAGAGAGATCCTTGATTCCCGTGGTAATCCCACCCTGGAGGTAGAGGTCTATCTCGAGTCCGGCGCCTTTGGGCGCGCGGCAGTTCCGTCCGGAGCATCCACCGGTGAGCGTGAAGCTCTGGAGATGCGTGATGGCGACAAGTCTCGTTATCTCGGCAAAGGTGTTCTGAAGGCCATTGACAACGTGAACAACGAGATCTCCGAAGAAATCATCGGCATGGATGCCGACGACCAGGTCGGCATCGACCAGAAGATGATTGAACTGGACGGCACCGAATACAAGAGCAAGCTGGGCGCCAATGCCATCCTGGGCGTGTCCCTGGCCGTGGCCAAGGCAGCAGCCGAAGAGGCCGGCATGCCCCTTTACAAATACATCGGCGGTGCCAATGCCCGCGAGCTGCCCCTGCCGATGATGAACATCATCAACGGTGGTGCCCACGCCGATAACAACGTGGATATCCAGGAATTCATGATCATGCCGGCCGGTGCCACGAATTTCAAGGAAGCGCTGCGCATGGGGGCCGAAATCTTCCACGCCCTGAAAGGCGTCCTCAAGGGCAAGGGGTACAACACCGCCGTTGGTGATGAAGGCGGCTTCGCACCCAACCTGAAATCCAACGAAGAGGCGCTGGAAGTGATCATGGAAGCCATCGTCAAGGCCGGCTACAAGCCGGGTGAAGATGTGCTGCTGGCCCTGGATGTGGCCTCGTCCGAGCTGTACGACAAGCAAAAGAACGTTTATACCCTTGAAAATGAATCACAGAAGACCAAGACCCCGGTTGAGCTGGTCGATTTCTACGAAAACCTGGTCAACAAGTACCCGATCATCTCGATCGAGGACGGCATGGCCGAAAACGACTGGGACGGCTGGAAGCTGATGACCGAGCGTCTGGGCAAGCGCATCCAGATCGTGGGGGACGACCTGTTCGTCACCAACCCCAAGATATTGAAAGAAGGCATCCAGAAGGGCATCGCCAACTCGATCCTGATCAAGCTCAACCAGATCGGCACCCTGACCGAAACCCTGGAGGCCATCGAGATGGCCAAGCGCGCCGGCTACACCACGGTCATCTCGCACCGTTCGGGCGAGACCGAGGACACTACCCTGGCCGACCTGGCCGTGGCGGTCAACGCCGGGCAGATCAAGACCGGCTCGCTCTGCCGCACCGACCGCGTCGCCAAGTACAACCAGTTGCTGCGCATCGAGGATGAACTGGACAGCACGGCGGTATTCAAAGGCCACGACGTGTTCTACAACGTGAAGAAATAGGTCGTAACAAGCAGATGTAAAAGGCGGGGGCAACCCCGCCTCTCTTCCCCAGGTAACATCCTTCAATCACTTTAATATCTCTCCAGGCAATCGCAGTTAATAACGTTTTCCACTATCAAGAGGTGACAAAGGGATTGTGTACGTCGTTGCGGAAATGTTCATTTCGCCGTTATAAGCAGTCCCCATTAATCAGTAATCGCCCATCGGAAAACGCCAAATCTGGCGGTCACTCACTACAAGAAAATTACACAATTGCAAGATCCCAATCAGGATAACCGCTTCTTGAAGCGGAGTGCTGTTTCATAAGGTTTGGAGTTCTAATGGTTATTGACAACATATATGA
>JAJYBH010000006.1 GCA_021779135.1 Deltaproteobacteria bacterium
ACAACAAGATCAAACGGTTAAAGCGTATGGCCTACGGGTATCGGGATGTCGCTTACTTCCTGTTGAAGATCCATCAGCACTGTGGCCTCCTCAACCCGAGGCGTTTCAACTAAAATACGAAAGACTCAAGATCATTTCCTTTAATAGCATCGTCACCACTATCCCTTTTTTATACGTGCCGGAACGTTCCTTTATTTTTGGATAAAAAAATGCAGTATCGCCCTATCCACTTCCTCTTTTATCAGACGTATACGAGGTCGTGCAGAATTTCCCAAACGTACAACTGCACAGGGTGGTATTCTTCGCGGCTTGTCATTGCGGTCGGTAAGCCAGAGCCTAACAGTCTGCTCTTTTACTCCGTATCGCCTCGCCGTCTCCTCGATTTTTTCGAGTGTTTTACCATCCATTTCATTTTTCATATTTTCACTATACATGCCGGAACGTTCCGTGTCAAGAAAAAAATCAACATCTATATCGATATTTATTTAACTCATGATTATTATAGATTCATATCAATAAAATTATGCGCATGTTGTAGTTATCATTGACAATTTATTTTAGATCAATTAGCATTTGGCTGTACATGTCGGAAAGTGTCATTTTAAGGGAGGTTTCATTGAAATTATTTGAAAGGCTAAAGTTGTCCAGAACTTTTTCAGGACTATCTCAGGCGGAGCTTGCTAACATACTGGAAGTCCACCCTTCTGTTGTTACTCGATATGAAGGATCTAGGGAACCGGGGCAGTGGGTACTTGAAAAAATTGCAAGTGCAACGGGCATTCCATCATCATGGATTAAATATGGAACCGATTTTTCTGGAATTGTTGTAGGCAGGATTGAATTACCAGGACGGGCATATTCCGTGAAAACTCTGAGGTCCATAGAAGGCCACCTCGCGGACATACTACCTGTATTTTTGTCTGAAAATCCTCCCGATAAGGTAATTCAACTTAAAGCTACAGCAAAGAATGCGACTCCATCTATCTTTATATTAGATAATCCTTGTTATTGTTTGATTCTATTTACTAACAAAACGACCCCAATTGTATACAGTTTATTAAATAATCATATTAATATAGAACCTGAACATGTTTATGACATACCGATAGAAGTTTATCTTAATGCTTATATTCAACCAGAGTTTGGATATTTGAAAATTATTCTTAGGTATGCTCACAGAGAATATGATGATTACGACTGGGGAAAATCGCTAATTGATGCTTCAGTATTGCCTCCTCCTGCACCTAGCAGGATGTATTTGTTCAAGTTTAAACCACCACATAATATAATTGATGGTCAAGAAGAAAAGTGGACGTCGTTTATAACAGAATATTTACTAAATGTTGGATGTTCAAACATTGAAGTTCAAATATGCAAAGAAGAATCAGACCCAACTTTCACAAGACCACAATTCGCGCCCGAAGATTGGAAATTCAAAAAACTCGGTATAATTGATTAAGATCGGCACAAACAATGAGTATAAGAAAACACTCGAAATGGTCTGGATGGTGGGTAATAGATGTCTCCCCATATGGTCGATCTGGTAAACGTGAACGAATTAACTGGCAAGGAACGGAAAGCGAGGCTATACAAATTGAGGCCGACATTTTGAGAAAAGCCAGGGGTGGCCCTATGGTTGCACCCACTTTCAGTGAACTTTTGCCCGATTTTTTACTCTATTACAAATCAGAAAAGCGCTCATCAACAGTTAAAGATTTTATGTTCTCATGGCACGAACTAGTAAAAGACTTCGGAGATCTTAGACCCACACACTTTACCCCGATTCATATAGACCGATTCAAGCAGCGACGCCTAAAAGATGGTGTTTCAAAGAGAACGATTAATAAAAATATAGCATATCTGTCCTCCCTGATTACATTCCTTGTGAACCGTAAATTAATGCTGGCATTAGATTTTAAAATCATTGGATTCCCTCTTAAACAAACAACGGCTCCTCTTCCGGAGGTTCCAACTCCTGAAGAGATTGCAAAGTTAATTGCCAATGCACCTAATCAGCAGACTCGACTTATAATGCTTCTTCTTTATTTGTGCGGATTAAGGATTGGTGAGCTACCGACCGTTTGCGTTGAAAAAATATATTTGGACCGTGGTTGTATGTATGTGACTGGGAAAGGAGACAAAGAACGTATAATCGCAATTCCAACTGCAGATTTGGCTGAAGAGCTTAAAGAGCAAATCGAAAAAGTCGGTTCAGGGCCCTTATTCATCAATCCACGGACAGACAAACCTCTTAAATCTATCCGTAAGAGCATTATTAGCGCAGCAAAAGCTGCTGGAATGAATCAGCGGGTTTATCATCACTTATTTCGCCACTCGTTCGGGACTCACAGCATCATGGCTGGAACACACCAACGGACACTTCAAGATCTCCTGGGGCATGTGTCTATGAGTACAACTAATAAATATGTGCATCTTGCAGCCGAAACACTAATGAAAGAAGCAGGCAAACTCGGTGCAATGGTTTCCCCAGGCCTTACCCGTCCTGAGAAAGAAATAGAAATTGACTTGAAAGCACTTGTGTGGCAATTGCCATTAACTCAGATTGCAAAGCTGCTCGGAATATCTGATGTTGCAGTACGAAAGCGATGTGTAAAGCTTGGAATAGCGTTGCCACCAAAAGGACATTGGCAACGTGACATAAACAAGAGGCGTGACAACGTGACAACTATTTAAACAAATAAGCTATTTAATTTAAGTATGTTATGCATAAGCTATGAGGATTGAAAATCCTCGTGTCGGCGGTTCGATTCCGTCCCTGGGCACCACTTAATCACTAAAAGGCCAAGCATTCACATGCTTGGCCTTTTTTTATTTTCTCATTTGTACGCTTTTGGTACACCGCCGACACGCTGGCCAGCTGACTGATTGCAGTAATATCGGCACATTACACGGCCAGATTGCGCCTCAATACTACTCTGACTCCCCATTTACGCTCTCGAAAACGCTACGCCGATATCCCTTCAACCCCAGCCAACCGTTGCCCCAACTCAAAGGCACGTTGACATTCCAGTGGCAACACCTCTGTACGACGTTTGGCTTTGTGGGCAGGGTCAAAAATTTCGATCACCACCTTTGAATAATCGTCAACCTGACAGGTGTCAAAGGCACACAGCGTCTCGGCAGACCCAAGGAGCATGTTCACATAGCGCTCATTGGTGTTGAATATCTGCTCGTAGCCAAACTCCCTGCTCCGCTCTTCCGGAACATTCATGGTGTAGATGAAGCCGACTTTGATTTTTTTAGGGAACAGAGTGCCGTACGGTACCGTATAGGTGAGGTACGGAAACAGCAGACGTTCGATAAAACTGCGCGTCTCGCCGGTGACCGTGCCGAAGTATATCGGCGATCCGATGACAAGGGCGTCGGCTGCGGCGATCTTTTCCAGCACCGGCTCCAGAGCGTCATTCAGGACGCATTTCCCGTAACTGCTCCCGCCACGAGTTTTGCAGGCAAAGCAACTCTTACACCCCTTAAAGTCCAGATCATACAGATGAAATTGCTCCGTTGTCGCCCCTTGTGCTGCGGCCCCTTCCAGTGCCTTGGTCACGAGTGTCGCTGTGTTCCATTGTTTCCGTGGACTGCCGTTGATTCCGATGACGTTCATGTAAAGCTCTCCTTTTGTGGTGGTTGGTTTTCGCTTGCCGGACAGATACCTGTGACTGGCAATCTAAACTATAATCGCCATTCCTTACTCTCGGAAATATGCCGCAAAGATTTTTGGGTGTTTTTTTGGGTATATCAAGACGAATACCACCATCGTATTGCCAATAATATGTCCATACGGAAATATTTATTGACAAACAGCCTGCAAATAGCAAATTATGTCCGTACGGAAATACTATTATGCATGCGCCGCCTGATTGGTTAATATATGTTCGTACGGACATGGGGTATGTATGAAAAACACGAACGACTCCAAAAACACATACGGCAAGGTAACAACGGCCGAAGACGTTGGGCGCATCATACGCGCGAAGCGAAAGGAAACCGGCGTCCGTCAGGACATGGCTGCCGGCATGTCCGAAGTCGGCACAAAGTTCCTTTCACAGCTCGAGAACGGCAAGGAGACGGCCGAACTGGGCAAGACCCTCCGTGTGCTCCGGAAGCTGGGTCTGAATGTCTACATCTACCCACGCTCGGCAGACCCGATAAAAGACTGAAACGATGACGAATCAACTCACCGTGTATCTCAACTCCACCAAAGGGAGGGAATTGGTCAAGTGATGTGCAGACGGCCGTCAACCGCGGCAATACCAGCGGCAGCCGGGGGAGTCAGTGAAAGGAATGCATTGGAGGGAAAACCATCGGCTACAGCAGTCAATAAATAATAACCTAACTACATAATTTGCAAATACAATCACAATCGACAAAAAATTGAAAATCCTGGTGTCGGCGGTTCAGTTACGACCCTGACGAAGAGCTGACTACATAATAATAGTCAGCTCTTTTCATGTATGACTCTGAAGCCAGGCGTGCCTGCGGAAGCTTACGACATCACCACCAGATTATCCCTGTGGATGACCACGTCCGCATAGCGATATCCCAGCAATGCCTCGATGTCGCTGCTCTTGTGACCGGCCAGCCGGGAGATCTCACCGCTTGAGTAGTCCGACAGGCCCCGCGCAATTTCCCTGCCCTCCATGTCGCAGATCCGCACGCAGGCGCCACGCTCAAAACGGCCCTCAACCCCGACGACACCAGACGGCAGCAGGCTTTTACCCTTTTTCAGAAGCACGTTCCGTGCTCCGTCATCTACAATCACGCGCCCGGCCGGCTTGAGTGTGCAGGCGATCCAGTGCTTCCTGCGGTTGAGACCGGTGCCACTTGGCAGGAACAGGGTGCCAACCTCTTCGCCACGCATGGCGGCGGAGAGAATCCCCTCGCGCTTCCCGGCAACAAGGATGGTTGGAACGCCATTTTTGCCGGCCTTCTTGGCGGCCGCCACCTTGGTGGCCATGCCGCCGGTTCCGACACTGGAAGCGGAATTGCCGGCGACGCGCTCCAGTTCGCGGGTGATGCTCTCCACCAGGGGGATCAGCCGGGCATCGGGGTCCTTGCCGGGGTCAGCACTGTACAGTCCTTCAACGTCGGTCAGGATGACCAGCAGGTCGGATTCTGCCACGTTGGTGACCAGGGCCGAAAGGTTGTCATTGTCACCGAACATGATCTCATCCACCACGACCGTGTCGTTCTCGTTGATGACCGGGATGATACCGAAACCGAGCAGGGTGTCGATGGTGGCACGGGCATTCAGAAAGCGCTGCCGGCTCTCCAGATCCTCGCTGGTCAAGAGGAGTTGGGCCGCCTTGAGGGCGTGAGGCGCCAGCGCCTGCTCGTAGGCCCGCATCAGGCGGGTCTGGCCGATGGCGGCGGCAGCCTGCTTCTGGGGTATGGTTTTGGGTTTCTCCATTAGCCCCAGTTCGCTGCGACCGGCGGCGATCGCCCCGGAAGAGACGACGACGACCTGCTTTCCCTGTTCGCGGAGCAGGGCGATATCATCACAGATCCTGCCGATGACCTCATGGTCAAGTCCGCCGTTGGCATCGGTCAGGACCCGGCTGCCGATCTTTATCACGACCCGCTTTATAGATTTCAGCAGTTTCCTGCGCATCACCATTCCTCTTCTGCGTGGCCCCACAGCCGGCGCGCGATCTCGTCCAGCAGTTCCGGAATACCGTCTCCGGTGGCCGATGAGATCGCGAAGACCTTGACGCCGCGCCCCTCGAACCAGGCGGTGATCTCGGCCAGATGCTCGCGCGTCTGGGGCAGGTCGGTCTTGGTAATGACCACCACCTGCTCCTTGGCTGCCAGTTCAGCGCTGAACAGGGCCAGTTCGCGGCAGACCACCTCGTACTCGGCCAATGGGTCACGTTCCGGCATCCAGGAGATGTCCACCAGGTGCAGCAGGATTCCGGACCGCTCCAGGTGTTTCAGGAAACGGTGCCCCAGACCAGCGCCGTCATGGGCCCCCTCGATAATGCCGGGGATGTCGGCCATGACGAAGGAGCGGTAGTTCTTATAGGCCACGACCCCCAGACTGGGAACCATGGTGGTAAAGGGATAATCGGCGATCTTCGGGCGCGCGGCGGAGATCTTGCTGATCAGCGACGACTTGCCGGCATTGGGCAGACCCAGCAGCCCAACGTCGGCCATCAGTTTCAGCTCCAGGCGCAGCTTGCGCTCCTCTTCCTCGCCGCCCGGCTGGGCAAACTTGGGTGCCTTGTTGGTGGCGGATGCAAAGCGGGCATTACCCTGCCCCCCCCGGCCGCCTTTCAGCAGGACCACACGCATGCCGTCCTCGTTCATATCGGCCAACTGTTCACCGGTCTCCGCATCGGTAATCACGGTCCCCACCGGAACCGTAATGACCAGATCATCGCCTCCGGCGCCATGACGATTCTTGCCCATGCCGTTATGCCCTTTTTCGGCTTTCTGGTGCGGACGATGGCGCAGCTCCAGCAGGGTCGAAAGGCCGCTCTTGGCGGTAAAGATCACATCGCCACCCTTGCCGCCGTCTCCGCCGCTGGGGCCGCCGAATTCTATGAACTTTTCATGGCGAAAGGCGACACAGCCAGCTCCGCCGTGGCCCGAGGTTGCAAACAGGGTTACTTCATCGATAAATTTCATTGGATCACTTTCCGTCCAGCCATTCCTGGATCGTTGTCAAGCGCCCTGCCCAGCCAGCTGACAGGCGCTCTTTGAGAAATGCCGCAAACAGGCTGTCAAAGAGCTGGACGCCCTGCTCCAGCAGGTACATGCGCTCGTAAAAGGCAGCCTCGCGCTCACTGACCTCATCAACCGTGGCATCTTTCTCAATGCGGATCTGCGGGCATTTGAACGAGGCAAAGCCGAAGGTTTCGCCCTTCAGGGTCAATTTCCAGAGATTCTCATCCTTTTCCATGCAGACCGTGGCGCTGGTTATGCGCTTGCCGCCTTTGAGGGCCGAAATGGCCTCCAGGTAGCTATCCTGCGAACCGGACACCGACACCTTCTGGATGCCTCCCTCCTCACCCCCACCCTGGAGCTGGATGCGGTCGTCGATCCAGGCCGAAAATCGCTCTCCAGTGCCGAGGGTCCCGGGACAACTGACGGAAAACTCCCCTTCGCCGTTGATGCCGCGCTGCAACAGCCAGAGCATGAACTCCCATCCCAGCCACTGGTTGTCGCGGATCAGGGCCGTCACCGCGTCGGAATTTGCCTGGTTGGCCTTTTCGAGGTTCTCCAGCATCTGGCCTTCCAGCAGCATGCGGGCCCGGGCAAAGGGGTGGATAATAACGGGACTGAAGCCTTCGAAGGTCTTGCGGAACAGCTCTTCAAAACGCTCGATAACCTTGCTCCCCAGGCTGAACAGTGTCAGGACGCCGCTCTTCTGGTCCCAGACGACATCCACGCTGGATGGGACCGGCAGACACCTGCTCAGGAGCCGCATCTGCACCTGTTCCTTGATCTCCGCCCGCTTGTTTTTGGGTGTGCGGCGCAGGTTGGGATGCTGGGCAAGAAAGGCCCCCTCTTCCCGGCCGGCATGGGACTTGAGCACTGCCGCGGGAATCTTGCGCTGATCACGGCGGAGCGAGAAGACCAGATAGTTGTCGCGCCAGAAATCGGCCGGAACCTCGAAGGTCGCATCGTCGGGACGATCGACCTGAGTCCATCCCTCGGAGGCCTCTTCTGTAGAATTTTCTATGGACTGAAAACCCCGGGCGGACAATTTGGCGGAAAGCCACGGGAAAAGTTCGTCCTTCGGCAGGTCGCCTTCGATAGTATATTGCGTGATGCTGACGGTGTTGGCGTAGACTCCCATTTTGGTTGGTTTACTTCCTTTCGGTGTGTTTATGCAGAAACAGGTTGAACAGTATGCCACAAATTCCGGCGAAGTGCATGCTTCTATTTAATATCGACCTGAACTGTGGCAGGGAGTGAGCCGGCATTCCTATGGCCCGAGCAGACGCCGGTACTCGCCGATATCAAGCGCGGTCCGCCAATGTCCTCCTATCTTCCCGGCCAGCGTCCCTCCCCAGAAGAGGGTCACCACCAGCAGGGCAAAGACGATCCCCGGGACGGCATACCTCCCGGCTGCCCGCATGGAGAGGGCCTGGTTGAAACGGCAGTGGCTGACACAACGCCAGCAGCCGATGCATTCCGGCGAGAGCACGCTCTTTTTGTGCATGACATCGATGTAGGTCGGGCAGACCTGGCTGCAGACACCGCAGGAGACGCAGCGCTCGCTGCTGCGGGTGACTCTGACCGGCGACAGTATGGCCACCAGCCCCAACAGGGCACCATAGGGACAGAGGTAGCGGCAGAAGGGGTTTTTGAGAAACAGCGAGAGGAGCAGCAGGCTCAGTATCACCGTCAGCGCCAGGGGTGAGAGGTGCAGGAAAAAGTCCAGCAGGCGTACGTCGGCCAGTTTGTGATAGTCCGAGTTGATGAACGTCTCCAGCGCCGCGGGCGACATGGCGACGGCGATGGACCAGACAAAGAAGGCCATCAGCAGATACTTGACCCCGCGCAGGGACACATCCAGCCGGCGCGGCAAGCGCGGATTGCGCCGCAGCAGCTTGAAGCCGGCCTTCCAGGAGCATTCCGAGACCACGGCCACCGGGCAGATCCAGGAGCAGAAGGAGCGCCTGAGCAGCAGCGCCACCAGCAGCACGGTCAGGAAGACCACCACCGCTGCCGGGTGGATGCCGTTGATGCCGTTTCCCTTGAGCCATGAGGCTGTCCCCAGGAGGCCCGAGATGGGCAGGAACCCCTCGATGCCATCCGGGCGCGGCACGAATGGTGCTGTGCCGCCACCGCGGACGTAGTGGACAAACTGGTAGAACCTGACCCCCAGCCAGAGCATGAAGGCAAGGAAACAGAACTGGATCAGGATGCGGAGCGGTTGGACATAACGAGCTGACATTGGGGCTCCGGAGGGAGGATTGTGCGGGGGCGAACCTGAATCCGCCCCCGTGGGACAGGTTTATTCCGCTTTCATGGCTACATAATGGATGCTGCCGTCAGGACGCCTGAGCAACAATCGCACGACCTCGTCCTTCTTCACCCGGGAAACGATCGCTTCGAATTTTTCCGGCGAATCCGGGCGCTGACCATTGATCTCGACGATGATGCTTCCCGCAACCGTTCCGGCCTCCTCGGCCGGCGATCCCGGTTTTACCTCTCTGATGACCAGCCCGGTCCGGCTGCCTTTGATATTCAGGCGAGACGCCAATTCAGCAGTCAACTCCTGGACCGTGATGCCCAGCTTATCGCTTTCGTTGCCGCCCGTGACCGCTGCTGCGGAGTCATCACCCTGCAGCTTGCCGACCACGACGGAAAGCTCCTGTTTCTTGCCATCCCGGAAGATCACGACCGGGACTTTCTTGTCAATGGGAGTGGCGGCAACATAGCGGGGGAGCTCGTTACCCTCGTTGACCGGTTTGCCGTCATACTCAAGAATCACGTCTCCGGCCTTCATTCCGGCCTTCTCGGCCGGGGTGCCCTTTTCGACGCTTGCGATCAGGGCCCCCTTCTCGGATTCAAGTCCGAAGGATTTGGCGAGATCGGCGGTCAAGGACTGGAAGCGCACCCCCAGATAGCCGCGGGTCACCTTGCCGGAATCACGCAGTTGCGTAATGATGCCCTTGGCCATGTTGATCGGGATGGCGAAACCGATCCCCTGTCCGCCGGCGATGATGGCGGTATTGATGCCGATTACCTTGCCGGCCGCGTTGAAGAGCGGTCCGCCCGAATTGCCGGGGTTGATGGAGGCGTCGGTCTGAATGAAGTCGTCATAGGGACCGTTGCCGATGACCCGCCCCTTGGCGCTGACGATACCGGCGGTGACTGTCTGTGACAGACCGAAGGGATTGCCGATGGCCATGACCCACTCCCCCACTTCCAGGGCATCGCTGTCTCCCAGGTCGGCGGCCTGGAACTTTTCCTTTTCACTGATCTTGATCAACGCCAGGTCGAGTTTTTCGTCGGCGCCCTTGATCTCACCCTTGATTTCCCGGCCGTCCGCCAGCTTGACTATGACCTCGTCGGCGCCGCTGACGACATGATTATTGGTGAGAATGTAGCCGTCAGGACTGATGATAAAGCCGGTTCCGAGACTCTGTTCCCGGCGGGCCCGCTGCTGCGGCATCTGGCCATTGAACTGGCCGAAAAAATCCTCGAAGAAGTTGTCAAAGGGGGACTGCATGCGGGGGCGTTGCAGATTAGTTCTCGGCTTGATTATCCTGGCGGTGCGGATATTGACAACCGTGGGCGTGAGTTTTTTTGCCAGTACGACAAAATCGGGGCTTACGCTTCCGGCAGTCGCAAACGACGGGATGGAGAAAGAGAAGATAAGACCCGTGACCAGTAGACGCATTGCTGAAGCTACATTTTTTGACATATACCGACCTCCCTGTATCCGCTGTTGATTGAACGGAGAGAGGCGGGTCGCAAATCCATCACGACACCGCCCCTGTCCAATTACTGGTAAGAAAGATATGTTGAAGACCGGCAAATGTCAACCCCCGGCCAGGCCTGCCAAGCTGACATCCAGGATGAAAGCGGAACTACCCCTCGCGCATGACGTAGCCCTGACCGCGCACGGTGTGAATCAATTTTACGGGGAAATCCTTATCAACCTTCTTGCGCAGATAATTGACATAGACATCGATGATATTGGTAAAGCTGTCAAAGGCATAATCCCAGACATGGTCGGCTATCATCGCCCGGGAAAGGACCTTGTTGGTATTGCGCATCAGGTATTCCAGCAGACCATATTCCTTGGCGGTCAGATCTATTTCCGTTTTGCCGCGCCAGACCTTGTGGCTGACCGGATCCAGGCGCAGATCGGCAAAGACGACCTCCGCCCCGCGGTCCTTCCCTTCCCGGCGCAACAGGGCGCGGACCCTGGCCGTCAACTCGGAAAAGGCAAACGGCTTGGTCAGGTAGTCGTCGGAGCCGGCGTCAAGTCCGGAAACCACGTCCTCCGTGGAAGCCTTGGCGGTCAGCATCAGCACAGGAATGTTCTTGCCGGCTTCGCGCAGTTCACTGACGACCGCAACACCGTCTTTTTTAGGAAGCATGACATCCAGGATGACCAGGCTGAAATCACCTTCCAAGGCCTGTTTGAGTCCATCAACCCCGTCGTGGGTAACGGTTACCTGATACCCGTCCTCCTCAAGTCCCCGCTTGATAAATCCGGCTACCTTTTTCTCATCTTCAACCACTAGAATCTTCATGTGTGTCTCTCCTTGATAATTGGAATTTATACTGATTCCCGGCAGTGCGCTTATTTTCGTAGCAGTCCTGTTAAATCGTCAAACTGTCCAGGCGTCTCATTATTTCCGAGGCAGCCTCTTCGACCGACTTGTTGGTGACGTTGATCACCATCCATTCAGGATGACGACGGTACAACTGTTTGCAGTAGGCCAGCTCATCCTCCACATGCTGATAGTCGGCATACGTGCCGCGCGGGCTTTGACGCATATTGATCAGTCGCGAGGTGCGGATTTCCACAAGCCGCTTCGGGTCGATTATCAGGCCCACAATCTTGTTCTGCTCGATCTGGAACAGCTCCTCGGGGGGCTCAATCCCCTTGACCAGCGGCACATTGGCTACCTTGTATCCCTTGTGGGCCAGATACATGGAAAGCGGTGTTTTAGATGAGCGCGAGACACCTACCAGGACCAGATCGGCTTTATGCAGATAGCGGGTTTCCTGGCCATCGTCGTGCTTGACCGTAAAGTTCACCGCCTCAACCCGCTTGTGATAATCGGTATCGATGCGATGCAGCAAGCCCGGTTTTTCCTGGGAAGTTGCCCCCAGGAAACGGGACAGGCTGTAGATCAGGCCACTGAGCAGATCAACCGCAAACAACCCATGTTCCTCCGCCACCCGTTCAACGGTTTCGGCCAGGTGCGGGTCAACCAGCGTATAGGCCACCATGCCCGGCTCATTCACCGCTACCGTCAAGGCCTGCAGAACATCTGCCTGGTTGCGGATCTGGCAGAGGCGGTGTATTTTCACGTCCTCATCATAGAATTGTGAAAGAGCAGCCCGAATCACCCGTTCAGCGGTTTCACCGGTCGAATCGGAAACGACGTAGATTATCTTGTTCACCATTCGCTCCAACCGCTCAGGACTTGCATGCAATTAATTATTGTTTCTAATGAGAATTAGATTCTACTCGCAACAATTTGTCAAGATTTTTTGTTGCCTGCACTGCTTCAATCTGCTAACTTATTGAAAGTTATAAACTAATAATTAAGGTGGTGCTATGACCGATACGTGGGTGGAAATTTCCTGCAGGGTTCCCGCGGAACTCTCCGACATTGTTGCGGAGTTTCTTTCCGACCTCTCCGGCACGGGCGTATGCGTCGAAAATTTGAAGGTGGACGCATTCTCCCACAGCGAGATCCCCGAGTCTCCGACAACAACGGTTCGGTCCTATTTTTCCACCACTGAAGACAGCTCTGTCCGTCTGGCCGAGATCAGCGCCTTTCTGAAGGAACTTTCAGAGCGTCATCCGGGGTGTGTCCTTCCGGAACCGGAGCTCTCCTCGGTTTCCACCGAGGACTGGAGTACCAGCTGGAAGACCAATTTCAAACCGCTCCGGGTTGGTCGCCGTTTGCTGATCGTTCCCTCATGGGAGGAGGTGCAACCACTCCCGGAGGATATCGTCCTGCATCTGGATCCCGGCATGGCTTTCGGGACCGGCGGGCACGAAACCACCCGGCTCTGTCTGGAGTTGCTGGAGCAGATCATGGACGACATGCCGCTTCTGTTGTCGCCGTCGGTCCTGGACCTGGGAACCGGTTCTGGCATCCTGGCCATGGCAGCCGTCCAACTGGGCGCCGGGCGCGTATGCGCCGTGGACATCGATCCGCAGGCGGTGGAGGTGGCGCGTGAGAACCTGGCGGCCAACGGCCTGGCGGAGCAGGTCGAGTGCAGTACGACCCCCCTGGAGTCAATGACTGACAGCTTTGACGTCATCCTGGCCAACATCCTGGCCGAAGAACTGGTCCGTCTGGCGCCTTTCCTTTCCGAGCGGCTGGCTCCTGGCGGCAGTCTGGTTCTGTCCGGGATTCTGGGCGAAAAAGAGGAACTGGTGCGAAGCGGATTCGCACCCCAGCCGTTGAAGTACCTGACAACGCTTCGGGCGGGTGAATGGGTGGCGCTGCACTACCGGAAAGAGCACTGAGGATGAGCATCCGGCGCTTCATGATCAACTCGCGCTCCATCCTCGACGGTTCTGCCGCGCTGGATGGCGAGCTGTTCCGGCATATTGTGCGCGTGCTGCGGCTCTCCCCCGGAGATCCCCTGACCCTGGTGGACGAGCGGGGGGGCGAACACGACGGCGTGATAGACCGCGTTGACAAAGACCTGGTGACCGTTAAGATTACCCGGTCAGATCACGCACCGATCCAGGACAACACCGGGCTGCGGCTTACGGTCTGCCAGGCGCTCCCCAAGGGAGAGAAGATCGACCTGATCCTGCAGAAGGGAACCGAACTGGGGGCACACGACTTCTGGCTGTTCGGCGGACACCGTTCGATAGCCCGGGTTCGCGCGGAGCAGCGCGATGCCAAGCTGGAGCGCTGGAGCCGGATCGTGACCGAAGCGGCCCGTCAGTGCGGCCGCCGGACGATTCCCGCCGTGCGGTGGTATCCCACGGCCGTTGAGGCCGCAGCCGCGTCCAGCCACGATCTCCGCTTGCTTCTCTGGGAGGATGAGCGTACCCGCCGATTGAATGAAACGCTCGCCGGAACTGCTCCTCCGGGGTCCGCGATTGTTTCGATCGGTCCCGAAGGCGGCTTTGACCCGCACGAAACAGAACTGTTTGTAAAACAGGGATTTCAGACCGTTTCCCTGGGATCAAGAATTCTGCGGACAGAAACAGCAGCTATTGCCATTACGGCAATTTTACAGTATATCTATGGAGATCTCTGAAAAAAGGAGCCGCTATGAAATGCCCTAAGTGTGGATATAACAGTTTTGAGATTTATGACACGTGTAAAAAATGTGCCAATGACCTGACCGGCTTCAAGGATATCCACGGGCTGAAATCTATTGTGCTCCCCCTTGAAACCCGTACCGCAATGGCCGAGAAGATGATTGCCGAGAGGATGCAGAGCGCCCCGGCGGCCGTGGCCGCTGTTCCGACAGACATGTTTTCATTTGATGTACCCGAAGTCGAACCAACCGCGAAGACAGCCTCTTTTCCAATAGACGACCCCTTCAATTTTGATGATGAGCCGGCAGCCCCATCCCCTGGTGGGGGTAAATTTGCCTTTGGCGATGATCTGAGCCCGGCACAGGCCAAGGGCGAGGAAGACGTCTTCTCCAACCTCCTTGAAACAACCCCGCAAAGAGATCTCGAGAAGCCTTCGGCAGCTCAATCCGGAGCTGATACTATCTCGGGCGTATCAGAACTGGATGATTTCTCCTGGGACGATACCCCGGATGCGTCCCCCGGAGAGGAGACGTCTAAACCAGCCGAAGACGATTTCAACAGCCTGTTCGGCGACACGGGCGATAAAGCTCAAAAATAACGTATCGTTCAATAAACCCCGGCCCTGACCCAGACAATCAGAATAAGTGCAGGGGACGCATGGCAATGCGTCCCTGGAGAAGATAAACAGCCCGTTCCCCTTGAACCTGTTCAGGAAGAACGGGCTTTGGTTTTTAATCCACGGAGACCAGACAGTGTCACAGCGCATCAGCATCCTTCCGGAAATAATCACCAACAAGATCGCTGCCGGCGAGGTCGTTGAACGCCCGGCCTCGGTCATCAAGGAATTGATCGAAAACTCCCTCGATGCAGCTGCCACATCGGTTGATGTGGAAATAGCCTCGGGCGGCAAGCGACTGATACGCATAACCGACAACGGCCACGGCATGTCCCGTGAAGATGCCCTGCTGTCGCTGGAGCGCCATGCCACCAGCAAGATAAAAAGCGACAGCGATCTGGAAGGCATTCTGACCCTCGGCTTCCGGGGTGAAGCGCTCCCTTCCATCGCCTCGGTATCCCGCGTTCGCCTTGCCACGCGAGAGTCCGACAATCCTGAAGGGACCGAGGTGATCGTCGAAGGTGGCAAGGTGCGGGACGTCAAGGCCTGCGGCATGGCGCCCGGCACGTCCATCAGCGTTGAACAGATCTTCTTCAACACCCCGGCCCGTCTCAAGTTCATGAAAAGCGCCGAGACCGAGACCGGGCATGTGGGAGATGTCGTGACACGCATGGCGGTCTCCCGCCCGGACGTGGCCTTCACCTGTACCAGCGATGGCAGGGAGCTGCTGCGGGTGCAGCGCAGCGACCTGCAACGGCGACTGGCGCAGGTCATCGGCAAGAACAGCTCGGAACAGCTGTATCGTGTGGACAATTGCGCTACGCAGCTCTCCGTCAGCGGATACGTCTCGGCGCCGTCACTGGTGCGTTCCGGCATGCAGGCCATGTTTACCTACATCAATGGGAGATTTGTTCGCGACAAGGTTGTCCAGCACGCCATCATGCAGGCCTACCGGGGCGTGATCGACCGGGGACGCTATCCGGTCGTGGCGCTCTTTATACAGCTCCCCGCCGGCGAGGTAGATGTGAATGTCCATCCGACCAAACACGAGGTGCGCTTCCGGCAGCAATCCGTTGTGCACGATGCCATTCAGAAGGCGGTGGAGGATGTTCTGCGCGAATCTCCCTGGCTGGAAAACAAGCCGAGACCTCCGCACCCTTCGACAGGGCCGACCGGCCAGGCCTACCGGGAACGGATTGCCGCGGCGGCGCAGGCCTCCCTCGACATGGCCAGGCGGCCCCTGTACCCGCCGCAGACCGGGACAACCGCATTCGCGCCCAGCGAAGAATCAAGGCCATCCCCACCGGCGCATGGTGCCCCGGCAGATGCCGTGTCCGTCCGCGAAAGCGGTGAACCGTTCCAATCCGGTCCGGGGCCTGGTTACTTCTCCTCACTCACCATCATCGGGCAGTTTCACGCCGAATATATCCTCTGCCAGTCCGGCCCGGACCTGGTAATCATCGATCAGCATGCCGCCAGCGAACGGGTCGCCTATCAGCGGCTGAAACTGCAGTACCTGGGCGGCGCGGTTGAATCGCAGTGCCTGCTCTTCCCCGAGACAATCGAGCTCTCCTTCAGCGAAGTCGCCGTTGCCGGGCGCTTCCATGATGACCTCAGCCGGATCGGTTTCGTGCTGGAGCCCTTCGGCGGCAACACGCTCATAATCACCGCCGTTCCCCGCCTGGTTGCCGGACATGACCCCATCCGCCTCATTCGCGATCTGCTGGCTGACCTTTCCCAGCTCGGTACCAGCTCCGCCTTTCAGGATGTGCTCGACGGTCTCTTCTCCCGCATCGCCTGTCATTCGGTCGTGCGTGGCGTTCACCCCCTGGAAACACGCCAGATCGCCGAACTCCTGCGCAGCATGGACGAAACCGACTTTGCCGCCAGTTGCCCGCACGGACGCCCGGTATCCCATGTCGTCACGCTGGCGGAGCTGGAAAAGATCTTCAAGCGGACATGACACCCAAACTCCTCGTTATCTGCGGGCCCACCGCATCGGGCAAAAGCGACCTGGCCATGCGGCTGGCCCGCCGACTGGACGGCGAGATCATCAACGCCGATTCCATGCAGGTCTATCGCGGCATGGATATCGGCACCGCCAAACCCACTCCCGGCCAGCGGGCGGAAATTCCGCACCACCTGATAGACATTGCAGACCCCGGCCAGCCCTTCTCGGCAGCCGATTTTGTCAAAGCCGCCGATGCGGCGATCCGCGACATCGGCTCGCGCGGCAAGCGGATCATCGTGGCGGGCGGCACCGGTCTCTATATCCGGGCACTGTTGAAAGGCCTGGTGGATTCTCCGCGCGGGGCCGATGAATTCCGGCAGATGATGCGCGCAGAGGCCAGCAGTTCGGGAAATCTGGCCCTGCTGGAACGCCTGCGCCAGGTGGATCCCGAGCTGGCGGAGCGCATCCACCCCAACAACCTGGTGCGCATCATCCGCGCCCTGGAGGTCCACCACCTGACCGGAGTCCCCCTGTCGCGACATCAGCAGGAGCATGGTTTCTCCGGCCAGCGTTACCTGAGCCTGCAGATCGCCATCCGGGTCGAGCGGCCACTCCTCTACCGCCGCATCGATGAACGGGTGGACCGTATGCTGGGGCAAGGATTGCTGCGGGAGGTCCAGCAGCTTCTGGATGCCGGCTATTCCCCGGAAACAAAGGCCATGCGAGCCATCGGCTACAAGGAGATGGCGGCCCATCTGGCCGGGGCGCACGACCTGGACGAGGCAATCCGATTGATAAAGCGTGACTCACGCCACTATGCCAAGCGTCAACTGACCTGGTTCTCTGCCGAGCCAGACATATTATGGCTTGAATATCCTGAAAAGTTTGATACTATTTTGAAACTTGCAATTGAATTTTTTGAACCGAGGGAGATATAACCATGGCAAAGGCACCTTTCAATATTCAGGATCAATATCTCAACCAATCCCGTAAAGAGCATATCAAGGTCATTGTTCACATGATGTCGGGCGACAAGATCGAAGGGCATATCAAGTCGTTCGACAATTTTTCTGTCCTGATGGATTCCAATAGCGACATCCTGATTTACAAGCACGCCATTTCCACCATCACCTCCGCTGACGGCGCCTTCCGGCTGCATCAGTAGCCCGAATCACTCCAATCTCCGGGGTTTGAAAGCCTCGGAGGTTTTTCACATCTTCAGGCCGCCAATGTCAAAAAGCTCCAAAACCCTGCTCATGGTCACCCTGCTGCTCGTCTCCTTGACAGCGCTTGTCCTCTACTACTCTCCCACCGTATTTCTGCAACTGTTCATCGCCTTCGCCCTGGCCTACGTCCTCAATCCGGCGGTGGTGTATCTGGAGCACCGGGGCGTCACGCGCATCCTCAGCATCCTGATTGTCTTCAGCGCAGCACTCATAATCAGCGTCACTTTCTCCATATTTCTGGTTGTATCCATCAGCGGCGAGTTGTCAAACATGCAGCTCAACCTTCCCGCTTACGCCCAGCACCTGTACGAGATCACACCCGTCACCATCAAATCCTATCTGGAGATCGAGACCCCGGCCAAACTTACTATCCGTTTGAACGAGCTGGTGCAGCAGGCCCGCGGCATGTCCCCCGACCTGATCAAGCCGCTCCTGGCTTTGCTTCAGAAGGCCTTTTCCTCCACCATCGGCCTGATCCTCGCCATCCTGGGCTATTTCATCATCCCGGTTTACCTCTTCTACCTGCTGGCCGACTGGCCGCTGCTGAAGCAATTCATGGAGTCCTACATCCCCGGGCGGTATCTGCATACCTATCATGAAAAGCTGGGCGAGGTTGACACGGTACTGTCAGGATTCATCCGCGGACAGCTCTCCGTCTGTGCCATCCTGGCGGTGCTCTACAGCATCGGCCTGTACTTTATCGGCATCGACCTGGCCATCGCCATCGGGACCCTGGCCGGTATCACCTTCATCATTCCCTATGTCGGCACAATCATCGGTATCGTGCTGTCAGTCGGCATGGCCTTCCTCAAGTTTCACGACATCCTGCACCCCCTGCTCTGCCTGGGATGGTTTGTCCTGGTACAGGGGCTGGAAGGGGCGGTCATTACCCCCAAAATAGTCGGCAGCACGGTCGGTCTGCACCCACTGGTAGCCATAGTGGCCCTCTTGATCGGCGGACAGATATTCGGCCTGATGGGCATGCTGCTGGCCGTCCCGGTCACCGCAGTGCTGCAGGTATTCCTCCGTTCGCTGACAATCTGGTATCGAGAATCAGAATTTTATCGCGGAGCCCCATGAGCGGCCTGCTGATCGAAGGCGTTGCACCCGGCTCGATCGCCGCTGAGTTCGAGCTGCGGGCGGGTGACCGTCTGCTGGCAGTCAACGGCCATGCCCTGCGCGATATCATCGACTACAGTTACTACACCTCCTCCGAGGAAAACCTGCTGCTGGAGATCGCCAGGCAGGATGGCGAAGAATGGGAACTGGAGGTCGAGCGTGAAACGGGTGAACCTCTCGGGCTGACCTTCGCCCCGCCGACGCCGGCCAATTGCCGCAACAACTGTGTCTTCTGCTTCGTCCACCAGCTCCCCAAGGGCCTGCGCAGACCGTTGTACGTCAAGGACGAGGACTACCGCCTCTCCTTTCTCAACGGCAATTATGTCACCCTGGCCAATATAACCAGCGTCGAACTGAACCGGATCGCCGAACAGCGGCTTTCCCCCCTGTATATCTCGGTCCATGCCACTGATCCTTTCTTGCGCGAACAGCTGCTGGGGACATCAGGAATCCCTCCGATCCTGGAACAGATAAAAGCACTGGCCGCGGCCCGCATCACCCTGCATACGCAGGTTGTGCTCTGTCCGGGCATCAACGACGGCCCGCAACTGGAGCGTACCGTATCCGACCTGGCCGCACTCTACCCGGCCGTGCGGTCCCTGGCCATCGTTCCGCTTGGCCTGACCCGTCACCGCCGGAACCTGCCGCGGCTCGATGCAATAGATGGCGAATATGCCGCAAAATTCGTGTCGGAATGGGGGCCGCGCTCCAGGACACTCAGAAAAAGCCTCGGTGAACCGTTTCTGTTCCTGGCGGACGAGTTCTATCTCAAGGCCGGGCTCCCCTTCCCTCCCCTGCGGGAATACGGCGACCTGCCCCAGATCGAAAACGGCGTCGGCATGGTGCCGCTCTTCCTGCGTGAAGCCGCCACAACCGAGCGGACCGCACGAGCGATAGGTGATTTCCGGGTAACCGTGACAACCGGTGTCTCTTCCTACCCTTTTGTCGGGGCGTTTCTGGAGAAACTGGGCCGTAAGACCGGACTGGACATCGTCCCGGTGGCCGTGGAGAACCGCCTCTTCGGAGAGAGCGTGACCGTCAGCGGTCTGGTTGCCGGCAACGACATTGTCGCAGCTCTGTCGGGCGTGGAGGTCGGCAGGGCCCTGTTGGTGCCGGATGTGATGTTGAAAGAGGGGGAAGGGGTCTTTCTGGATGATGTCACTTTGGCTGAACTGGGAACCCGACTGGGTTGTCGCGTGGAGACCTTTGACTGCACCCCGCAGGGGTTGCATCGGCTCCTGAAAAGCTTGAAATAAATATGTTGTATTTAAACCGGTTACGCCGTATTTGTCAGCCATCACTCTCAAAAAGAATGTTGGCCGGATCTGGTCAATAATGATTGGTTGGACAGAAAACCAGCGGAGGAGGTGATTCTGGCAGAGTTGCTGGACAGACTTTGAACTAGGGACAGCTCTATTAAAATTGCAATGCCAGACAAAACTAAATTTTAGGTTTGGCATGTAGTGGCAGTACAATAATCAATCAGGAGCGGAGAGTTTACATGACAACAATCGATGAAGTTGCAGAGTTTATGTTGGGCATGCTCAATTATGTAAATATGCCACAAGAATGAGTTGCCTTTGAAATTGAAAAGAAATTTGGATAAATTTTTATAAGTTATTCTGTCAGCGGCAATCGGGTAGCCGGGGGTTTTTCTCCCCCCAGCCCCCACACCACCCGGCATGCGAGTCCGCACTGGGCGGTTCGATAGAATCACTGACTGTAGCCTGGTAACAGATCACACCCTTCCTTGACACTGATCTAGATATCATATACGATACCACCATGGAAACAGCTCGCGTCGTAATTGACACAAATATATTGTACGCCGCGCTTTATTCATCAAGCGGTGCTTCGCACGTTCTTATGAATATGGTGCGTGACGGCTTAATTATTCCATGTATATCGGTCACACTGGTTCTGGAATACGAAGATGTGCTGACAAGACACCGGAATGTACTTCAATTAACCCAAGCAGACATCAAGGCATTTCTTGGCTTTATTGTAAATCAAGCTGAGCGCCTGAAAATTCATTACCTTTGGCGCCCATACCTCAAAGACCCGAATGATGACATGGTGCTGGAAGTTGCGGTTACTGCCGGTGTAGATTTTATAGTTACACATAATACCAAGGATTTTGAGGGGAGTGACCGCTTTGGAATCCGGGCTGTCACTCCGGGCTGGTTCATAAAGAATTATGGAGGAATGATATGAGTACCATGAGTTTGAGACTTCCCGATTATCTGCATAAATCGGCCAGACAGCTGGCCAAGAGCGAGCACATTTCCGTCAATCAACTTGTTGCTACCGCACTTGCAGAGAAAATTTCTGCGCTTGCTACCGAGGACTATCTGGACGCGTTGGCAGCACAAGGCAGCCGCGAGGCTTTCGACCGGGTCATGTCCAAGGCTAAGGACCGCCCCCCCCTCCCCGGAGATGAACTCTGACCTGCCCGACCAGACGTAGTACAGTGAGACCCACTCACCACCCACCAAGTTGGTCTTTCCAACACAAAAGCCGCTGCCCATCACGGGGCAGCGGCTTTTTCATCCCGGTGATCCAACCGAATCAGATCACTCGTACGTCTTCCGCATCAGGTGCGCCAGCAGAGCGGCCGCCAGGGCTATGGCCACCGCCACGGCGCCGCCTACCTTGCGCCGCTGCCGCTGTTCATCCAGCCCGTTGAGCGCCGTCGCAAGCTTTTTCAATTCAGCCTGGATCGTGGCCGATTCAGCGGTGACCTTCGTGACATCCACATTGTGAAACAGCGAATGAAAACGGTTGCGCAGTGAAAAGAGCTCCTTTTCCAGGCGGTCCGTATCCGTGCCCTGCTGCTTGTATCCCTCAATGCGGGAATCCAGGGCAACGATGATCCCTTCGGTCTCCTGCATGGCTCCCTTGATCAGCTTCGCCCGGTCATAGCTGTGGCAGCGGCTGCAGGACTTCTCGTTGATCAGTTCCAGAGATGCCTTGACAACATGGTGGTTGCCGTGGCAGACAACGCAGTTCGGCCCCCCCGTAGCCAGGGCGCGGCCATGGCGGCTGGCCAGGTAATCCTTCAGCACACCCACGTGGCAGCGGCCGCAGAACCCCGGCACTTCATTATAGGTGGGTGCGCCCAGGAAACCGCGCTCCTTCTTCATGGCATTGGCGGCATCCCTGGGATCTCCGCCGTGGCAGGCATTGCAGGCGATGCCGTTCTCCTCGTGAATGCTCCCCCGCCAGAGCTTGACCGGTTCGCCGTATTTTCCCGGCATGGCGCCGTGACAGCTGATACAAACGATCTCATCGGCATGCGCCCCGGTGTTGCTCATAGTCATCGCAACCAGAACAGCCAGAACCGTCAGAATACTCAGTTTCAACTTGGCTTTTTCCCGGTATCTCATGAGTAGTGCCCCCAGATGGAGAGTCCGATCCAGAGCAGCAGGCCCCCGATAGCGCATGCCAGGAACAACGGGCGTTTCAGGGGATGTCGCTCCCGGCCGCGATCGATGAAGGGGAGCAGGGCCAGGAAGGTCATGGCGACCGCCTGCACCGACAGGCCGATCAACTCGTTCGGAAAGAGCTTCAGGGTCTGGTAGTTGGCCAGGAAATACCATTCCGGCTTGATGTGGGCCGGCGTCACCAGAGAGTTGGCGGGGAGAAAGGCATCCTTCGGAAAAAAGAGGTACGGATAGTAAAACACCACCGCCAGAAAGATGGCCAGATAGATGAAGACCGAACGCAGATCCTCCAGCGCGTAGTTGGGGAAAAAGGGAATCCCGCCCGGGTGGTCCTCGTAGCGGTAGCTATCTGCTTTCCACTGATTGGTGGTGTCTCCCCGGCCGAAGGGGGGCGTCGATACCCCGGTGCGCTTGAGGACAAAGAGGTGTGCGGCGATCAGGGCGGCGATCCCGGCCGGGATGACCGCCACGTGCAGGGCGAAGAAACGCCCGATAGTGGGAGGCCCGACCAGCTTGCCGCCCCGCAGGAATTCCACCAGATACGGCCCGGCCACCGGAATGGCGTTGGCGCTGTTGGTGGCCACGGTCGTGGCCCAGAAGGAGAGCTGGCTCCAGGGGAGCAGATATCCGGTCAGCGAGATTCCCTGTACCAGGGTCAAAAGGATGAATCCGGTCAGCCAGTTGAACTCGCGCGGGCTCTTGTAGCTCCCCATGAACAGCACCGAAAGCATGTGCAGCAGCAGCACCAGCACCATCATGTTCGAACCCACGGCGTGGATCAGCCGGAACAGCCAGCCATAGGGGACGTTGTTCATGATGTAGCTGACGCTCTTGAAGGCCTTGTCCGCATCAGGGACATAATAGATCAGCAGCAGCATCCCGGAGATCACCTGCAGACTGAATATCACCAGCAGGACACTCCCCATGGAATACCAGACATTGATGTTTCTCGGCAGAAGGTAGCCGGTCAGTTCTTTCTTCACAACCTCGTCCGCGCCGATACGCACGTCAACCCACTTATACAGTCGCTTGAGCAAATCCATGCAGCCTCCTGGTTTTTAACCCACGGTAATTTCGCCGTTGGCCACGGAAAAGGGTAGTTTGGCGAGCGGTTTGGGTGGCGGACCGGAAATCACCGTTCCGTCGGGAGTATAGCGGCCGGCGTGGCAGGGGCAGAGAAAATCCTGTTTTTCCTTCTCCCACTGCACGATGCAGCCCAGATGAGTGCAGACGGCCGACAGCGCGACCAGTTCACCGCCCTTTTTTCTGACCAGCACCGCCGATGCGCCGGCATATTCAAAGAATTTTGCTTCACCTTCGGGCACATCTTTTTCAGCGATGACCACCCTGGTGGTGAGTTCGCCGCCGGAGCGGGGAGCCAGATAGCGGTACAGCGGCCACAGCACCGCCGCAGAAAAGCCCGCTACAACCCCTCCTAGACAGACTCCAAGGAATGTTCTCCTGCTGCTGGTATCCATACTCCCTCCGGGAAAAGTTCACTATCGGGAACTATACCATGCGCCGCCGTGATTACAAGACTACGTTGGCATCCTTGCCGCCAATTCCCCATTTTGGGCAACACAGCAAACATGCTCCGTTTTACACGATCAACATCACAAAATACTCAACTGTGTATCAAAGCAACTCAATCCAGAAACAGGATCATGATCATGCACCCACAGTAAATGACGGCGAAAATGCATAACCGTCTGATATGTAACTTGAGTCGGCCCGCTGCATCGGTTTGGTTCCAATGTGGCACGTTACCTGCTATAATTTAAATTCCCGTCCGCACCAAAAACTACTAACATGCAAAAAAATACGTGTGAAGGTTACCAGATGAAAAACATCCGATCACCCAAAAAACAGGGCCTCTACGATCCGAGCTTTGAACACGACGCCTGTGGCGTCGGATTCGTCGCCAACATGAAGGGCATCAAGTCACACGAAATTATTCAGCAGGCACTGACCGTGCTCGTCAATCTGGATCATCGCGGCGCCTGTGGTTGTGAACCGAATACGGGGGATGGCGCTGGCATCCTCATGCAGATCCCGGACAGCTTCCTGCGCAAGGCATGCGCGCCTCTGGGAATAGAGCTGCCCGAGCCGTTCCAGTATGGTGTCGGCATGATCTTCACATCACCCGATGCAACAGAGCGCAACAGCGCCCGCCATATCCTCGAAAAGATCCTGGCAGAGGAGAAAGTGGAAATTATCGGCTGGCGTAAAGTACCCACCAACAACTCATCGCTTGGCGAGACCGCCAAGGCCGGTGAGCCGCAGGTGCGGCAATTATTTCTCAAACGCCCGGCCTCCTGTGCCGATGAACAGGCCTTCAACCGCAAACTGTACATCATCAACCAGCGGGCCATCAACGAGATCCAACGGGCCGGCGTTGACGAGAGCTGGTATGTATCCAGCCTGTCTACCCGTACCATCATCTACAAGGGCATGCTCATGCCGGTTCAGGTGGACCAGTACTACCCTGAACTGCGCGACCCGGAGATGGTCAGCGCCATGGCGCTGGTGCACTCCCGTTTTTCCACCAACACCTTTCCGAGCTGGGATCGGGCCCACCCCTACCATTTTCTGGCCCATAACGGCGAGATCAACACCCTGCGGGGTAATGTCAACTGGATGAACGCCCGTCAGAACCTTTTCTCCAGCGAGCTGTTCGGCGATGACATCAAGAAGACCCTGCCGATCATCAACACCAACGGGTCAGACTCGGGCATGTTCGACAACTGCCTGGAACTGCTGGTCATGGGCGGCCGTTCGCTGCCCCACGCCGTGATGATGATGGTGCCGGAACCATGGGAAAACCACGCCGACATGAGCGAGGAGAAAAGGGCCTTTTACGAGTACCACTCCTGCCTGATGGAACCGTGGGATGGCCCGGCCGCGATCGTCTTTACCGATGGACGCAGTATCGGTGCCGTTCTGGACCGCAACGGGCTCCGTCCATCACGCTACTACATCACCAGCGATGACCTGGTCATCATGGCCTCCGAAGCCGGCGTGCTCCCGGTCGAGCCGGAGAAGGTGCTCAAGAAAGGGCGCCTGCAACCGGGCCGCATGTTCCTGGTCGATACGGAGCAGGGGCGCATCGTGCCTGACGAGGAGATCAAGCAGGAACTTGCGGCGGCCCGCCCCTACGCCCAGTGGCTGAAGGACAACCATATTCCGCTGGAAGACCTCCCCTATGCCGCCGAGATACACCCGCCTGAAGGCGGATCCCTGACCCAGCGCCAGCAGGCCTTCGGTTATACCTATGAAGATCAGCGTGTTGTTTTGGGACCTATGGCCCTTGACGGCATGCAGCCGCTCGGTTCCATGGGTACCGACACCCCGCTGGCGGTGCTTTCCGACCAGTCGCAGTTGCTGTACAACTACTTCAAGCAGCTGTTTGCCCAGGTCACCAATCCCCCGATCGACCCGATTCGCGAAGAGATCGTCACCTCGACGGTTTCCCTGATCGGTTCGGAGGCCAACCTGCTTGAACCGACCGCGGCCAGCGCCCGGATGATCAGGCTGGAGCACCCCCTGCTCAGCAATCAGGAGCTGGAAAAATTGCGCCGGATCAACCTCGCCGGATTCAAACCTGCGGCTCTGTCGCTGCTTTTCCCGGCGGCGGAGGGGCCGGCGGCCATGGAAAAGGCGTTGCAGGCGCTATTTACGGCCGCTGATCAGGCGGTCGAGGACGGCAGCAACATCCTGATACTTTCCGATCGTGGCGTGGATAGAAACAACGCCGCGATCCCGGCACTGCTGGCCGCGTCAGGCCTGCATCACCACCTTGTCAGCAGCGGCACCCGCACCCGGGTTTCACTGATCCTGGAGTCGGGCGAACCGCGCGAAGTGCATCATTTTGCCGTACTGCTCGGTTATGGCGTCAACGCCATCAACCCCTATCTGGCCTACGAATCCCTGGACGACATGATCCAACAGGGTCTGCTTCCGGATCTTGACCACAAGAAAGCGGTCAAGAACTTCATCAAGGCCTCCATCAAAGGGGTCGTCAAGACCATGGCCAAGATGGGCATCTCCACCGTGCAGAGCTACCGCGGCGCGCAGATCTTCGAGGCGGTCGGCCTGCATCACTCCGTTGTCGACCGCTATTTCACCTGGACGCCGTCGCGTATCGGGGGGACCGATATCGAGGGGATCGCCCGCGAGCTGATGGAGCGCCACGCACGGGCCTATCCCGAGCGCGTGGCCCCCGAGGCAATACTCGCCCCGGGCGGCGTTTATTCGTGGCGCAAGGACGGTGAGGAGCACCAGTATAACCCGCTCACGATCACCTCGCTCCAGAAAGCGGTCCGCACCGGCGACTATCGGGAATTCAAGGTATTTTCCTCACTGATAGACGAGCAGAACACGAAACTCTACACTCTGCGCGGATTGCTGGAGTTCCGGAAGAACATCCCTTCGGTTCCGATCGACGAGGTCGAACCGGTCGAAGAGATCATGAAGCGCTTCAAGACCGGCGCCATGTCCTACGGCTCCATCAGCAAGGAGGCTCACGAGGCCCTGGCCATCGCCATGAACCGCATCGGCGGGCGATCCAACACCGGCGAAGGTGGCGAGGATCCCGAACGCTTCACCTGGACCAACGCGCAGGGGGACTCCAAGAACAGCGCCATCAAGCAGGTGGCCTCGGGGCGCTTCGGCGTCACCAGCAACTACCTGAGCAACGCCGGCGAACTGCAGATCAAGATGGCGCAGGGCGCAAAACCGGGCGAGGGGGGCGAACTGCCCGGCACCAAGGTCTATCCCTGGATCGCCAAGACCCGTCATACCACGCCGGGTGTCGGACTGGTCTCGCCGCCGCCGCACCACGACATCTACTCCATCGAGGACCTGGCGGAGCTGATCCACGACCTGAAGAACGCCAACCGGCGCGCCCGCATCAGCGTCAAACTGGTCTCCGAGGTCGGCGTCGGCACGATTGCCGCCGGAGTGGCCAAAGCCCATGCCGATGTCGTGCTGATCAGCGGCTATGACGGCGGTACCGGCGCCTCGCCCATCTCCAGCATCAAGCACGCCGGCCTTCCCTGGGAGCTCGGCCTGGCCGAGACACACCAGACCCTGCTCCTGAACAACCTGCGCAGCCGGATCGTCATCGAAGCCGATGGCCAGCTGAAGACCGGCCGCGATGTGGCCATCGCCGCCCTGCTGGGGGCCGAGGAATTCGGCTTCGCCACCGCCCCGCTGGTGACACTGGGGTGCGTCATGATGCGCGTCTGCCACAGCAATACCTGCCCGACCGGCGTGGCGACCCAGGACCCGCTCCTGCGCAAGAATTTCACCGGAAAGCCGGAGCACGTAGTCAACTTCATGCGCTACGTGGCCCAGGAACTGCGCGAGATCATGGCACAACTAGGCTTCCGCACCCTTAACGAGATGGTCGGCCGGGTCGATCTGCTGGAAGCCAGAAAAGCCATCGATCACTGGAAAGCCCAGGGGCTCGATTTCAGCAACATCCTGCACCAGCCGCAGGTCGGCCTGGAAGTCGGACGCTACTGCACCGAACAGCAGGACCACGGCCTGGAGAAATCCATCGACATGACCAGGCTGCTGGATATCTGCCGGCCGGCCATCGAACGGGGCGAAAAGGTCAGCGCCGAACTCCCGATCACCAACGTCGACCGCGTGGTGGGAACCATCCTCGGCAACGAGATCACCCGCAGCCATGGGGCCCAGGGGCTACCGGAGGGAACCGTCAAGCTGCGTTTCAACGGCTCTGCCGGGCAAAGCTTCGGCGCCTTCATACCGCGGGGGATCACCCTGGAACTTTCGGGAGATGCCAACGACTACCTCGGCAAGGGTCTCAGCGGCGGAACGATTGTTGTCTATCCGCCCGAGGGTTCGCCATTCAAGGCCGAAGAGAATATCATTGCCGGCAACGTGGCCCTGTATGGCGCCACCAGCGGCACGGCCTACATCCGCGGCATGGCCGGCGAACGCTTCTGCGTCCGTAACTCCGGCGTCAATGCGGTTGTCGAGGGGGTCGGTGATCACGGCTGCGAATACATGACCGGCGGTGCCGTCGTAGTACTCGGTTCGACCGGACGCAACTTCGCGGCCGGCATGAGCGGCGGGATAGCCTATGTACTGGATGAGCAGGGAGATTTCGCCAGCCGCTGCAATAGAGAAATGGTCGGCCTGGAGCAGCCTGACGATGGAGATAAAGCGACCATCCGGGACATGATCGAGAAACATGCCGAACTCACCGGGAGTAACCGGGCGGCAATGGTCCTGGACAACTGGGATGGATACGAGAACAGGTTTGTAAAGGTTCTGCCGATGGATTACAAGCGCGTGCTCCAGGCACTGGAACGGGCCCAGTCCGCGGGCCTGAGCGGTGATGACGCACTGGCTGCGGCCTTTGAAGAAAACTCCCACATCGCGGCCCATTAGCAGGCCGGGTCAGGTGACAGGTAATCACGACACTAATTTTCAACTAATGACATAGGAAACGAACATGGGAAAACCAACCGGATTTATGGAATATCCTCGCGAGGTACCGACTGACCGGTCACCTTTGGAGCGCATCAAGGACTGGGACGAGTTCCACCTGCACATGCCCGAGGCAGACTTGCGCAAGCAGGGCGCTCGCTGCATGGACTGCGGCATACCCTTCTGCCACACGGGTGTCCTGATCAGCGGTATGGCCAGCGGTTGTCCGGTCAATAACCTGATACCCGAATGGAACGACCTGATCTATCGCAACCTCTGGCACCTGGCGCTGGACAGGCTGCACAAGACCAACAACTTTCCTGAATTTACCGGACGGGTCTGCCCGGCCCCCTGCGAAGGCTCCTGCACATTGGCCAGCATCGACCCGGCCGTCACCATCAAGAACATCGAGGTCAGCATTGTCGAGCGCGGCTTTGAAGAGGGTTGGATCGTGGCGGCACCGCCGGCAACCCGGACCGGCAAGCAGGTGGCGGTCGTCGGTTCCGGCCCTGCCGGCCTGTCGGCAGCCGCCCAGCTCAACAAGGCCGGTCACACGGTGACCGTCTTCGAGCGCGCTGACCTGCCGGGCGGCCTGCTCATGTACGGCATACCCAATATGAAGCTCGACAAGCGCCAGGTTGTGCTGCGCCGCATCTCGCTACTGGAGGAAGAAGGGATCAGGTTCGTCTGCAACACCGAAGTAGGCGGCGCCGCGTACCCCACGGAAAAGCTGCGCAGTGAATTTGACGCCGTGGTACTGACAACCGGAGCCACCCTGCCGCGCGACCTCCCGGTCGAGGGTCGCAACCTGAAGGGCATCCATTTCGCCATGGACTTCCTGACCGCCAACACCCAGGCGCTGCTTGCCAAGAGTGACGACTTCATCTCGGCTAAGGGCAAGGATGTCATCATCATCGGCGGCGGCGACACCGGTACCGACTGCGTCGGCACATCCCTCCGCCACGGTTGTCGCACGGTCAGCCAACTGGAGATCATGCCGCGCTCGCCGGACGAGCGGGCCGCCGACAACCCCTGGCCGGAATGGCCCAAAACCCACAAAACCGACTACGGCCAGGAAGAGGCTGCCGCCTTGTTTGGCGCCGATCCACGCGTCTACCTCACAACCGCCACCAAGTTCGAGGGTGACGCGAGCGGCAATGTCACATCGGTTCACACCGTTCAGGTGAGCTGGGAAAAAAATGACAAGGGTCAGTTCATTCCGAAGCCGTTGGCCGGCACTGAAAAGGTCCTGCCCGCTCAACTGGTCCTGTTGGCCATGGGCTTCCTCGGACCCGAGCAGCCATTGATCGAATCACTGGGATTGGAGCGTGATGCGCGCAGCAACATCAAGGCCGACTACGAAAAATACGCTACCAGCCTGCCGGGTGTGTTTGCAGCCGGTGACTGTCGCCGTGGTCAGAGCCTCGTGGTGTGGGCCTTCAATGAGGGGCGTGGCGCGGCGCGGGAGTGCGACCGCTACCTGATGGGATCAACGGAGTTACCCTAGCAGGCGTTCAATCAAATACGTTTGGCGCACAACTAAAAGACCCGCTTCCATGACTTGGAAGCGGGTCTTTTGCACAAATTTGTGCGGCCTGCGGGTTATGGACTATTTCTTTTTAACAGGAGCCTTAGCCTTCGGTGCAGCCTTTGCCGGCTTGGCGGTGAGATCCTTCAGCGCCTTACCTGGGGTGAATTTGCCGTTCGTCTTGGCGGCGATCTTGATAGCCTTGCCGGTCTGGGGGTTTCTGCCGGTACGGGCGGCACGGGTCACCGCGCTGAAGGTACCGAAACCGACCAGAGTAACCTTCTCACCGCTCTTGATGGCTGCGGTGGTTGCAGCAATAAAGCTGTTCAGCGCCTTCTCTGCCTGAACTTTTGTACACCCGGCATCTTCTGCAATCTTTGCTACGAGCTCTACTTTGGTCATAAGTCCTCCTAAAATGAGATTTACCTATATATAGCTCAAAATAACCGTTGTCTACAACAAAGTTAGCCTTTTGTTAAAGAGTGCAATAAAAATTCTTATCCGCGGATTTACAGAAAGTTTCTTCCCGTTCCAGCCAGCATTCCCATTGCGGTTGAATGCAGCCTGTCAATGCCTGCGCTGATTTCAACTGCTATCACAAATCAGGAGACACATACTGATTGGGAATCATTCCGCGCTGACCCGCTATTTCGTTGATTTTAAACAGATAGTCACAGTATCCAAAATCTTATTGCAAATCCTCAACCGGGCGACTGAATTTTAGGCTTGACTCCACCCACCATATTTGCTAATTAAGTCACTTCCTATTCCCCATTAGCTCAGTCGGTAGAGCAGGTGACTGTTAATCACCTTGTCCGTGGTTCGAGTCCGCGATGGGGAGCCAAAAACAACAAGGGCTTACAGATTATCTCTGTAGGCCCTTTTTCTTTGTGCCGTAGCAAATGCCGTAATAAAGTTTTCGTGCATGGATTTTTCTTTCCCTTTTTCCTTCACCTTTTTCTCTTCTTTTTAACCTTTCATCGTTATCAATCCATTCTCCGAGATTTTCATGTTCCGCCTACCGTGACGTACGCACAAGGAAAATAAAGCTTAGGTGGGCGGTTGCCGATCGTTTGGCAGGAAGGGAGACACCTCAGCATGAGAAATACCACGCCAAACCCGTGTGAGCCGCACTTGTCAAACTTCTCCTACTTCATTATTCTCGTGACTGACTCAACATTTATTACATCAATAATCTGCAGCCTCTGAAGGAAGCGGGCAAACTCACGCAGTGTCATCAAATCCTTCTCGGGTATTCCCTCCGGGTCAAAATGCATGACGTCATTTCTGATTTTCCTGACACTCTCAAACTTCTCCATACAGGTTTTACGATCAACGGTAATGTTCAGCTTGTCCCATCGTTCCTGGTTTTCAAGCAACCGTATGTACTCTCCGTACGAAAGATCGGCAACGGAGGCGACGACGCGTTTTGTATCTGTCGGGTCTTTTGCAGACTCTAATTCTTTGGGAGTAAACCGTTGGCTGATGACTTGCCGCACGTGGTTTTCGATTTCTCCAAGCAACAGGAATGGCTCTGCCAGTTGTTGAAACTGCAGACTCAGGTCACTTGCTGTCACGATGCCGGTAATCTTCTGATCGTGTCCGCGAACCAGCACATACTGGTGTTCCGCAATTATGCCGATTGCTGAAAAAAACGATGCATCAGAACGAATCTCCTGGTGTTGCTCCATTAACTCACGAGCTACCGAACAATACTTACCCATAGCCAGGCGGCTACCGATAGATGTCCACGTAATAATTCCTTTGACGTCTCTTCCGCTCGTCATTACCGGCAACTGGGAAAAGTCATTGGTGAGCAAATGAGTAACGACTTCTTCCAGCTTAGTGTCAGGGGACACGGCAAGAGGTTTACGGGCTGAAGAAGCAAGTTTGCTGATGCGATATATCGGGTCGGCGTATGCTGGATGTGGCCGCTTTTCTTCTCCTTGATCACCTTTCATTTTGATCACTCCTTTTTTCCGCGCAATTGAAAACTCTGCCGTGCCGCCCGGGCCTGGGACTCGGCGAATCCCCTACCCCAGCCTTACTTGATGGTTGTAAACTCCCGCCGCTCGCTGAAGATGTAGCGAACCATGTAGTATTCGAAGGGGTAGTCGCTTTCGTAGTAGCGGAAGCATTGCCTGTGGCGCAGATCCACTGCCTCAAGAGCGGTGGCCCCGGTCTCGATCTCACTGCTGGCCCCGGTCCCTCCAAAAGGATCAATACTGCCCACGATCGCCCAACGGACCGCCCCATCGACGGCGAGTCCGCCGGCATTGCGAACCGTGCTCGGACCGAGAAGCGGCAGGACCAGATACGGGCCGGTACCGACCCCCCAGGTTTCCAGGGTGCGATCGAAGTCCTCGTGCTGCTGCCGCCAGCCAAAGGAGGTCGCCGGATCGAAAAGCCCGCCGATCCCGATGGTCGAGTTGGTCAGAAACCGGCCGAAGGTCACCAGGGACTTCTTCCCTTTTGCTTGCAGGATGCTGTTGTATAAGGTCCGAACCTCGCGGATGTTGGCGAAAAAATTGCTGACGCCGGTCTGAACAAAACCGGGAGTTGCCGCTTCGTAGGCATTGACCACCGGGAGGAAGAAAAAGCGGTCGGCCTCATAGTTGAACTTGTACATGCCTTTATTGAAGCCTTCCCATGGATCGCGCGTGTGCGAAACGCTCTCGTCGTCGCTGAATTCGCTCACCGTGTGCAAGGGCTGGATTTCTGAAGCGATATGCGCGTTGCTTGCGGCACAGCCGGTTAAAAACAGGGATAATCCAAGGGTGAGCGCAATTTTTACCATGTAATTCATTTTCAGCTCCTTACCATGTAGCCGAGCCCAGCCTGTCGATCAGAAAGGCCATGTTGTCGCGGTACTCAAGGTTGCCGAGATGCCCGCCACAGGGATAGATCTTGATCCGGGGGCCGAAAACCCGGCGCAGATAGTCGAGTTCCCCCGGAGCCAGGATGAAATCGTCCTCGTTGGTAATAACGCCAATTTTTGTGGAGGAGGCAAGGTAGCTTTCGATGCTTTTGAGACTCAGCGCTTCGATGAGCTCCTCCCGGGAGAGGCCGGGTTGCCTGCTCTGAAAATACGGGTAGAAATACTCGTTGAAGTAGTCGAGGAAGGAGAGGTGCAGACAGGTCCAGAAATAGTCGTCCAGGGCATCGCTGTTTTTCAACGCCTTGTTCTTCGGGATGACATAGCCGCCGTTGGTCATGGCGTCGGAGGTGAAGATCATCCCGGCGGAGCCGATGCGGAAGGAAACCGCGATCAGCCCCCCTGCTTCGTTCCGGTCCAGGAGCCGGGCCTGGTAGGCGGAGTAGAGAAAGTCATCGTCAATGCCGACGAAAGCCCCCTTACGGTAGAAATTGGTACTTTTCGTCATCACGCGGTTGAAGAATGCTCCGACCCTCCGGTGACCTCCCGGGATGTCGTCCAATAGCCCCTCTATTCTCGATACAGAGGTGTACAGGCTCACCGAGGGATTGATCATCAACACCCTGCGGAAATCAAAGACCTTACGCTCTTCGTCCAGCTTGGCAACGTAGGCAGCCTCGGTCCCGCCGAGGCTGTATCCGGCGAGGAGAAAACGGGAGACTTCGATATGTCCCTTGGATACGTTCCAGATCTGCTCCATGGCTTGATAGAGATCAGCGGCATCTTCTGTCAAATTCCCCGGCACATGGCTGGTTGAGACATTGATGATGAAGTTGGAGGAGGTCGGAGAAGGAAGCGCAACGACATGAAAACCAGCGCGGTACAGGTTGTTCACGAGTGCAAGCATCTTCGACGACTTGCTGCTGCCACCGGTCCCCGCAATGAGGAAGATCAGGGGAGCCTTCCGGTCCTGAAACGCTGCCGTGTAGCGCAGCCCATGGTCATAAAAGAAGATCTCCGGCTTCTTCAAATCCGTTTCCAGGACCATGGTCTTGACCGGAATCTCCCCGCGAAGCTCAGGCCTCAAGTTCTGCGGAGTGCCCAGAATCGTCGCTGCGTAGGAGTCGTCAATCGGATAACCATAATCTGCGCTGCCTCTCCAGGCAAAAGCTGGTGTAAGCAGAAAGAAGCAAATGAGCATAGTTCCCGCAATTTTCATAGCTGATCCCTTTCTCCCAATCCCTACCGGCTTGATGCAAGCACCCCAGTGATCCGGTCTAGCTCGGCCCGGGCCAGACGGTATTGCAGCGAAGCCTGTAGCTCCTCCATCTCCGCTTTTTTCAGTGCAGCAACCGCTTCGGCATGCGTTGCCGTCGTGACAGTCCCCGCCTTGATGCCGTTTTCACTGAGCCGTGCGTTCTCCTGGGACAGGGAGAGCGCCTCGCGGGCAACGTCCATCATCTGTTTCGAGCGGTCAAGCTTCCGGTACACCTTATCGAGTTCAATCCCGATCCGCTTGTCGATCCGCGCCAGGTTCTCTTCCGCTTGTGACAGCTGGGCGACTCGCTGGCCGATTTCGCCTTTCCGTTTCCCCCAGTCGAAAATATTCCAGGTCAGTTCGGCCCCGAAGATGCCAATGTTGTCCTTCAGAAACGGCGCTCCGTCCTGGTAGCCGTGCTTGGCAAAGATCGTCACGTCGGGGATGTACTCGTACTTGGCCGCCTTCACCGCGTGCTGCGACTTTTCCAGGGTTTTGCGAGCAGCAAGCAGTTCGCCGTTTCGCGTTCTGGCCTCCTCATAGGACTGGACTTTTGACAGTTCCGTCTGCTCCGGCAAACCCGCCTCGGTCACTTCCAGGATCGCGTCACTCGGCAGTCCCAACAGCTCGTTGAGCTCAGAGGTTACGTCCGAGATGCGGTTTTCCGCTGCAATGAGCGCCTGTCTGCCTTGGAGCAGATTGGCCTTGGCCGAGATTACGGCAACATCGAGCACATTCCCCGCCTTTACCGCCTCCTCGGCGTCGCGCAGGCTCTCCTGTGCCGCACTGAGCGAGGCCTGGGCGGCATCCCTTTCCTTGTCCGCAACCAGCAGCGCGTAATAGAGCTGGTGCACCGCAAGGACCGTCTCGTTTGCCGACCTGGTCAGCTCCGCTTGCGCAATGGCGCGATCCGCCCGGGCAATCTGGTTGGCTTCATGAATCTTGAGCAGCTGCGTCGTCGGCTGCGCCAGGGTCGTTTCGCTGTAGAGGACGCTAGAGCGACTCTGGCTCAACTTCACATCGTTGTTGGGGAAAGGCCCGCCGCCAACATTTCCCAGGCTGCCCGCCGGTATGGTGACAAGCTGCTTGTCGGACATGGCCATATATTTGGTGTTGTTGGAAAGGAACGGAAAATATTGAGCCCGCGCCGAGACGATTTTCTGATCGCTCTCCGTCACCTTTGCCCGGCCGATTTTGAGCACCGAGTTCTGCTGCAGAGCCAGTCCGACCGCCTGCGACAGCGTCAGGGAATGCTTCAGCGGCTCTGCCGAGGCCTCCCCTCCCGTTGCAAAAAGGGTACATAGTGCGATCATTGCGGTGACGACAGCAGCTGACGTGCCGGCCCCATCCTTGGCAACGAGGGATTTGACGACCACGAAGATGACCGGGACAACCAGGAGCGTGAAGAACATCGAGAAGATGAGGCCGAAGGCGATGACGCTTGCCAGCGGGCTCCAGAGGCTCGACCCGGAGATGATCATCGGCGTCACCCCCACTGCGGCCGCCATGGTGGTGAGGAAGATGGGGCGCAGACGTCTGGTCCCCGCGTCCCGTGCCGCCTGCTCCAGGGTTTCTCCCTCGGCGACCCGTTCGTTGCAGTAATCCACCAGGATGATGCCGTTTCTCACCACGATGCCGCACAGGCTGATGAGCCCCATGAAGGCGGTGAAGCCGAAGGGGTTGTGGGTGATGAGGAGTCCGAAGATCGCCCCGAACAGGGTGAGCGGGATAGAGGCCATCACCACCAGTGGGTCTGATATGTTCCTGAACTGCACCAGCAGGACCAGGAAGATCGCCACCAGGCTGATCCCAAGGGCGCCGACCATCTGCGGGAAGGTCTCGTCCTGGTTGAATTTCTCGCCGCCGTAGTCGATCCGGTAGCCGGCCGGCAGTTCCAGCGTTTTGATCCGCGGCATTGCTTCCTCCAGTATTTTCGAGGCGTAGTGCCTCGGCTTGGCGAAGGCCCGGATCGTCAGGGTGCGCACGCCGTTCCTGCGGACGATCCTGCTGGTCTGCCACTCCGGTGCAAGCTGGGCAACGGCGCGGAGCGGGACCCTGGCGCGGGTCAGTTCCGAGTTGAGATAGGTATTGCCGATGTCCGCGAACCTTGAGCGGGAGGCCGGGTCCAGGCGCAGTTTGATGCTGACCGGACGGTCCCCTTCCCAGAAGGTGCTGACTGCACTGCCGTCAAAGGCCCCGGCCATGGTCTGCGATACCGACGCGTCCGTTATGCCGAGACGGTTGGCCAGCTCGTCGTTGACCTTCATGTCCACCATGTATGAATCGTTGAAGTAGTCGCGGAACACATACTGTGCATTCGGTACGCCCTCCAGAATCCCCTGCACCTTTTCCCCAATCCGCTTCAGCTCGCCGATGTCGTCACCGGAGATGCGCACCTCGATGGGCGCCTCCGTCTGGGCCCCCTGCTGGAGCTCCTTCACGATCACCATCGCCTCCGGCGCCACTTTTGCCAGCGTTGGGCGCAGTTCCTTCACCAGCCGCGTGGTGTCCTCTATCGAGGCGGTATTGACGATGAACTGACCGTAGGCGCCGTCGGGCTGCTGCGGGTTGACGTTGTAGTAGAATCTCGGGGAGCTCTGCCCGACGAAGGTGGCGTAGTGTTCAATACCTTTGCTCGACGCAAGGGTTTTTTCGATCCGCCCCATGACCGCGTCGGTCGCTTCGATCCGCGTTCCCTGGGGCATCCAGACATCGATCACGAACTGGTCGCGCTCGGCGGACGGGAAGAACTGCTGCGGCACCAGGGCAAAGAGCATGATCCCGAAGGCGATAGCACTCCCCCCGAGGGTGAAGGCCAGCCACTTCCTTTTCATGAAGCGGTTGATCCAGACCCCGTAGGTATCCTGGAGCCGGTCCAGCAGGCTCTTCCTCTCCTTGCCGTGATCCTGCTCGGCGTCGTGGTCGTGCAGCCCCTTCTTGATGAATGTTCTGCAGAGCAGGGGGGTCAGCATGACCGCCACGATGAAGGATACCGCCAATGCGATCGCCACGGCGATGGGAAGCGCCATGATGAACTCGCCGGACGAGCCGGTGATGATCAGGAGCGGCAGGAACGAGGCGATGATGGTAACGGTCGCGGTGAGGACCGGGACAAAGACATCACTGGCGCTTCGCCAGGCCGCCTCGGCCTTCGGCACCTTGTGGTCCAGGAGTTCCACGTAGTTGTCGGCGATCACGATGGCGTCGTCTACCACGATCCCCAGGACCATGATGAGCGCTGCGATGGATACCTGGTGCAGCGCTATCCCCACCGCGTTCATGACGCCGAGGGTGCCGCACAGGGTCACCGGTATGGCCAGGGCAGCGACGAGAGCGACCCGCAGCGGCAGGAGCAAGATGGTGACGATAACCACGGAAATGATGGCCAGCAGGAATTCGTGGCTCAGATTCGTGATCCGCTCCTTGACCACACCCGGCTGGTTGGCGACCAGGTCCAGCTTGACGTCGGGGGGAAGGAGCACCTTGAGGCGCTGGAAGACCGTATCCAACTGTTCACCAAGTTCGACGATATTCTTTCCCTTTTGCATCTCGACGGAGAGGAGCAGACAGGGGTCGCCGTCGTAGCGAACCATGAACGCCGGGTCCTGATAGCGGCGCTCCACCTTGGCGAAGTCCTTGATATAGAGAGGGTGGCCATCCTTGGAGACGTCCACGAGGACATTGCGGATTTCGTCTTCGGTATTGAAGATTCCCGTGGTCCTCATGGAGACCTTCGACCGGTCGGCGTCGAAATGCCCACCGCTCTGGATGGTGTTTCGCTGCCTCAGGGCGTTCGCTATCTGGCGCGGGTCGGCGAAATACTGCGACATCCTTTCCAGGCTGCCGGTGATCAGGATTTCTTCCGCTTGATTTCCGTTGGTGACGAGTTTTCCCACCTCGCGGACGGTGCGCATCTCATCGTGGATCTTGTCCGCAAAGTCCTGCAGCTCCCGATATCCGTAGCGCTTGCCATGGATGGCAACCAGCATGGCGACGGTATCACCGAAATCGGAGTCCACCACCGGTCCCATGACGCCGGCGGGGAGCTCGGTGCTCTTCACCACATTCAACTCATTGCGCAGCTTGGCCCAGAAGACGTCGGAATTCTTGACGTTGTCCTCCAGTTCCACGTTGATGATGGCCACGCCGGGACGGCTCGTGGAATAGGTCTTTTCCTTGCGCACCTCGGGAAACTTGAAGATGTGTTTTTCAAGGGTCTTGGTTACCTGTTTTTCCACCTGCTCGGAGGTCGCTCCGGGGTACATCGCGGCCACCAGTCCGGTTCTGATGGTGACAGTCGGATCTTCCGTCCGTTGCATCTTCAGGAAGGCATGCATGCCGACCAGGACGACCATGGCCGTCAAAATGAGGGTAACGGCGGGATAGCGAAGCGAAAACTTTATCGGTTTCATATTATTTATCCTCTCGCTGTTGCGGTTTATTTCCGGACCGTCTGTTCTGTTGCCTCTACGGTCAACCCATTTCTCAACTTCGCCTGTCCTGCCAGAACGATCAGCTCGTTGCCGTCAAGACCGCTCTTGATCTCGACGTTCCTGTTGACTGCCGCTCCGATTTCCACACGCTTGGCATAGACGCGCTTCTGGTCGGGGTAGTAGACGTACACCTGCGTTGCGCCCTGCGGATCACGCACCACCGCATCCCCCGGAAGCGTCGCCATGGCTAGTGTCCGGTCCCCGCGGATGGTTGCTTCCGCTACCATGCCGACGCGCAACTCATGCTCTCGATTCGCAACGCTGATCCTGGTCATGTAGGTCCGCGTGTTGGGGTCTGCGGAAACGTTGATGACACGCACCGTTCCTTCAAATGTCTTCCCCGGGAGGGCGGGTATGGTGATGTCCGCTTTCTGTCCGATCCTCATGAGGTGCACGTCAGTCTCCGGCACGCCGACATTCACCTCAACCGGGTCCATCTGGACGATCTCGAAGGCGACGCGGCCCGGAGAGGCGCTATCACCCGGCTCTATCGACCGTTTCGCGATGTAGCCGCTGGTGGGCGCACACAGGGTCCCATCCGTCAGATGTTTCCGGGACAGCTTTTCCGATGCAACCGCCTGCTCGTACTGTTGCCTGGCGGAATCATAAGCGGCCTTGTATTTCTGGAAGTCGTTCGGTGCCAGGCTTTTGGAGTCGTAGAGCATCTTCATCCGTTTAAATTCGTCTTCCGCCCGTTCATAACCGACGCGGGCCTGGTCGGCTTGCGCCCTGGCGGCCGCCAACGGCAGCCGGTAATCGGTCGGATCGATGGAAGCAAGGACCTGACCTTTTTTTACGTATTCCCCCTCCCGTGGCCCAACGGACACGACCTTGCCGGAAACGAGGAAACACAGTTGCGCGGGGGAGTTCGGTGTCGATATCGTCCCGCTCACCGAGATAGTTTCCCGCTCCTGAACCTTCTGGACCCTTCCCACGGTTACGGGAACGGCCTCGCTGTTCGATTCCTTCTTCTTCTGCTCACCTTTGCAGGCGGTCAGGGAGATACCAATAATGAATATGGAAACAGTTACTAGAATGGTTTTGAATGTGCCTTGCATGTGTTGACTCCTTTTTTTTGAACTCATTTATCTGCGCCGTTAGCGGATCTGCGATGGTTCCCATATCGCGCGACGTTTTTTCCTCTCAAAATCGGTGGGCAAGATCCAACATTCTGCGCCGTGCCTTTTCGTGATCCACCTCGGATACCCGTTCCGGGTCGTCACCCTCCAGGAGCACCGTTTCATGATCGGTTACCCCCAGATAGCTCAGCACCGAGCGCAGGTAGGCAACACCCAGTTCTTGCTCCTGCAAGAAGTCGTGAGGCGAGCATGCGTGCACATGCAGGGATTTTCTGCTCTGGCCGGGTAGCATGCATTTCGCCGCCAGCGGCGTCATGCGGTTGGTCGGGTCGGGAATTCCGATCGCATCTATGTACATCTTGAATTCGGCCGGGAACCACAGGTTAAGGCTACAGGTGACGAAGACGTACTTGTCGCACCTGCGAAACTGGTCGGCGAGACGAAAAAGCCGGGCGATCTTGTTCCGCTCTCCATCCGAGACGAAGCTGTAATCCTCGCCGCGTTCGATCCGCCACCAGACGTTGAGCACGTCCAGATCCACGCGCTGAATGCTGTCGCGGTACAGGTCAAGAATCTGCACCTCGTCCTGCGGATTCCTGCGCAGGTATTCCTCCAGGAATTCATTGCCAAGCGAAAGGGTGCGGGATCTATCCTGAGGTCTGACATTGCAGGTGACATAGAGCAGGTTGGCCATGATGTTCTCCTTTGCATTGATATTGTTCTCGTAATAGCGATATGCGTGCCAATCTATTGAAACGTATTATTTCAGGTAGTTATGCAGGAAGTACTTACGCGTATGCGATATTTCATTATTTTTCATTGCGAAATATCAAGGAAAGTTGGTGTTATGCTAAATATCGTGAATATTGATGGGGGCTAATAGCAGATGGGGATAAAAACGGTGGGGAGAATGATTTCAGAAACGAAGAACATGGTTCGATAAATCCTTAGGAATAATTGACTTTAATGGGGGTAAGTGTGATAAAAACAAGAAATTTACAACCACCCTAGCCACGGGCTGGGTTTAGCTAACACAAATAAGAGGTTCAACTGCAATGCAAAGCAAGCTGGCGATTTTTGAAGATTACAAAATCCGCAGGGTATATAACGAGGAAGCCGAAACCTGGTATTTCTCTGTGGTCGATATCATCCGGGCACTGTTGCAGCAACAAGACTTTCAAACGGCCAGAAAGTATTGGAACAAGCTCAAGGAGCGATTAAACAAGGAAGGTAGTCAAACGGTGACAGATTGTCACCAGTTGAAAATGCTGGCGGATGACGGGAAAATGCGCCTGACAGATGCCGCAACGCCGGAAACCCTGCTGCGGCTGATCCAATCCGTTCCCAGTCCCAAGGCCGAACCGATAAAGCTCTGGCTGGCCAAGGTCGGCTACGAGCGGATGCAGGACATGGCCGATCCGGCGCGGTCGGTGGACCGGGCACGGGAGTACTAGCAGCAGCACGGCAGGAGCGAAAAGTGGATACAGCAGCGGATGATGGGGCAGGAGACCAGCAACAAGCTGACCGATTACTGGAAAGATCACGACATCAAAAAGGAAAGCGAGTTTGCCATCCTGACCAACATCATACATCAGGAGTGGGCCGGAGTCCCTGTCAAGGAACACAAGAAGCTGAAAGGGCTGAAGACCCAGAACCTGCGCGATCACATGAGCGAAGCAGAGCTGATCTTTACCGCCCTGGCCGAACTCTCCACCCGCCAGATTGCCGAGACGATGGCGGCCACCGGCATGCCTGAAAACAAGGTGGCAGGGAAGAAAGGTGGCGGCATTGCCCGAAAAGCGCGGGTTGATCTTGAGGAGAAGACTGGCAGAAGCGTCGTAACCGGGGAGAATTTTCTGCCGCCGGGGCGAAAGAAAATTTCGGATGAATGAAGAGCGAGATTGTCAAATGTGTAGCTCCGGTACGGTTGAGCTTTTCCGGTACGGTTGAGCTTTTCTGCCCAGGTTTAACGCGGTGTTTGCGGAATCAATTCTGAATTCCGAAAAAAATCTTGTTCACATTCATATACCCGGCGTCTGATTAAGTTACGTTGGGCACCTACAGGTTTGACTTCCTGACATTATCCCGTCCTTCGCTGGTACATCCTTATTCCCTATTTTGGTATTGTGAAATATCGAGGAAAACGGATATTATGAAATATCGTGGATATTGATGGGAGGGCTAATCAGATGGGGACAAAACTTGAAGGCAGTGGCACAGCAGGCGTGGCAAGCGGCAAAGGTATGGCCGGCCGCGACGAATTCATCAGGGAGATCACCCTCAGAATCTGCGGCAGCCTTGAAATAAAGGAATCGTTGCTCAGTGCCTTCGAGTATCTGAAGGGGCAATTCCCCCTTGACGCCTTGGTCCTCTTCATCATAGACGAACGGCTGGGGGCGATCCGGCGCATTGAACATGCCTCTGAAAATATCGCCCTTCCCCCCCAGCTCATCCCGCTGCCGGAAGGGATGCTGAGGAAGATCGCCGCCCGGAATTATTCAGAGCCATTTATCGTGGACATTGAAAAGGATGAGATTCTTGGCGCACTCGCACCAGTGCTGAAAATCGAAGGGAACACACACTTGATCGTTCCCTTGCGCATCAGGGGGGAGCTGATCGGGGGGCTGACGTTACAGGCATCGGGAGAGGGGCGCTACGGCGAAGAGCTTCTTGAGCTCGCCGGCTGCCTTGCAGAGCCGTTTGCGATTGCCCTTGCCAACGCCCTCGCTCACGAGGAGGTACTCCACTATCAGGCCATACTGCTGGACGACAAGCGCTTCCTGAACCGGGAGTTGCACGGTGACGCCGCAGATGGGATTATCGGCGGCAATACGGGGCTGCGCAACGTCATGGAGATGGTGCGCCAAGTGGCGCCACTCAACAACACCGTGCTCATCCTCGGCGAGACCGGGACCGGCAAGGAGTTGATCGCCAACGCGATTCACTTCTCTTCGCCGCGCAGGAATGGACCTTTCATAACGGTGAATTGCGGCGCGTTGCCGGAAAACCTGATCGACAGCGAGCTCTTCGGTCATGAGAGAGGGGCTTTTACCGGTGCGGTGGCCGAGAGCAGGGGGCGCTTCGAGCGGGCCGATGGCGGGACCATCTTCCTGGATGAAGTCGGCGAGCTCCCGCCAAACGCTCAGGTACGGCTGCTGCGGGTGCTGCAAAACCGCGAAGTGGAGAGAGTGGGAGGGAAGCGCCCGATCCCCGTCGACATACGGGTGATCGCGGCGACGCACCGCAACCTGCAAAGTATGGTGGCGGAAGGGAGCTTCCGCGAGGACCTCTGGTACCGGCTGAGCGGCTTTCCCATCATGGTGCCGCCGGTGCGTCAGCGGAAGGAGGATGTGCCGGCCCTTACCCGTCACTTTGTGACGATCAGGAGCAGAGACCTTGGCGTAGGGGTGTCTCCGTCAATCGCGCCTGGGGCACTGCAGCGGCTCATGGAATACGACTGGCCCGGCAATGTCCGGGAGCTGGAGAACCTGGTCGAGCGTGAGCTCATCCTGCATCGTGGCGGGCCGCTGACCTTCAGCACGATTCTGCCGGGTTCCGAACAAAGAAACATGCCACCCGTCGCCGGCAGCGGCCGCTCGCTTTACCCAATCAACCTGGATGAGGCAAACGCGGTGCATATCACCGAGGTACTGAAATTGGCCAGGGGGAAGATCGATGGCCCCGGAGGTGCCGCCGGGATGTTGGGGATCAACCCAAGCACGCTCCGTTCGCGCCTGGACAAACTCGGCGTCAGCTATCGCCGCCGGGGGCGGGAAAGCAACTGATAAGAAACGACTCACATAATTTCGACGAATGAAGGTAGTGAGTAAGAATCCCCCGGCAAAGCCGGGTGCATTACGATTGCTGGCCCCTCGAAGGGGCCTATTCGCAATCGATTAAGTCAAAATCAATACCTGAAACTGCAACTTCTAGGCATACTCCCGGAAATGTCGAACTTTAGGAGTCCCCCACCATAGGTGGGGGTTTACCTTTAGGAAATTATTACACCCTCGTTCTTCGGAATTTATACTCTGTTCGCGGTTGATTTTTCTTGACGGGACAGAGCAACAATCCGCAGTTATAGGCAAAAAAGTTGCGCCGTGAGTCCCTCGTGGGGAGCCAACAATTCAAGTCGCTTACAAGACTTCTTGTAGGTGCCTTTTCTTTGTTTCCTGGCATGCAACCCCTGGTACAACTTCAAAGGGACTTGCTAGGGTTAATCAAAATGAAAAACCGGATCCCCTTTGCGGTCCCCGGCTTGTGTGTGCTGGTTTATTTTCACTGTATTATTTTGTTGAACGTACCCGCCCCAGTTCCTGCACGGCGACGTGCAGCCTCAAGAGCAGCTCCAGCCGGCGCGGCGTCAGTGCCTGTCGGCTTCCCGGGCACACCTGATGGCAATCGTCCCCACAACGCTGCAGCCTGCCATGGTCAGAACCATCGGCAGTCCGGTGCCGTTGTGGCTCAGGCCGACAAAAGCGCCGGCCGTGGCTCCGATGGTGTACTGAATCGTCCCTAGGAGGGCCGACGCGCTCCCCGCAGCCGATGCAAACGGTGCCAGAGCGAGGGCGGTCACATTCGGATAGAGCAGTCCGGTCATACTGAGGCAGGCAAATAACAGCACCACCTGCAGCGGAAAGCCGCCGATCCCCGTTATCGTCGCCATCGTCAACAGCAATGCCGCCGCCGCATTAGCGCAGAAGGCGACGCCCAGAATCTGTCTTGCCGGGTAACGTCGCAGAAGCCGGCGATTCAGCTGCGATGCGCCGATCAGGCCAAAGGCGTTGAGGCCGAAGAAGATGCCGAACTGCTGGGGGGAGATCCCGTGCAGCTCGATGAAGACGAGCGGCGCCCCGGAAATATAGGAGAAGTTGACGCCGGCCACGGCCCCGAGCGCAATGGCATGGCAGAGAAAGTAGCGATTCCTGGTGAGCCGACCGTAAATGCCCCCCATTTCCCTGAAGCTGCGCTGGATGCGCTTCTCCATTGGCAGGGATTCGGGTAGCCAGATCAAGGCGGCGCAGAGGGACAGGAGGCCGAAGCCCCCCAGAAAGGCGAAGATCCCCCGCCAGCCGGTAAGCAGGAGGAGCTGGCCGCCGGCAAGGGGGGCGAGAATCGGCGCCGCTCCCATCACCAGCATGAGCAGGGAAAACATCCGCGCCGCCTCGGTCGTATCATACAGATCGCGGACTACGGCACGCGAGATGACCATGCCGGCGCCTCCCCCCAGGGCCATGACAACCCGCCAGAACAGCAGCCCCTCGCCGGTGTGGACGAAGGCGCACCCCACCGTGGACAGGACGTACAGACCGAGGCCGAACAGCAGGGGGCGCTTTCTTCCCCAGCGATCCGCCAGCGGGCCATAGAACAGCTGGCCGATTGCTGATCCGAACAGGAAGGCGGAGACCGACAGCTGCACGGTGCCAAGGGGGACGGCGAGGTCCCGGGCGATCTGCGGAAATGCGGGAAGGTACATGTCGATGGACATGGAGCTGAAGGCGGTCAACGCACCGAGAATGAGGACCAGCTTTACGAGGCCGATCCGCCCTGTCTCCTCTGGCGCTGCGAACGGGGTGGCAACGGTTGTTTCCATATATTGTGGATCTCCTGGCAACTGTCCTCAGCCCCTCCTGCCGCCCGCGTCCTGAAGATTTGCACAGGCGCGACGGAGGATGCTGCGACAGAGCTCAAGCTGCTCATCGCTGATATCTTTTTGGGCGTCCGCCAGGATCTTTCTGGCCAGTGCGGTTGCCTGGTCCATCACGCTCTGCCCCTCGTCGGAAAGGAAGAGCAGCCGCTCACGGCCATCGCTGACGCTCGACCGGCGCTCGATGAGCCCGCGCGATTCGAGCCCCGCGGCAAGGCGTGCCATGGTAGTCTTGTCCTTGGCGGTCTTGTCTGCCAGGGTCCCCTGGGACAGGCCGTTATGTTCCCATAGCTGGACCAGCAGGGAGTACTGTTCGGCAGTGATGGCCAGACCATGTCCGGCAAGATCGGCATTCAGGCGGCGCAGGACGACGCGGGAAAAGCGGGTGGCCAGGTGTCCCAGCGATTTCTCAAGGGAGTATTTGGTAGATTGCTCAGACATATAGTTGTACTATACAACTATATTGTGATGCTTTCAATCAGTTTTGCCTCCCCTCAAGAGTCAGTTTTGCCTGGGGCCGCGCGCCACAGCTGCGAGAAACGACCGCTTCGCCCAGTGGCTTTTATGCCGTATTTCATGACCACGAGGGAAAGCTATAGACTTGGTTCCACCACATTTCTTGCTGATTTGTGCTTGCCCCCCTCTTACGCTAAGAGGGGGGACGGGGGAGCACGTGTATTGATGGCTACCGCCCGGTCAATTGCTCCAGCTTTTCAGGATAGCGCGCCCCTTGCACGGTGATATGTGCGGCAGCGTCCTCGATCTGGCGGAGATCTTCGGCCGTGAGTTCGATGGCAACCGCCCCGATGTTCTCATCCAGGCGATTCAGTTTCGTGGTGCCGGGAATAGGTACGATCCACGGTTTTTGGGCCAGCAACCACGCAAGTGCAATCTGCGCCGGGGTGGCCTTCTTCTCGGCGGCAATGTTCCCCAGCAGATCGACAAGTGCCTGGTTCGCCTTCAAGGCCTCCGGCGTGAAGCGTGGCAGGGTGCTACGAAAGTCGGTACTGTCAAAGGTAGTCTTCTCGTTCATCTTCCCGGTCAGGAAGCCCTTGCCCAGCGGGCTGTAGGGGACCAGGCCGATGCCGAGTTCTTCCAGTGTCTGCAGCAGCCCCTCCTCGGGGCGCCTGAACCAGAGTGAGTACTCGTTCTGGACCGTGGCCACCGGATGGACGGCATGGGCGCGACGGATCGTCTGGATTCCGGCTTCGGAGAGCCCGAAATGCCTGACCTTACCGGCCTGAATCAACTCCTTTACCGTTCCGGCAACCTCTTCGATCGGCACGTCCGGGTCGACCCGGTGTTGATAGAACAGGTCGATGACATCGGTCCTGAGGCGCTTGAGCGAGGCTTCGGCCACCTCTTTGATATGCTCCGGCCGGCTGTTCAGAACCGGCCCGGCCCCCTTCATCGCCCTTGGATCGACACTGGTATCGAAACCGAACTTGGTGGCGATCACCACCTGATCGCGCAGCGGCGCGAGCGCCTCGCCGACCAGTTCCTCGTTCGTGAACGGACCATAGACCTCGGCCGTGTCAAAGAAGGTGATGCCCCGCTCCACGGCGGTGCGGATCAGTGTGATCATCTCCTGCTTGTCTTTGGGCGGGCCGTACGAAAAGCTCATCCCCATGCAGCCCAGCCCGAGGGCCGATACTTCCAGCCCGCCCTTTCCCAAGATACGTTTTTGCATTGTGTTCTCCTTTTCACTGTTGGTTTCTGCTATGTCGCATTTCATACTATCTGCCGGTGGGGGATCAGGGTAAGCGTCCGCGCCGGATAGCGCCGGCGGGAAGCCAGGGGCCTGATGCTGGCGGAACACCTGGCTGCCGATGAGAGGGGATAGGAGGTTTTTAGTCCTGGCGAGGTAATCGATGGATTGCCCGGCAGCGCAGCCCAGTACGCTGCACAAGCAGACCGAAGCAAACGTCAGAAATAACTGACCGTCAGCAAGGGCGCCCGGTTGACTGTCGTATCGTCTATTTCAATAAGTCCCGGAAAAACGAATCCGAAGTCCTCCAGGATGCGGACCTGGAAGTTGGGCAATCCCAAACGCTGGGCTTCAACCATCAGTGGGGTTACGTCTACCGTCACGTGGCGGAAAACGTCGGCACGGGTGATTGGAGGTAAAATCGTCGTGAATGCCAGAGGCGGCTGGAGTACGCGATCGTAATCCGATGCCAGCAACGTCGGTGGTGTGAAGGAGACAAGTTCGATACGGATCGGAATGGAATTGGCCGCCGCTTGGATGGAAATACTGTCGATGAATATATCGAGCGTCGCATAATTGATGATGGCATTACCGGGAACTCCGCCGGCGCCCGTCAATGGGAAATCAAGGAAGGCGCGGTATTCAGATCCTGTGACAGGGTCTATGCCCGCAAATACACTTGGGACATTGCCTTGTGTCACCGTGAAGACATTGGAGGTATCCAGCCTGATATCACCGTCGTACGTTGGGTTACTGAGTATCTGTGTCACGAACGCGGGTGGTGAATTGCTGCCTCCTCCGCAACCTGACAGCGCCACAGCGATCAACATCATAACAGCCGCAAAGAGTAGCTTTTTCATGGTTACCTCCCGTTTATTTTAGATTTTACCTTTTTTTCTTCTTTCTGCATTTTTTATTTTCGAAGCGGCTTCATGGTCTGACCCGTGATGGGCACCGTAACGTGGTGATCCTTACAGTTAGATGGCATCAACTGAAATTACAAAATCGACACCTTCCCATTTTCTTGCATCCGGCCAGTAGAGAGTGAATGTAACCTGGCTTCCCGCCTTGAGCGACTGAGTCGCAATATCGGCGTAATGGATATTCAGCCCGATGTCGCACGTAGGGGTATCATGTACCGTCTTCCAATCGTCGGTACTCCAGTGGATAACGGCCGGGAAGAGAGTCTCAATGCGCAGGATCCTGCCGGCGGGCAGGGAGCGGATCTTGTGGTTGAAGCACCACCCCATGTAGCGCGATTCTGTCTGGTCCACCAGATATCTCCGCACGGTTTGCGGCGGCAGATCGAAGACCCGCCCGTCGTGCAAAGAACGCAGCAGCTTCAGGTATTCGGCATGCGCCCAGACGAGCGGCATGGCAGAACCGGATGGACGACCGAAGAACAGTTCCTTTTCCGGAATGTCCGGCGCATCCCAGACCTGCTCGGGAATCAGCCCTTCCGCTCCGGCAAGGGATTCCAGAGCCGCCTGAAGCCGCTCGGCCTCCCCCCTCCTGGCTGCCGCCAGTTCGTAGTGGGCCCGTTCTCCGGTCAACAGAGGCCACCCCCGGCCGATTCCGGTGCAGTCGAACGGTTCACCATCCTCATGTTCCCCGTAGCCGTCACCGTTGTAGCGGTGCCAGACAGACCCCTGTGGCGTCTCCACCTTGAGCAGGGCATCAATAAGCCTTATCGTATCGAGTATGCGCTGATCATCAGCCGCACGCAGCCCAAAACGAACCAGTGCCAGCGCATCGGGGCTCACCAGGTGGCTGGCAGGGCTTTCAGCCAGCCCGGGGGCGACATTCTTTACAAGGACTCTCTGCTGGAAGCGCGATACCCCCTCACCTGTCTCGGCTGCGGCAATGCGGACGTAATACCCCGCAATGCTGAACTCGCGGCACCAGTCGGTACCGGTGACGTACATCCAGCGGTCGATGGAAGCATTCCAGATATCGGCGGTATCACGCAGGTAGGATGCCAGTGACGCTTCATGGTTCAATTCGGCCAGGTCCGCGGCCGCCAGGAGCGCGGCGATCTCGGCGGCGACCGTAAATGGTGAATAGCCGGGATCCTCCTCCCAACGGTCCTGTGGGCTCACCGGCCCGTTGTGGACCAGGAAGGCCGCTGCCTGGCGCACCATCGGCCAGAAACGGCCCAGGTCGTCAGGGGCCAGGGCCTTCTCCCGCCTGGCCAGGTCAACGAGCAGAATCGGCAGGGCTGTTTCGTCCATCTGGATGCCGTTCCAGTAGGGAGAACCGTCCAGCCACATGTTCTGGGCCCAGTGCCCGTCCGCCTCCTGGGTCGCCTGCAGATAGCAGAGTACGCGACGGACCTCCTCATGGGCACCGGCGGCCAGAAGCCCCCCGGCTGACTCGACCAGATCGCGCGGCCAGGCGAGGTGGTAACCGCCCAGATCGTTGTCGCCCTTGCTGAAGCCCCACGGGATCGAGAGACTGGCGATGATCCCCCCCGGGAAATTGAACGCCTCGTGGGCGCGCACGACCGCCGTGCTGACCCGGTAAAAGTTTTGCCGGGCATCCGTCCGTCCCTTGTCGAGCGGCATCAACCCCGACTGCCATTGTTCCCACTCACCGACATACACCGGCCGCGCCGCCTCAAAGCCGTCCTGAAGCGCCGCGCGGGCACGGTTCCCCGCCTCTGCCGCGTTGCGCCCGAATCCCAGGGCCAACAGGAATTCTCCCCTGGCCGCCGTCAGATCGATCTCTGCCGTCAGGGCGATATTGCCGTTGTCGGCCCGTGAATAGTCCCACTCCATCTGGTTGTGGGACATCAGATCCTGCCAGCCATCCGAGAATCCTACGAAGCCCACGGAGCGTTTCAGCCAGCCGGTGGAGCAGGCCAGGGCCAGCGCATTCCCGTCCCGTTCGGCGAACAGCATGGGTACGCCTTTGTACTCGTCAACCCAGCCGCTGTTGCCGGCTCCGTGATTGCCCAGATGCGGCGAGAGCAGCACATGAAGCCGGTAATCAGAAGCCGACCCTTCGCGGGCGGTGAAGCGGGTCTGCTGCAACACGACGTCCCGTTGCGGGTCGGCCAGGATCTTTTTTTCGATGCAATAGCGGCCCTGGCTGCAGGTATTGACGACACTGAAGGCGGGCACACCATCGGCCATCCAGCTGACCTGGCTGGTGGTGTCGCGCTTTTCCTCGGAAAGGAAATCCGCGCCGCTGGTGACGATCAAGCCCATGTCGCGCACACAGGCCTGGTCGATCCGCGGATAATAAATCTCGTTAAAGATCCCGTGACTCAAGGTAAACCAGACCCGGCTCATGCCGCCGAGTGAAGCGCCCACGCCCGATTTAGCGCTGGAGGTCCAGCGTGCCGTGATGCCCGGCCAGCCCGGCGCGGTACGTTCCGGAGTATTCATAAGTCCTCCCGGTGCTGGTCTCTTTGCAGGTTATTTTCTTCATGCTTTTTGAGTGAATAGAGCAGGTAAGCAACAACGCCGATGTTAACGGCAAGCACGCTGACCCTGGGCCAGTTTCTGACGTGGATAACTTCAACCAATTCCACTGGTATATACATCCCGCCGCTCAGGACACCGAACCACTTGGCCCATTTCCTTCCCATCCATAATCCCGATGCTTCCACAAATCTTACTATGCAGTAGAGCAATGCCGCAGACGCCAGGGACCATAGCTGGCCGTCGGTTATACGTTCTGTCAAGTCAAGGAATATGCGCGGGTAATGTCTGGCCGGATTGAGATGCAAGTGTTCAACAAGCCGAACCGCTGCCATATGCAGATCTTTATGGATAAATGTCAGCAGCTCGAATCCCGCCAACAGGACGAGCACCCCTTTTGCTCCTTCGAATATGGCGACTACCCGCAATCCACGGGCAGCTGTCTGGTTACCGATCCTTTTCCCGTGCGCCGGGGATTGTTTTTTTCGCCTGCGCATACTCAATCACCACTGCGGTTCGGAAGGATTCCCTCTGCCGCGACCCTGCCATGCAACTCCGCCAGCATCTCATGAAGCTCTGCAATGACGATATTCTGCGCGTCAAGATTTTTCAGTATAGCCTCAATCTCGGTTTCAGCCTTCAGATTCACTTCATAATCGATGTGTGCCTCAATACGGTCGCGGTCTGCCTTGCGGTTCTGGCTCATCATGATCATGGGTGCCGTATAGGCCGCCTGGAGCGACAACACTAGATTCATCAGGATGAACGGATAGGGGTCCCAATGCCGCACCCAGGCAGTGACATTCAATATGGCCCAGATGGTGAGAATCGTTGATTGACCGATGATGAATTCCCAGGATCCCACCTTGGTGGCAATCCAGTCAGCCGCTCGTTGACCGAGTGTTATCTGCTCCTCGACAACCTCGTTGGCGTTCTTTATCGGGGCGTGTTTATGGTGGTAGGGGGGTGGAAATGGCGGGTGGGGCATGATTGTTTCCTCTTTGTATTCAAATGTTATTTAGTAGGGTATCTTTCAAGAGATCCTTGCCAGCTTACCTGTAAACAATATACTCAACCGGATTGTTATTAGTAAAATATAATTTATACTTCACGCATGACCTTGATTTTGAGGGAGATGAATTTATGCTTCAAGAGCACGTTGCCGGCCTTGCCGCACAGATGGGCATAACCTTGTCGAGAGTATCATTTTTTGACGGGAAACTGCTAGGGTGCCGTGACTGCCACTTGGTACAAATCTATGCGCAAGGTCACATGGAGAGCGCGGTCGTCTTCCAGCAAGACCTTGATTGTCTGCAAAAGGGGATCACGAGCAAAAGGCTCGAAACCAGACTCAGCACCGCCCTGTCACGTTTGCAGACAAAATTGGCGCTACATACTTAATACAATCTTTGGCAGTTTATCGGTTCGGGATGAGGTTGAGGGACATTTGGAGGTAACATCCGGCCAGCGGGAATCGGGGTAATCCGGAGAAGGGAAATCAAGGTTGGACCAGAACCTGGCTGCAGAGTTGACTTCGACGTATAAAAGAGAGAAACTATTAAAGAATACCATTAACCACGGGAGGTACATTACATGAACAGGATTCTGGCTTCCATCGCGGCAACTTTAGCAGTTGTGGCATTCACCACGGTGATTTTTGCTGCCGACGTCCCAGCCCCGGCCCCCTCCGCACCTGCGGCAGTCATTGGCAAGCCTTCTATTACCGATACCAACATGAAGCATCTGCAGGTCGATAATAAAGCGAGGGCGGCCAAGGCCGCGGCAAGCAAAAGCGCCGAATCGGTTACTCCCGCGGATAAAGCGGCAACATCGGCGCGCGCCAGCAAACTGAGAAAGGCCCAGCAATTGAAGAAAAGAAGCAAGGCCGCCAGAAAAAACGCGCAAACCATGGGTAGCGGCATACCAGCAGAAAAATCCCCCGTCGTTTCCCCAGCAGCCAAATGAACGTAAAAGGGGAGACCGTCCGCACCCGGTCTCCCCACGCAATCAATACGTCAAGGGCTTCATCCCTATCTCTATCCTACCCATCAATTACCTCACCTGGAAAAATGCAGAAGCCATCGAATGAGCAGCGGGCCGCTTTTTTCGGGCCACCTATCCTATGGTTTCTTTCCATGCCATAAGCCCGCGCATGATCATCTCGATGGCGAATGTCCCGACTACGAGGGCGGTACACACCAGCCAAGAGAAATGAGTAACTGTGAGCCCCTTGAGAGAGAATCTGATGTACTCGTCACCCTCCCATGCGGTATGCAGAGCCAGGGCTTCCAGTTGGTGCAGAACGAACCTTTCTGTATTCCGTCGTGCAAGCCGTGATTCGATCCGGCCGGGTTACGTTATCTGGCCGCCTTGCCCTTTCTGTGCGTTCCCTTCTTCACCGACTTGTGCTTCCTGCTCTTGCCCTTCTTTATCGACTTGTGCTTCCTGTGCTTCCCCTTCTTTACCGATGTTCGGTGAACGGATTTTTTCTTGCCGCGATGGGCGCTCCTCGCATCTTTACTGCGCTGTATCCTGCGTTCCGCCTTCCCCAGCCTGCTCAGCAGCTCACTGGCCTCCAGCAGGTCCGGGTCGGCCTTTTTTGCAGCCTCCAGGCTTTCCCGTGCCTCCTTGAGTCTGCCCGTTACCAGATACACCTTTCCCAACCCCTTTAACGCTTTGGCATGATCGCTCTTCAAGGCCAGGGCCTTCTGGTACTCGGCAATGGATTCGTCATATTTTTTCTGGAAATCATACATCAGCCCCAAGCGGAAATGGCTGTCCGGATCATCGGGAAAAAGCTCGGCCCCTTCCTTCAAGAGTGCCAGAAGTTTGTCATGCTTCCTCAGTTTCACGTAAAGCGAGATCAGGGTGTTCCGGGAGGATACGTCGTCCCTGTTCAGGCGGAGTACTGTCCGGTACTGGTTGGCGGCCTCTTCACCCTTCCCCCTTTTCATATAGAGGTGCGCCAGCTCCTTGTGCGCTTCCGGATTATCCGGGGCAAGCTTGATCGCCTCCTGATACTCGGCAACCGACTGATCATATTTCCTATCCATCCCATAGAGCTGCGCCAGCCTGAAGTGCAGCAGCGGATTGTTGTCATACACCGCCAGAAGTTGCTTGTACTGTCCTA
>JAJYBH010000007.1 GCA_021779135.1 Deltaproteobacteria bacterium
TTTACCTGTTCATATTTTATCCCCAATCGTTTTGATGACGGCTATGGCCTCAATGCCGCCTCGATAGAGGCAATCGTCGATCTGGGGGCAACACTGATCGTATCCGTCGACTGCGGCATTACCGCGGTCGATGAAGCAGCGCTCTGCCGGCGGCGCGGTGTTGACCTGATTATTGTCGATCATCATGCGCCCAAAGCAGAACTTCCGGACGCCTGCGCCATACTGAACCCGCTGCAGCCAGGCTGCGCATATCCCTACAAACTTCTGGCCGGCGTCGGTGTGGCCTTCAACCTGCTGATTGCCCTGCGGTCGGCATTGCGTGAAACGGGCGCTTTTGATGTCAGAGCTATGCCCGACCTCCGGGAGTGGCTCGACCTGGTTGCGCTGGGGACCATTGCCGATGTCGTGCCGCTGACCGGCCAGAACCGGATCTACACCTTTCAAGGGCTGAAACTGATTGCCCAGCCCGCAAAGCCGGGCCTTCAAGCACTCAAGCGCGTCGCCGGAATCAAGGAAGGTGCCGTAACCTGCGGACAGGTCGGCTTTCGGCTGGCGCCGCGCCTGAACGCCGCCGGCCGCATGGAAAGCGCCGTACCGGGTGTTGATCTGCTGCTGAACGGCAATTTTGAAGAATCCCTGTCGATAGCCGAGGAACTGGATGCCGCCAATGCCGAACGCCAGGCAATTGAACGGCGAATCCTGGACGAGGCGGTGGCCCTGGTCGAATCCCGGGGAGACTACCCGGCACGGCGCAGCATTGTACTGGCCTCCGCCGGGTGGCACCAGGGAGTAATCGGCATCGTCGCATCACGACTGGTTGAGCGCTATCACAGGCCGACAATCCTGATCGCACTGACGGAAGACGGTCTGGGAAAAGGTTCGGGGCGCAGTATCCCCGGCTTTCATCTGCTGGATGCGCTGGTTGCCTGTTCGCATCATCTGCTCCGTTTTGGCGGACATCGCTACGCTGCCGGCCTGGGCCTGTCAGCGGAGAATGTGCCGGCCTTTGCCGAGTCGTTCGAGGCGGCGGCCGCGCGTACCCTGACGGATAATGACCTGCTGCCGAAGCTGACCATGGATGCCGAGGTCGAGCCGGGTGAGGTTACCAAAGACCTGGCCCTGGAGATGAAGCGACTGGAGCCGTTTGGAATGGGAAATCCCGAGCCGCTTCTGCTGCTGCGCGGCATGAAGGTTGTGGAGCGGCGGATCGTGGGTGACGGACACCTGCGTCTGCGTCTGGCCAGGGGTGGTTGCACGTTTGGCGCCATTGCCTTCAACCTGGCGGACCGTGAGACAACCGGGTTGATCGACATCGCCTTTTTCCCGGAAATGAATCAATGGAACGGCTCTTCCAGTCTGCAGTTGCGGGTGAAAGATCTCCGATCCTCAAAATGAACAGGCTACAGAATGAACTTCCGACCGTATCGACGGAATCGAGTATACTGTGTCTGAGCTGTCTGACCGGGATGAGAGCGGCCGTGCCCTGGTTTGCAGGTAGTCTGCGTCACCGTTCACGCTGACCGGCGCAAACATGTCCGGCTCAACATGCAGAGGCGGATTGCCGAGGAGCCGGGAGTCAGGAGGTTTGTCAACCTTCTGGAACTGGACGGAGGGAATGAACGGGATATCTTGGGTTCCCTCACTTCATATGCCTCCAGGCTTTCAAAATCCTCCGCATCAATGTCCTCATCAGCTGTCCTTGTTATCCGCCACCCCATTGCCACTCTTGAGATAATCCCAACTACCCCACGCAGGGCCGAAGCATCTTGTTGCCGGTGGAGGCAATATTTGTCTAAACTTTCCGGTCAACGGGACGAAGAGCAGTAACAGGGCATGGCATGACCAGGCCGTAACCGCCAAGATCCAATACGCTGCGAGGTCAGGGGAGTGATGAATACGAATCGGCTGGATATGTACTCCGAGGAGCAACCTAAGGGCTTCGATTATATAGGATTCAAGCTTGGTGATGGGAGCGTTGCCAACCTGCTGATGGATAATATCGGGCATGGCGTTGTGTTTGTAAACAATGACGGAGTCCTGACGTCCATCAACAGATATGCCGCCGTTCTTCTGCAGGTCCAAAAGGACGCGGTCATAGGCAAGAGGGTTGACATGCTTCCCTTGCGAACGCCCATTTACCGGGTGTTGAGCGAACAGCGCTCCGGCGTTCCCATGACCATAGCGATCGGAGAACGGGTAGTTGCCGTGCAGGTAACGGATGTATTCTCCGATGACGGGAATACATCCGGAGAAATGACCGAACTCTGGGATGTTACGGAAGAAAAGAGATCAAAGCGGCAATGGGAGGAGTTCGTATCCATGATGACGCATGATCTCAGATCGCCCTTGACCGTTATCATGGGCTACATCCAGGGCATGCAGTGCGGCATGTTCGGTGAGCTCAACAGCCGGCTCAGCACGGTAATCGAAAAGGCCGAGGAGAGTGGCAAGGCGCTCAACGCAATGATCGAGGAGATGCTCGATCATGTCCGGCTGGAAGCAGGACTGCTGAACCTCAACCGTCAGAATTGCGACATCGGCAAGCTTCTGGAAGCCTGTTACCGCGACAACCTGCGGGCCGCGCAGGGGCAGGAGGTCAAGCTTGAACTGACTCCGCCGGGCAAACTCCCGGAACTCCATGTGGACAGCCGGCAGTTGAAGCGCGTTTTCAACAACCTGATCGGCAATGCCATAAAATACACCCCCGCCCGCGGTGAGGTGACCATACAGGTAGCGGGTGACGAGGGTGCCCTGCGCGTGGTCGTGGCTGATTCCGGGATCGGAATCCCGCCGGAGGATCTCTCGCGTATCTTTATCAAGTACTTCCGCTGCTCCGGCGCCTCCGGTTTCAAGGGTACCGGACTCGGTCTTTCCATCAGCAAGATCATCGTCGAAGCCCATGGAGGCAGTATCGCGGTCGAAAGCCTCCTCGGGCAGGGCAGCCGGTTCACGGTAAGCATTCCGTTCAGTTCGCCGGAGGACAGTGATCCGGCAAGTTGCTGAAGGTGAAAAATTCACCAATTACCGGCGTGTTATGAAATACTTTCGACACATGGCATTCGCGGCTAAACTTTTCGCCTAATCTGCCGATTCGTTATCTACAGACCACCAGATCAAAATTACTGATCCCGGGACGATCCGGGAACAACAACAGCGGGAGGTTACACCATGCCAGATGTATTGATCGTCGATGATTCTTCGACCATGAGGAAGATCATCACCCGCTCGCTCAGACAGGCGGGCTTCGTCGTAAATGAAATATATGAAGCCGGGGACGGCATCGAGGGGTTGAACGCCCTGGCCGCCAATAAGGTCGATCTGATCCTCTCGGATATCAACATGCCGAACATGGACGGGCTGGAATTCGTCAAGTCGGTGCGCGGCAAGGGGATCAAGATACCGATCGTGATGATAACCACCGAAGGCGGCGAGGATGTCATCAGCGAGGCGCTGGCCAGCGGCGCCAACGGCAGCATACGGAAACCGTTCACCCCCGAGCAGCTTGAGGAGAAGCTTGGGGGTTTGCTATGACTCTGAACGAAACGGTGGTCAACAGCTCGAATCTCCATGAGGAGCAAATCGCCGGCTACGTTATAACTGCCGCCAAGGAAGTGTTCACGACCATGGTGATGATGGATCTGGATGACCATTATCCGCTGCGCGAGCCGGTTTCAAAACTCCAGTGCAGCATTACCGGCATGGTTGGTCTGGCGGGGATATACAGCGGCATCCTCTCCATTCATTGCCCGCAGACCCTTGCGCTCCGGATAACCTCGAACATGCTCGGAATGGATGTGGATGAGGTCGGCGAAGACGTAAACGACGCCCTGGGCGAGATAGCCAACATGCTGGGCGGGCATGTAAAACAGGTCCTCTCCAAAGGGGGGCTCGACCTGAACCTCTCGATTCCCACCGTGATCAGCGGCGAGAGTTACACGGTAAACTGCATGTCTGACAAGGATTGCGTCATCATTCCCTTTTCATGGAATAATGAAAAGTTCCTGGTCGGTCTGACCCTCAGAAAGGAATGTTGAGTAACAGGACAGGCATGACCGGGGCTTCCCCATGGCGCTGATCCGGCTCTAAAGGACAGGATATGCAAGAGCTTCCCAACATGCAGGAAATGCTGAAGACGGCTCTGACCCAGGCCTCGCAGGAGTGCGGCACACTGCTCGGCCAGGAACTGGAGATCCGGGAGGCCTCCTGCCGTGAAATATCAAAAGACGATCACCTGAAAGGCATGGAGGATGCCTCTTTCGTGATCGGCATCTCATCACTGGAGGATTACCAGGGGGTGTTCTACCTGCTCTTTTCCTTCCGGGACGCCATCGCCCTGAGCGGCACCCTGCTCGGTGTTCCTCCCGCCCGGATCATGGAGAAGAAGAAGCTGGCCATCATAGAACCGGATGATGAGGATGCCTTTTCGGAGATCGCCAATCAGTTCGTCGGCTCGTTGAACACGGTCTTCAAGCGGAGTCTCCCCAAGAAGGCGCATTTAAAGCAATTACCACCCAAAAAATTCATACCGCAACAAGACCCGATTGATGCCTCCGAGCCGGTTGCCGACGGTGATTATTACCATGTGCAGGCACAAATCACCCTGGCCGGCAAGGAATTGGAACTGTTGGATATTCTGGTGCCACTGCATTTGGCCAAATTGTTCGATCTCCGCGAGAGGTCAAAGGAAGTCTCGCAGGAGACGAGCATCGAGACAGACCCGGATGCGTCGATCCAGGAGCAAGCGAACCCTGTCGCAAGCGACCCGGGGACGGTGCTGATACTCGACGACAATGTCAGGGAGCGCCAGCAGTTCCAGGACATCCTCAACGCATCGGGCGTCAGGCCGGTAGGCGCGGCACTCGACGGGGATCTGAAAAAACTCCTCTCCCATAAAGGATTGAAGGCGGTCCTGGTCGGCCTCACTACCACGAATGACCAGGAACTGTCGGTCTGCCTCAAGATAACCGCCAATCTCAAAGGTATGTCTGTTCCCATCATCATGTGCGCGCGTGAATGGACCCGCACCACTGTCCTGAAGGCGCTGAAATACGGTGCCGGAGATATCATGCTGACCCCCTTTTCCGCCGACGAACTGACTGCGAAATTGCACAAACTGGTGAATACTGCCTAGCCTCCCGTGTCAAAAAAACGTCCACCCGTACCATCTTTTGACAATCCGCTCCGGTTTTTCCTCGCGACAGATAACTACTTAAAAATAAAGACATATATCGTCCCTGGCAGTTCTGCCCTGGCTTGTCAGCGCCTGTCGTCTGCTTCTCCTGCAACCGCTCTCTCCCGAAATATCTCCACGGAATTCCGATTCTCCCCCCTTTTCTCGTGCCCTCATCTCTGCCTGGAAACATGGTAATCAGTAACATTCCGAAATAAAAGAACAAATAGCGTTGGTATGGCAATTGCTTGACATGCTTGACAGAAAAAGGAGGCCCATGATGGCTCTGAACGGAATTTTCGACACAACGATTGACCTGCTCGGCAAAAGCCTTGATCTGCGCTCCCAGAACCACAACCGCATTTCCGCCAATATCGCCAATGCGGAAACCCCCGGTTACACGCCGACGGTACTTTCCTTCGAGAAGGAATTGCAAGGCGCCCTGCGGGACAAGCGCGAGGCGTCGCCGCCTCTGACAAATGCCCGCCACATCCCCCTCAGGGGGCAGGCCGGGAGCCTGGATATGGTCCAGGGGACCGTTATTGAAACGCCGGCCAAGACCGTTGGCTTGGACGGCAACGGTGTGGAACTGGAGAACGAGATGGGCAAAATGGTGGAAAACCAGATTATGTATAACGCCGACGTGCAGTTTCTATCCAAAAAATTCGCGCAGCTGACTCTCGCCATCAAAGGGGGTATCTAATGGACTTCTTCAATTCAATGGACATCAGTTCATCGGCCATGTCCGCCGAGCGGACGAGGATGAACCTGATCTCCAGCAATATCGCCAATGCAAATTCCACCAGGACCGCCGAAGGAGGGCCCTACAAGAGAAAGGACGCCGTCTTTACCGCTTCTCCCCTGGCCGGAACCTTTTCCAATGCCCTGGATCAGGCCAAGCGCGGGTTGTCCCGGGTGGATGTCAGCGCGATCGTCGAAGATACCTCCGCACCCAGGATCCAGTATGATCCGTCCCATCCCGACGCGGACGAGAAGGGGTATGTGGCGCTCCCCAACGTGAACGTGATCGAGGAAATGGCCGACATGATCTCCGCCACCAGAACCTACGAGGCCAATGTAACCGCGGCCCAGGCGGCCAAAAGCATGGCAATGAAGACCCTGGAGCTGGGCAGGTAGTGTTGCCGCCGGGCTGAAGACCCGCGAGGGGACTGTCCGCGTGGCTTGATAGTTTAACGGTGTATCGGAGACGCACATGGTAATCAAAGGAATACAGAGTGGATACGGCATAAGCCAGGCTTTTCCTGCCGGCGGCGCGAAGGAGGCGAAACCCGCCTCGGTTGCCGAGGGCACCGGCAAGTTTCTCGGAGAGCTGGTGAACAAGGTCAATAACCTGCAACTGCAAGCCGACAAGGAGATCCAGAAGATCTCCACCGGTGAGTCGCAGGGGCTGCACGAGGTGATGCTGGCCATGGAAAAATCCGGGGTTGCCTTCCAGTTTCTTACCCAGGTCAGGAACAAGGCCCTGGATGCCTATCAGGAAATCATGCGGATGCAGGTCTGATGGATCGTTGCAATAGTGATTAGCGTTACATCTCAAAATTTTGCCTACATGCGAGAGCTTTATGACTGAAACCGTAAAAAAACTGGCCGCTCCCTACATGACGCTTCCCCCTGCCAGGCGCTGGCTGGTAGGGGCGGTGGTGCTGCTTTCGATCGCGTGCTTCGGCACCCTCATCATGGTCGCCAACAGGATCGATTACAAACCGCTCTTTGCCAACCTCAGCAACGAAGACACCGGTGAAATCGTAAAGAAGCTCAAGGAGCAGAAGGTTCCCTACCGAATAGCCTCCGACGGCAAGGCGATCCTTGTCCCGACCGACAAGGTCTACGACCTGCGGATATCCCTCGCCTCCGAGGGGCTGCCGCAGGGTGGCGGGGTCGGCTTCGAGATCTTTGACCGGAAAAACTTCGGCATGACCGAGTTCGTGCAGAAGCTGAACTACCAGCGAGCGCTCCAGGGCGAGCTGGCCCGCACGATCATGCAGATTGACGGTGTCGAGCACGCCCGGGTCCATCTCGCCATTCCGGAGAAATCCCTCTTCAAGGATAATGAAAAGCCGCCGACAGCCTCTATCGTACTGCAGATGAAATCGGGACGGCTGGTGCGGGACAGTGAGGTGCAGGGTATCGTTCACCTGGTGGCCTCCTCGGTCGAGGGGATGGACCCGGAACAGGTCACGGTACTGGACAGCCGTGGCAAGGTCATGAGCCGCACCGGCCCCGCCGACATCACCGGCAAGATGACCAGCACCATGATGGAAACCCAGCGCAGCTACGAGAAAAATCTTGAAGACCGGCTGCAGAGCCTGCTGGACAAGGCGGTCGGCTCCGGCAAGTCGGTTGCGCGGGTAAGCGCCGTACTCAACTTCAGCCAGGTGGAAAAGGTCGAGGAGCGGTACGATCCCAATGCCAAGGTTGTCCGCAGCGAACAGCGGATGGAACAGAAAGACGGGACAACCGTGACCACCGGCGGTATCCCCGGAGTCCAGTCCAATACGGGGAAAGCCGCGCCTGCTGCTCCGGCAACCGCGATTGGCGGTTCCAAGCGCGATGAAACCCTGAATTACGAGATCAACAGATCTTCCTCGAAAATTATTGAGCCGGTTGGGAATTTGACCAAGCTATCCGTGGCCATACTCGTGGATGGAAAGTACGAGGCGGCCGCCGCGGCAAAATCCGGCAAGGAGTCCAAGCCCAAATACAGCCCGCGGAGCCCGGAAGAGCTTCAGAAGATAGAAGCCCTGGTAAAGAGCGCGGTCGGTTACAGCGCTGACCGTGGAGACCAGTTGACGGTGGTCAACGTACCCTTTCAGGAAAGCATGGACGACGCCCCGGTCGATGCGCCCAAGGTGTGGGAAAAACCGTTTTTCGTGGATCTGGGTAAAAACCTGCTGCTGGGTCTTGCCTTTATCGCTCTGCTCCTGCTGGTCGTCCGCCCGCTCATGAAAATTCTGTCAACTCCATCGGCGAGCCGGAATGAAACCTTGGACCTGCTGGAATCGCAGAGGGAACGGATGGAAAAGATCGAGGGCGGAGGCCATGGGCTCTTGCCTCAACAGGAGATGGACTTCAAGGGTCAAACCGAATTGCTCGCCCTGGTCAAACAGGACCCGTACCAGACCGCCCAGGTGCTCCAGAACTGGCTTAGACAAAGAGATTAAGATTACCACGCGGGGTTACAATGAAGGGATCTGACAAAGCTGCAATATTGCTCCTGTATCTCGGGCCGGAAGCCACCAGCAGTGTCTTCAAGCATCTTGAGGATGACGAGATCAAGAAAATCGGACAGAGCATGGCCTCTCTCGGACGTGTCTCCCGTCCCCTTATCCTGGACGTCGTTAACGAATTCAGCCAACTGACCGACCCTACCACCGGCTTCTTTTCGCAGGGGGAGGAGTTCGTGAAAAAGATCCTGGAACAAGCCCTCGGTCCCCAAAAGGCGGAGGCCCTGCTGATGGAGCTCTACACCTCGTCGCGTGGCGACATGGTCGATATACTCGGCAATATGGACTCCAAGAGTATCGCCAACTTCCTTTCCCAGGAGCACCCTCAGACCGTGGCCGTAATCCTGGCCAAGCTCCGTCCCATGCAGACCGGCGAGATAATCACCCTGCTGCCGCAGGAAATGCAGGCCGAAGTGGTGCTGCGGATTGCCGACGTGGAGCACGTATCTCCGGAAATTCTGGCGGAGATCGACGAGGTCATCAGGAAAGAGCTCACCTCGGTCGGGAGCGGGCAGCGCTTCAAGGTGGGCGGGGTGGAAAAGGTGGTGGAGCTGTTCGGCCATCTGGACCGGAGCCGCGAGAAGCAGATCCTGGACAAACTCGACGAACTCAACCCGCCCCTGGCGGAACTGATCCGCAAACATCTGTTCACCTTCGAAAATATCTTCAGCCTCGACGACCGCGGCATCCAGGCGATCATGCGGGAGGTCGGCAACGATACGCTTACCCTGGCCCTGAAGACCTGCACGGATGATCTCAAGGAAAAGATCTTCCGCAACATTTCCAGCCGCGCTGCGGAAATGATCAAGGACGACCTGGAAGTCATGGGGCCGGTCCGGCTTTCGGATGTTGAAAAGGCGCAGACCGAGATCGTCAAGATTGCGGGCAAGCTTGAGGAGGAGGGCAAGATAGTCATCGCGGGCCGTGGAGGAGAAGATGTCCTCGTGTAGAATCATCAAGGGTGCGCTGCGGACGGAACAGCCGTTTGCGGAGTTTTCCTTCAACACACTGCAGGACAGGTGTCCGTCTGAGGCGGGCGGTGCGGAGGGAGATTTTGTACCTCTCTTCTCGATTGCACCGGGACAGTTGCCGGATTCTGCTCCGGCCGAAGGCAGCGGACAAAGCCCCGATGGGGAGATTGAGGCGGAGGGCCCGGGTGCTGAAGAATTGCAGCGGCTCTTGCAGGAAGCCTGCGACAGGGGATTCGCGGATGGCCGGCGGGAAGCCGAGGAGACATTCAACGCGGTCTGCCGCACCCTCTCGGAAGCGATCGTCTCGGTGAGCGGACTGCGCGAGAAGATCGTCCGTGAGTGCGAGGAGGATCTGCTCCGGCTGGCCGTCATGGTGGCGAAGCAGGTCATCCGTCAGGAGATAACCCTGGACAGGAAGATCCTGGCCCAGTTCGTGTGTGAAGCTACTAACGGGATCGGCGACCAGAACGACATCGTCATAGGTTTCCACCCGGAAGACTACCGTGCGGTATCCGCCAACAGGCATCTCTACCTGGCCGGGGTCAGCGACAAGAAGCAGATAACCATCAAACCCGACGAAACGGTTTCCCTCGGAGGTTGTGTCGTGGAGACCCCGACCGGTCTGGTGGATGCCAGTGTGGATGCCCAGTTGTCGGTGATATTCAAACGGCTGCTGCAGGAACGGGGGCATGGCTGCGAAGAGCATCTCGAACTGCCCGCGGAAGCGGAACACTACCTGGCTGAACAATGCGGAGCGGAAAAACATGGCTATCAGCAGGATTGATCTCAATCGTTACGTGCCGGTCGTGGAAAAGATCAAATCGATCAGGTTCCAGGGCAAGGTGACCCAGGTGGTCGGGCTGGTGATCGAAGGCTATTGCCCCGACGCGGCGGTCGGAACGCTGTGCGAGATCCACCCGCAGGGCGGAGAGCCGATCCCCGCCGAAGTAGTCGGCTTCCGCGACAACAAGACTCTCCTCATGCCGCTTGGAGAACTGCGTGGCGTTGGTCTGGGAAGCCTGATATCGGTGCATCGTCAGATGGCTTCCCTGGGCGTTGGCCCGGCCATGCTGGGGCGCGTGATAGATGGTCTGGGCGCCCCCATCGACGGACTGGGGCCAATCGCCGTCGAGGAGGAGTATCCGATCTATGCCGCGCCGGTCAACCCGCTGACGCGCGTCCCTATCAGCAAGCCTCTCAACCTGGGGATTCGGGCCATCAATGGCCTCCTGACGTGCGGTGAAGGTCAGCGGGTGGGGATCATGGCCGGCTCGGGGGTAGGGAAATCGACACTGCTCGGCATGATCGCCCGCTACACGGAGGCCGATATAAATGTCATCGCCCTGATCGGCGAGCGCGGCCGGGAACTGCGGGAGTTCATTGAAAAGGATCTGCAGGAGGAAGGGCTCAAAAAAACGGTGGTGGTCGTTGCCACGTCCGATCAGCCGCCCCTGGTCCGTATGCGGGGGGCCTATATCGCCACCACCATCGCTGAATATTTTCAGGCCCAGGGTAAAAAGGTGCTCATGATGATGGATTCGGCCACCCGCTTTGCCATGGCGATGCGGGAAGTCGGGCTGGCCATCGGCGAACCGCCCACCACCAAGGGCTACACGCCGTCCGTGTTCGCGGCCCTTCCCAAGCTGCTGGAGAGGACCGGAAATTTCCCCAACGGGAGCATCACCGGTCTCTACACCGTACTGGTCGAGGGCGACGACTTCAACGAACCGATATCCGACGCCATGCGCAGCATCCTGGACGGGCACATCGTCCTTTCCCGGGATCTGGCCGCGCGCTCGATATACCCGCCCATCGATGTGCTCGCCAGCGCCAGCAGGGTCATGATGAGCGTGACCGAAAGACCTCACCAGCAACTGGCGGGAAATTTCAAGGAACTGCTTGCCACTCACCGGCAGGCCGAGGATCTGATCAATATCGGCGCCTACAAGGCCGGCAGCAATCCGAAAATCGACACCGCCATCGCCAAGATGGGCGCAATGAATGCCTTCATAAAACAGGAGATCCACGAAGAGGTCGGTATGGAAGCTGCCATCGCCGGGCTGCAGGGTATCTTCGGGGCCGTTGCAACGGTATGACACACGACGAAAAGGCGGGGCGGATTCCCGGCCACGGCAGATCACACGAGGATGGGTTATGTCAAAGATGATATTTGGACTGGAGCAGGTACTTTCCTACCGCAAGGAAGTCGAAAAGGTCTGCAAGATGGAATTCACCGCCGCACAGCAGGAGTTCGACGGCGCATGCGAGCGGCTGAACCGGGAAGAAGGCCGGGTCAGCAGGCTCAATACGGAGGTGCAGGAGCGTCAGCGCGAAGGGATCACCGCCATGGAGCTGCAGATCTATGCCAACTTCTTCCGGCGAAAGATCGTGGATATCGATCTGCATCGCAAGGAAACCGCTACCCTCAACGACAGGATGGCACAAAAACGCGACATCCTGGTCGAGGCCGCCAAAGAGAAGAAGGCGCTCGAAACCCTCAAGGAGAAAAAGCTCCGCATCCATAATCAGGACGTGCTCAACAAGGAGCGGATCTTCCTGGAGGAGATCGCCCTGCGCAACAAGGGGAACGGCAATTGATTCAAAGGATCGTTAACTTCCGAAGTAACGGAGAAGAACCGATGGAGATGGTACCGATGATGACGCAACCTCAGGGCACTAGCGCCCCCCTGTCCGGCATGGCTGTCCCGGTCAATGTCCCGGGCTCGCCCCGGCAGCCGGCCATCGCGGTCCAGTTCGCGAACCTGCTTGAGGATATGCTGCCGCCGGCGGAGAACAGCGCCGAATCGACGGCGGTTGCGACGCCGGTTGGAACGGGCCTGGCATCTCCGGTTACTGCTGCCGTGAGCGGTAAGGAAAAAGCCGGCGCCGATTCCCTGGACGGGGCGCGCAGCGGCAAGGAAACGGCAGGAGAACAGCAGCCCGATGCAATTGAAAGTCAGCTTGCCCAGTTCGTGGCAATGGCCGGACAGGTCCCAACGGAACTCCCTCAAACGCCTGCCGGAGTGTCGCCGGAGGGCCGGTCCGCCGGGTTGACGGGGACGGGGGGGATCAATGCTGATGGCTCGCCGGGCAAGGCGCCGGGCACCCCGGCCCCCCGCTCGGCGATCGTTGCTGGCGAAGGGGTTGGTTCAACGCTCGGGCAGACATGGCAGGCCGGTTATGTGCACACTGTTCAGGCAGGCGTGCCGGCAGCGGGCCGGTCCGATGAAGCCGGACAGACGCCGGTAGCGGCTGGTATCCAAGGGCACGGCGCAGGTCAGACCCGCCAGGCAATCGGCCAGACGCCTTCCCGGGCGGACGGAAAGGCGCCGGGGCAACCCGAAGAACTGACTCAGCCGGTTGCGACCCCTGATACGCAAGAGAGAACCACCTCGCAACCCTTGAATGGAAATCCTTCCAGCAGTGGAGACAAGGCCCAAGGGCATCCATCAGGTCCGGTCCCGTTTACCCCCATATTCCCGAATGCCGTGCCAACCCGGCTTGAGGGCGCGGCTGACATGTCCGCTCCCTTTGCCGGCCTGACCATGTCCATGAAGAGCTTCCCGGCCTATAACAAACCTGTTTCCACCGAAGAGCCGGTAAGTGCGGCCGCGCCGCTTCAGAGACCTGGCGCCGCTGACGGAAACCCTGCCACCCTTCTGGCGGATGCGGTTGTTGCCGACGCATCATCCAAGGACACCCCCTTTGAGGGGAACGGAATGGGTGAATCAGCTGCGAAGGAAAAGGAAAAGGGAGGCGAGCTTGGTTCCGCCGTGGCGATGACGCGTACACCCGATGCTCCGGCGACAACCCGCTTTGCCCTGCAAGCGAAGGTCGAAGAACCGCGAAGTGCGCTTCACGAGAGTATTCTGAGCCAGGTTAAAGAGAGCGTGGTCAATCATGACGGCAAAGGGAACGGCATGATCTCGGTCAAGCTCAACCCCGTGGAGCTGGGCGACCTGCAGGTCAACCTGCGGATAGAAAACCATCAGGTAAAAGTGGAGATCATTACCGAAAACCGCACGGTCAGGGAGGCCTTGATGGGGAACCTCGACAGCCTGAAGGATACCTTCCTGAAACAGAACCTCACCATGGAACGCTTCGAGGTTGTCAGCGGAGGAGGCAATGGATTCAGCAATGGATTCAGCCAGGGATTCCGGGATGAGCGGGGCGATCAGCGCCGCATCGCAACCCTGCCGCCCGGACACGAATCCGCTCCCTTCGAAACCGCCAGGGAGAGAGGCATGGACGACTGGGGAGTAGCGGATAATTCGCTGGTGAATCTGAGATTGTAACAGCCCAAGGAGGCAGAAGTAATGACCATTTCAATCAATAACCTTACGACTTCACCCGCACCGTCGGCGTCAGACTACATGAAACAGACCACCGGCCTCAACAAGGACGACTTCATGAAGCTGTTCGTCGAACAGATGAAAAATCAGGACCCGCTGGCCCCTCAGGACAGCTCGGCCATGGTGGCGCAACTGGCGCAGATTACCCAGGTGGAGCAGTCCTACAATACCAACACGAACCTGAAGAGCCTTTTGAGCGCGATAAACAGCTCGTCAAGCATGTCCGCCGCCTCCTTCATCGGCAAGACGGTGGTGGCGCAGGGGTCCCAGGTCAACCTTTCCGCGGGCGGCCAGCTGCAGCTCAATTTCAATCTGCCCAGCGCCGCCAGCCAGTTGCAGGTCAATATTCAGGACGCGAACGGCCGCTCGGTCCGGACAATGAACCTCTCAGGCGGCCCGGCCGGTGACGGGTCGATTGTCTGGGACGGCAAGGACAACAATAATTCGGCCTTACCGGCCGGTCTCTATAGCTTTTCTGTTGCCGGTTTGGCCCCGGATGGCAGCAGCTTCGACGGTACGCCGCTCATCAAGGCGGTAGTGGACGGGGTGAAGCTGTCTCAGGGATCGACAGTTTTGACCGCGGGCGGTGTCGATGTGCCGCTGGCCACGGTAACGGCGATCAAGGGTCAGTAACCAGGGATACGTGAATAGTGAGAAGGTTAAACTACGGCGTCAGGCCACAAGGAGAGATCACATGAGCGTTCAATCAGCGATGTATGCGGGAATCAGCGGACTTAACACAAACGGCGAAGGCATGGGTGTCATCGGCAACAACATCTCCAACGCGAATACCGTCGGCTTCAAGCAGGGGCGGGCCATATTCTCGGACATGCTTTCCACCAGTCTCAATCAAGGACAGATCGGTCGCGGTGAGCAGGTTCAGGCCGTGCAGAACATGTTCAGCCAGGGTTCCTTCGAGAACACCGGCAGCCCTACCGATCTGGCCATCCAGGGTAACGCCCTGTTCGTCCTGGCCGACTCGAACGGGGCCGGGCGCTATTACTCGCGGGCCGGTGCCTTCAGCTTTGACAAGAACCAGACCCTGACGAATCCGGACGGGTACCAGGTGCTCGGTTTCGGGATAACCAACGGGCTCTCCAACGGTGTGCTGGCGCCGGTCAATCTGACCAGTTTTGCCAATGTACCCCCCCAGGCAACCGTGACCATGGGGCTGGTGGCCAATCTCGACGCGACCCAGACGCCGCCGGCGCAGGTCTGGGATCCGGCCCTTCCCGCTTTCAATCCGAATCTCGCCTCGAATTTCTCCACCAGCGGCACCTACTATGATGCCCAGGGGAATGCCAAATCCTTGACCGTCTATTACCGGAACACCGGCGTCAACACCTGGGAGGTCAATACCTACGACGGCACCACCTACACGCCTGCAGGTGCCGGCACTCCGGTTACGTTCAATGCCAACGGCTCGCTTAGCTCCCCCACGACCATCGCCACCAACGGTCTGACCCTCGACATCAGCGGGACGACCCAGTACACCAACTCTTCCATTATCTTTTCCCAGACGCAGGACGGTTTTGGAGCGGGCAACCTGTCAAAGGTGACCGTTGACGACAAGGGCTATGTCAACGGCACGTACACCAACGGGGTGGTGATGAAGATCGCCCAGGTCGGCCTGGCCAGATTCGCCTCGAACGAAGGCCTGGAAAAGCTGGGTGGCAGCCTGTATGGTGAAACGGTGTCATCGGGCGCCGCCCTTATTTCCGCCTCGAACACGGACAACAACAAGGTGCTCTCCAACTCCCTGGAACAGAGTAACGTGGATATGGCCGACCAACTGGTTAAGATGATCATCACCCAGCGGGCCTATACCGCCAATTCCAAGACCATCACCACCGCCGACCAGATGATGCAGGATACCCTGAACCTGTTGAGGTAACGGATTCGCAAGCCGGGAGGCGGAGCAACTCCCTTCCCGGCTTGCGCGATGCGTGCACTGAACATGCGGCAAAGCCTCGCTCACCTCCTCGCTTGAAGAAACCGACCCGTGTCAAAACTCTGACTTTTTCCCTTCTGCAATTTTGTCATGCTCTCCCTCCACTCCCTGTGCGGGGACGTCCGCGGCATTCCCAAATCCTTACGGATGCCCGCCAATACGGTATTCTTACCTGCTGCACGATTTATTGATGTGATGGCACTGCTGTTGCAATAAAGGCGATATGGCAGTAAATGCCGTTACTACAAGATAAAAGGGGACAGGCATGGCTCGGCAGGAAGAAACGGCAGAAGCGGAAAAGGCGCCGGAAAAAAGCAGCAAAAAAATCTACATCATCGCCGGCGTGGCGTTGCTGGTTGCAGCGCTGGCCGGTGGCGGAGTGTACTACAGCCAGAACAATCAGAGCGACACAACCGCGGCTGAGGCGGGGACGGAAAAGCCCGTAGCGGCGAAGAAAAAAGAGGTTCCGGTCATGTACCCCCTGGAAGCCTTTGTCGTGAATATCAACGACGGCAACGACATGCGCTACCTGAAGGTCAAGGTTGAACTCCAAACGGGTCTTGACGCGGAAAAGGCGAAAAATGAGCTGGATCCCTACCTGCCGCCGCTCCGTGATTCCATCCTGGTGCTCCTGACAACCAAGACCATTCAGGATGTACGGGACCTTCCCGGGAAGAACCGGCTCAGGGAAGAGATTCTGGCGGCCGCCAAAAAGATCATGCCCCAGGGAAAGATCAGCAGCGTCTATTTTACCGACTTCGTCGTGCAGTAACTTCCTCCGAGAGGGAACCATGGAAAAGATTCTGACCAAGGACGAGATTGAAGCATTATTGAGCGCGGTAGCCGATGGTCGCATCGATCCGGACAAGGAGCTGGCCAGGGAACGTGGCGGGGTATCCAATTACGACCTGTTCAGCAGCTCCGCGAACAAGGGGCTGGTGCCCAATCTGGATATCGTCTACGACAGCTTTATCCGCTATCACCGGGTCACGATGTCGAATCAGCTGCGCAAGATAGTGGAGATACGGAAGGTCGGCGCTCGCCCCTACAAGTTCGACGACTTCCTGATGACCCTCCCTTCGCCGGTCTGCATGGGGATATACAAGATTGAGCCGTTGAAAGGCGCGTCCATGCTGGCCATGGACAATAGTCTCGTCTTCGCCATCCTCGAAAGTGTGCTCGGCGGCACCGGCACCACCAGCAATCCGGATTTCAATCCTGACAACACGCGCATGTTCACCTCCATCGAGCTCAGGATCATGCAGAAGATCGTGAAGGCCGCCCTCCAGGATATGGAAAAGGCCTGGGCGCCCCTGCTCCCGACGAAGATGAGCCTGTTGCGCATGGATATAAATCCTCGCCTGGTCAACATCGTACCCCCGGAATACCAGGTGATCACCATGGAGCTGGAGATACAGATAGAGAACATAACGGGGAGCATGGTGTTTGCCGTTCCCTACATGACCGTCGAGCCGATCAGGGACAAACTGAAAAACGGCGTACAGTTCGACATGGCGGGGGTTGACCCCAAGTGGTCCCAGCGGTTGTCATCCGAACTGGCCGAGGCGCCGCTGGAGATTGCCGTGGAGATGGGCCATGCGGCCATCACCCTGCAGGAGCTGCTGAACCTGACGCCGGGAGACACCATCATGCTCGACAACGATATTCGCGGTGATCTCCTGGTGACGGTTGGCGGCATCAACAAGTTTCTGGGGACTCCGGGGGTGCAGCGGGGGAACAAGGCAGTGCAGATAACCAGATGTACCAACAGGGAGGTGGAATTGTGAGTGAGACAACAGGACTGGAAAATACAAACGATGCGGATCAGGAGATGCAGAAACTGAAATTCATACTGGACATCCCCCTGCAACTGACTGTGGAGTTGGGAAGGACCAATCTGCTGGTAAAGGAGGTCCTGCAGCTGAATCAGGGCTCGGTGGTGGAACTTTCCAAGCTGGCCGGTGAACCGCTGGACGTGTTTATCAACTCAAAGCTGGTGGCCCGGGGCGAGGCGGTGGTGGTGAACGAGAAGTTCGGCGTGCGCCTGGTCGATGTCATCAGTCCCAATGAGCGGGTGGAAAAGGTCCTATGAGATACGCGATGCTTTCAGCGCTTGTTCTGGGTATTCCCGCTTCAGCCGCGGCCGCGGAAGGGGGGGAGGGTGGCTTCAGTTTTGCCGCCAGCCTGGTGCAGATGTTTGGCGCCCTGGCGGTGGTGCTCGGGCTTATCTATCTGGTCACCTACCTCTCCCGGCGCTGCTTAAAGGGAGGCTTCGGGCCCATGACCCGCCAGAGTTACATCCGGGTTGTGGAAACCAGGCACCTGGCGCCGAAGAAATCACTGCTGCTGGTGGAAGTTTCCGGAGAGTACCTCCTTCTCAGCAATGGCAGCGAGGGCATAAGCCTGATCAAGCAGATCGACATGCTGGAAGAGATCGAGGTCATCGAGTCGCCACGCGAGGCGGGAAATCCGGCCCTGGGGCGCTTCCAGGATAAACTGGACAGCATCATGTCCAAACTGCAGACTCCCCGCATGATGTCGCTCGAGCCGAGGAACTGACCATGACCACACTCCGCAAAAGGGCCGCTCTCCTCATTGCCGCTGCCATCCTTGTATTGACCGCGAGTGTCGCGATGGCCGAACCGCTTGCCCTTCCCACGATCAGTGTCGGCATGGGGAAGGTCACCAAGCCGGGCGACATGGCCGTGGTGCTGCAGATATTCTTCCTGATGACCATCCTGTCGCTTGCGCCGGGACTCCTCATCATGACCTCATCGTTCACCCGCATCGTGGTGGTACTCTCTTTTCTGAGAACCGCCATGGGAACGCAACAGGCACCCTCCAACCAGATCGTCATCGGCCTCTCGCTGTTTTTGACCTTCTTCGTCATGTCGCCCGTGTGGCAGCAGGTCAATACCCAGGCCCTGCAACCCTACAAGGAGCAAAAGATATCCCAGGAGCAGGCCATCGAGTTGGGGGTGGCGCCGGTCAGGAAGTTCATGTTCTCCCAGACCAGGGAAAAGGACCTGGCGCTCTTTATCAGTCTTTCCAAGCTTCCCCGGCCGAAAAACGCCGCAGACATACCGATCCTGACCCTGATCCCGGCCTTTATCATCAGCGAGCTGAGGACCTCCTTCCAGATCGGTTTCCTGATCTACATCCCGTTTCTGGTGGTGGATATGGTGGTTGCATCGGTGCTCATGTCGATGGGGATGATGATGCTGCCGCCGGTGATGATCTCGCTCCCGTTCAAGATCCTCCTCTTTGTCCTGGTTGACGGGTGGGGGTTGGTGATCGGCTCCCTGGTAAAAAGCTTCGGCTAGATGGAAGCGCGCCTTTTCCGCAATTCACCTCTCACTATTCACCTTTCACGATTCACGAGGTTCTTATGACACCCGAACTGGTCGTACAACTGGCGCGCCGCAGTTTTGAAGCGACCCTGCTCCTTTCGGCGCCGCTGCTCATCTTCAGCCTGGTGGTCGGGCTATCCGTCAGCATCTTCCAGGCGGTCACCTCGGTGAACGAGGCGACGCTCTCATTTGTCCCCAAGATCGTCGCGGTCATGGTGGCGATGATCATCTTCTTCCCCTGGATGATGAGTTACATGAGCGACTTCACCCGCGAGATCTACGGCATGATCGCCAACATGCGGCACTGAGCCATGTTTCCCCAGTTCCACTTTCCCGATGTTTCCGAATTCGCCCTCTTCTCCCTGGTGCTGGGACGGATGGCCGGCCTCTTCTCCGCCATTCCCCTCTTCGGCGGCAAGATGGTCCCGGCCCGGGTCAAGGTGGCGACGGTCTTTGCCATGACGCTGGTTTTCTTTCCCCTGGTCCGGGCCCGCTTGCCGCAGCTCCCGGCAGACTCGATATCCCTCGGACTTCTTTCCGTCAGGGAGGCGCTGATCGGCCTCTCCCTCGGCCTTCTCTCCCAGGTGATCTTTTCCGCCGTCGAGTTCTGCGGACAGATCATCGGACTGCAGATGGGGTTCAGCGCCGCCTCGCAATTCGACCCCGCCATGGGGACGCAGGTCTCCATCATGTCGGTCATGCAAAACCTGCTCGCCGTTCTGCTCTTCATGACCCTGGGCATGCACCACGTCTTTATCCGCGCCATCGTGGAAAGCTACGCGGTGGTCCCTCTGGGCGCCTGGCACATGAGCGGCGAGCTGCTCCAGTTCGTGATCGCCACCACCACCGGGGTGTTCATCCTGGCCATCAAGCTAGCCGCGCCGGTCATGGCCTCACTGCTGGCGGCGACCGTCGCCCTGGGGGTCATGGCGCGCTCCTTCCCGCAGATGAACATCTTCATGATCAGTTTTCCGGTCAACATCAGCCTCGGCTTCACGGTGCTGGGAGTCACGCTCCTGGTATTCTTCCGCACCCTCGGCCACGCCTTTGACGCCCTTGGGCAGCAGATCAACGCACTGTTCCGGATCCTGGGCGGCTAACCCATGTCCGCCGAAGATAAAGATTCCAAAACCGAAAAACCGACCGGCAAGCGCCTCGAAGATGCGAGGAAGAAGGACGCCCCCCCCCAAAGCCGGGACCTCACCTCCATTGTCACCCTGTTCGCCGCCGTCTTCACCCTGTACTACACCGGCAGTTACATGTTCGGCACGCTGCGGGAGTCGAGCCGCGAGATCCTGGCCGGCATGGGTACCTACCAGGTCACCGAGGTGGGGGTCTACAGCCTGATGCTGAAGCTCATGGGGACCATGGCGCTGGTGCTCGGTCCCTATCTGCTTACGGTAATGGCCGCCGGGATCGCCGTCAACTTCGCCCAGGGGGGGATCGGGTTCTCCTGGGATAAACTCTCCTTCAAATTCGAAAAACTGAACCCGGTCAACGGCTTCCAGAAGATTTTCAAGAAGGATTCTCTGGTGGATCTGGCCAAATCCATGCTGAAGATCGTCATCGTCGGATACGTCTCCTATCGGGTCATTCGCGGCCAGGAGGACGCCCTGTCCTACATGAGCGATCGCGATATCAGCGATATCTTTGCCTTTGTCGGCCGTTTGGCCTTCAAGATCATCGTCAACAGTTGCGAGGTGCTGCTCGTCCTGGCATTCCTCGATCTGGCCTTCGTCAAGTGGCGTTATCTGGAGAACCTGCGCATGACCAAGCAAGAGGTCAAGCAGGAAAACAAGGATTCGGAAGGGGACCAGCAGATCAAGGGGAAAATACGCCGGCTGCAGTTCGAACAGTCGCGCCGGCGGATGATGAAGATTATTCCCACCGCCGACGTGATCATCACCAACCCGACCCACTTCGCGGTTGCCCTCAGGTATGACCGCGACAGGATGGCGGCGCCGATTGTCATCGCCAAGGGAGCCGACCATCTGGCCCAGCGGATCAAGGCGATCGCCAAGGAAAACCGTGTAATGCTGGTGGAGAACCGTTTTCTGGCCCGGGAACTGTACGCCAGCGTCAAGGAAGGGCAGGAGATCCCGGAAAATCTGTACGCGGCCGTGGCCGAGGTTCTGGCCTATGTGTTCAGTCTGAAGGGGAGGATTTGAGGCGGTTTGATTGCCTTGGATTTATTTCCGCAATGAGATGATCGGAATCAATTTGCCGTGCATATTCATGATCCCTTCAACATAGGCCGGCGTGTTGAGCATGGCGATGAGATTCGCCATGCTGCCGCCATTTGAGTTCAAGCCGCATTCCCCGGCATCCTGGGAGCAGTTGACCAGTAGCTGGATCAGTTCGCTGGATGTGTTGCTGCATTCAGTTTGTGTCGTCGGCAGGCTTGCCATGGTATATTTCCCTCCCGGTAAGAATTTGAATCGGGGTGATTCGTGCCATCGATGCATATGTTGGCAACCCGATCATGTCTCTACAGCATCTCCGCCAGGCAGTCCCGCTCATCATCCGAGAACATCCGGTCGATATCCAGAATGATCAGCAAACGTTCGGCATGGCTGACGACACCGCTTATGTATTCACGGCCGATGCCGCCGGAGAGAACCAGCGCGGGTGGCGGTTTGATCTCGCCGCGCCGGATGCGGATGACTTCCGAGACCGCATCCACGATGAAGCCGATCTGGCTGCCGGCCACGTCCATGATAATGATGCGGGTCTGGGCGCACTGTTCGTGCTCCATCAGGTTGAAGCGCCTGCGCAGGGAGACGATCGGGATGACCGTCCCGCGCAGGTTGATGATCCCCTCGATGTACGGCGGCGTGTCGGGCATCCTGGTGATGGTCGGCATGCGGATGATCTCGCGTACCTTCAGCACCTCGACTCCATACTCTTCCTCCGCCAGCATGAAGCTGACCAGTTGGACCAGTTCACTGCCGGTCTCGATCGAATGTTTGGCTTTGGCCGATTCTGACATGATTTCTCCTGACGCTGAGCTTGTCGAAGCTACGACAACTTGAAATGACGTACCATGACCTGCAGTTCCTCGGCGATGCTGTTCAACTGGCTGGCGGCCTGGGAGGATTCGTGGGCCCCGCGGGCGGTACCCTGGACGACCTCGGTGATCTGCATCATGTTGTTGCTGATCTCGCTGGTGGTGGCGGTCTGCTCCTCGGCGGCGGTGGCGATCTGGTTGATCTGCATGGTTACTTCGCCGATCTGCTGGAGGATGCTCTGGATGGCCTCTCCGGAGCGGGCGGATTCCTTCCGTCCGTATTCTACCTTGTGGACCCCTTCTTCCATGGCTGAAACCGCGGCCCTGGTTTCATTCTGGATGCCCTTGATCATCTCTCCGATCTCGCGGGTGGCCCGGGTGGTGCGCTCGGCAAGGGCGCGCACCTCGTCGGCAACCACGGCAAAGCCTCGTCCCTGGTCACCGGCCCGGGCGGCCTCGATGGCCGCATTGAGGGCCAGCAGGTTGGTCTGGTCGGCGATGTCCTCGATCGTGCCGATGATCTCCCCGATCTGGTCGGAGCGCTCCCCGAGGCTCGCAATGGTTACGGAGGTCGTCTGCACCCGGTCGGCGATCTGGTTCATGATTTCCACGGTGCCTTCCACGACAGCCGCGCCATCCTCGGCCTTCTGGCTGGCATGCCGGGAAGATTCGGCCGCCATGCTGCAGTTCAGGGCGATATCGTTGGAGGTCGCCGACATCTCCTCGCTGGCGGTTGCCACCGTGGCCGCCTGTGAGGCAACCTCCTCGGCGCCGGTCGCCATCTGCTCCGAGGTGCTGTAAACCTGGGTGGCCGCTGTGGCGACCCGGCCGGAGGTCTGGGCGACCTGTCCAATCAGGGAGGCAATAGACTCGACCATGGCATTGAAGGCCTGACCGACACGTCCCATCTCGTCGTTGGCAATTCTTTTGATGCGGATGGTCAGGTCTCCGCCGGCCAGGCGGTCGGCCGCCTCGGCCAGTTCGTTGCTGGAGCGGGTGATGCCGCGAATGACGAAGAACGAGATCAGCGCCGCTATGATGATTGTCAGTGCCACGAGCGCCACGGTGATCGCGATGGAGCGAATATAAGAGGCCTCAGCTTTCTTGAAGTTGTTCTCGGCCTGGGAATACTCCTTGCCGTCCAGTTCGTCGATTATTTTGGTGGCCTCCTTGGCCAGGGGGTTGATCTTGGTCAGGGTCAGGTCCACCGCCAGGTCGTAATCGCCGGCCTTGACAGCGGCGATGCAGGGTTTGAGGCCCTCGTTCTCCAGCTTGGCGTGCTCGATCTTGAAGTCGTCGGCCAGCTTCACCTCGGCCGCGTTGTTCCTGTCCAGTGAAGCGGTATAGGTTTCCCAGACCTTGTCGATCTCCTGAATCTTGTTCTCCGCCAGGTCGAGATGCACAGACACCGGGTGATCGTGCAGCTTGCTGGATGCATGGCTGGGGTCATGCTGCATGGACAACAGGAGCTGAATCCTGTTTTCGCGTATCAACCTGGCGATTTCAGCCAGTTTCTTGACTCCCACCATGTTCTCCTTGAAGATCACCCCCATCTCTTCGTTGGCGGCTTTCAGGGCCAACAGGCCGCTCCCGCCGATAATCGCGATAAAGATGCTGGTCAGGGCAATCATGGATATCAATCTGGTCTTGATCGTCAGGTTCATGCCGGTTTCTCCTTTTCTGGTACGAATCTATGAGAACGTTTTCAGGGGTACCGCAGCCCTCAGACATGCTCATCGGCAGGGCGCCACAAAACTTAAGAATAATTTACGTACTGAAATGAAAGAGCTTTCACCCAGGCCTGTTGTCGTCTGGTCCGGTCGAAACCGGCCCAAGTCAAAACCTTGACCTCCCCATCCTGATAACCGCTGCCAGTGTCAAACTCCCGTCTCGTTTTCGATAGGTGCTCAATCGTTAACTCACGGTAATTACAGTAAAAAATCACCTTGGATAACGCTGGCATAGCGGTTGCACTACCTGACTGCAAGCAGGACTTATTATGCGGATACAGGGGAACTCTTCATGGCAAATCAGGCGGTCCTGACACTCGACGGACAGTCATTCAGGAAAAACTCCGACATCATCATGGCGGTAGCGCTGATCGGGGTGCTGGCGCTGATGATCGTTCCCCTGCCGGCTTTTCTTCTCGACATCTTTCTGGCGGCCAACATAACCGTGGCCCTGGCGATTCTGCTGATCACGCTCTACACCACGCAGGCGCTCGATTTTTCCGTGTTCCCCTCGGTCCTCCTGGTGACCACGCTCTTCCGCCTGGCGCTCAACATCGCCTCCACCCGCCTGATCCTGCTCCACGGCAGCGAAGGGCCGGAGGCGGCCGGTGCGGTCATCAAATCCTTCGGACAGTTCGTGGTGGGCGGGAATTACGTGGTCGGCGCGGTCCTGTTCCTGATCCTGGTCGTCATCAACTTTGTCGTCATCACCAAGGGCGCCGGTCGCGTGGCCGAGGTTGCGGCCCGTTTCACCCTGGACGCCATGCCCGGCAAGCAGATGGCCATCGATGCCGATCTCTCTACGGGGGCGATCACCGAACGGGAAGCCAAGGCGCGCCGGGTCAAGATTGCCCGCGAGGCCGACTTCTACGGTTCGATGGACGGCGCCAGCAAGTTTGTCCGCGGGGACGCCGTTGCGGGGATCATGATCATGATGATCAACCTGATCGGCGGTTTCGTCATCGGTGTCTGGCAGCAGGGGATGCCGCTCGACACCGCACTGGCCAACTACAGCCTGCTGACCGTCGGTGAAGGGCTCATGGCCCAGATCCCGGCCCTGATCATCTCGACCGCGGCCGGCATCATCGTCACCAGGTCGGCTGACGAAAAGAGTTTCGGCCACGAGATCAGCGGCCAGTTCCTCAATTACCCCAAGGTGTTCTACGTGGTCTCCGCCGTGCTCTTCGCCTTTGCCCTCATCCCGCAGATCCCGCACTTCGCCTTCTTCCTGCTTTCCGGCGTCTCCTACCTGGCCGGGAGGATCGCCCGTGAAAAGGTGCAGGAGGTCGATAACGGGCAGGAAATGCTGACCGCGGCTGGCAACGAGGATGCCGGCGAACAGATCGGCTCGATCAAGCCGCTGGAACTTTTGGAGCTGGAGGTCGGCTATGGGCTGGTGCCGCTGGTGGACGCTGCCCAGGCCGGGGAACTGCTCGACCGCATCCGCAATATCCGTCGCCAGTACGCCCAGAAGATGGGCTTCATCATCCCTCCCATCCATATTCACGACAACCTGCAGTTGCGGCCCTACGAGTACAACGTCCTCATCAAGGGGGCCAAGGTTGCGGGAGGTGAGTTGACCGGCCAGTACCTGGCCATGGATTCGGGGGCCACCTCCGGGGAAGTGGCGGGAGAGCGCACCACCGAGCCGGTCTTCGGGCTGCCGGCCGTCTGGATCCGCGCCGCGGACAAGGACCAGGCCCAGCTCTTCGGCTACACGGTGGTGGACAGCACCACCATCATCGCCACGCACATCGGCGAAATCATCAAAAAGCACGCCCACGAGATGGTGGGCCGCCAGGAATTGCAGCAGCTCCTGGACAACCTGGCCACGGTCTGCCCCAAGGTGGTCGAAGACCTGGTTCCGTCACTGCTCAGTCTCGGAACCGTGCTGCGGGTTATCAGAAACCTGCTCCGGGAAGGGGTGTCCATCCGCGATCTGCGCACCATCGTGGAGACCCTGGCCGATTACGGCTCCCTCACCAAGGACCCGGACATGTTGACCGAATTCGTGCGCCAGACCATGGGTCGCTACATAGTCGAGCAGTACAAGAAGGACGACGACACCCTCTGCATGCTGAGCCTGGACCGGAGCGTGGAGGAAGCCGTCATCGACGGGGTGCAGACATCCGAGCAGGGCAACTACCTGGCCATCGAACCGAACACCGTCCAGCATATCCTTTTCAACCTCCGGCATGAGATGGAGAAATTCAACCAGTCCGGAACCAGCCCGCTCCTGATCGCATCACCTTCCATCAGGCGCCACGTGAAGAAACTGACGGAACGATTCATGCCGAACCTGGCGGTACTCTCCCATAACGAGATCCCGCCGAATATTAAAATCCAATCTCTAGGGGTGGTGAGTCTCAATGCAAATTAAAACATTCAAAGCAGTCGATATGCCCGAGGCCCTGCGGATGGTCAAAAGTGAATTCGGGACGGACGCCATGATTCTCTCGTCGCGCAAGCAGCGCAGGGAAGGCCTGCTGTCGAGATTTTCCAAGCCGTATTACGAGGTGACGGCGGCGCTGGATATTTCCCCCCGTGCAACCCAGAGCCAGCGCCCCGAGCGGGAGACGGACGAGCCGAATACCCTGGATGCATTCCAGAAATCCATGCTGGCGCCCATGGCCCGCGAACTGAAGGAGCTGCGGACGCTGGTGCAGTCGCTTACCTCCAAGGAAAGCGCCGGCAACCGTGTGCAACCGCCCCAGGCGCGGGCCCAGCGCGAGCCGGAGGTAGAAAAACCGGCTCTCAAAGCATCCCCGGCCGCGCTTCCCAGTTCCGAGGTGGAAGAGCTGAAGAAGGTTCTGTTGCGGCACCTTGTGAATCCCGATGACTCCGGCGCAAAACATCCGGCCGGGCCGGCAAAAAAGCCTCCCGCCAGGTCCGGAACGGACCACGCGGCGCCGCTGGCCGGAATCCTGCGTTCAAACGGAGTGGATGAAGAGGCGATCACCCGGCTGATGATTCCGGTTGCCGCCGCCGCTGCCCGAGGCGAGACGCCGGACCGTCTGCGGGAGCTGCTTGTCAGATCCGTTGCGGACGAAGTTACCTGCTCGGGGCCGTTCAAGCTGAGAAAGAATGCCCCCCGCATCCTGGCCCTGGTCGGACCTACCGGTGTCGGAAAGACCACAACCATCGCCAAGCTCGCCGCGCTGGCCTACAAAAAGGGTGTTACCGTTGCGCTGATCACCATTGACACCTTTCGCATCGGGGCCGTGGCCCAGTTGCAGACATATTCGGGAATCATGGACATGCCGATGGAGATCGCCTCGACACCGGAAGAGCTGGCCGCCGCGATCAGGGCCCATGCCGACAAACAGCTTATTTTCATCGATACGGCCGGCCGCAATCCCCGCGACCGGAACAAGATCCTGGAGATGAAGTCCTTCCTGGAGGTCAACCCGGATATCGAGACGCATCTCTGTCTTTCCGCCACGACGCGGGACAGGGAACTGACCCAGGCCGTGACCCGCTTCGGCGCACTCCCGATCAGCAGGCTGCTCTTTACCAAGCTGGACGAGAGCATGAGTTTCGGCTGCATCGTCAACACGCATCTGCAAAATAAGCTGCCGCTGTCGTATTTCACCACGGGCCAAAGGGTTCCGGAGGATATCGAGACCGCCACGCCACAGAGAGTGGCGAACCTGGTTGCAAGGGAGATGAAACGATGAACGTATCATGCAATATCGGAGATCAGGCGGATACCTTGCGACTGTTGGCCATTGCCCGCAACGAACAACTGCACTGCACTCCACCCCTGCTTAAAAAAGTCGGCGGGGCACGCGCGCGGGTAATCTCCGTCTCCAGCGGCAAGGGGGGCGTCGGCAAGAGCAGCGTCGTGGTCAATCTGGCCGTGGCGCTTGCAAAGGAAGGGCAACGGGTCCTGGTCATCGATGCCGATCTGGGGCTGGGCAACATCGATATGCTGCTCGGGATGAATCCACCCCACACCCTGAACGACGTATTCAGCGGGAAGAAGCGTCTGGCCGACATCATCATCGATGGGCCGGGAGGCATCAGGCTGGCGCCGGCCGGTTCGGGGGTGCAGAGGTATACCGACCTGAAACGCGAGGAGCAGTTGCGATTGATGGACGAGCTGGAAACGCTGGATGAGGAGTTCGATGTCCTCATCATCGACAACGAGAGCGGCATCTCGAAAAACGTCACCTATTTCAATGTCGCCGCCCAGGAGATCCTGCTGGTGGTGGCGCCGGAGCCGACCTCCATAACCGATTCCTACGCCCTCATCAAGCTTCTGGCGCAATATCACGACGAGGGGCATTTCAAGGTGCTGGTCAATATGGCCCGGGATGACGAAGAGGGGCTTCAGGTCTTCAGGAAGCTCTCCCAGGTAGTGAGCCGCTTCCTTGACGTATCCCTGGATTACATGGGGTGCGTGGTGCGCGATGAGCGTCTGCGGGAGGCGGTCAGACGGCAAAGGGCGGTGGTCGAGCTGTACCCCCGTGCCGCGGTTTCCCAGAGCTTCGCCGCACTGGCGCGGACCATGATCGAGTGCCCGGTGGAGTTCCGGGTAAAGGGCAACATCCAGTTCCTGTTCAGAAGGTATTTTGAACCGAATGACATGAAGAGGTGTGTATGAACTGCCAGCTCAAGGTGTACGTGGAGGAGTCACATCGCGGCTCCTTTGCCAGCCGCGACGAATTGATCATTTCCCATATGCCGCTGGCCAAATTCCTGGTCAAGAGGATGGCGGCCCACCTCCCGCCCCATCTGGACGAGGAGGAGCTGATGAGCGCCGCCGTGATGGGACTGATCACCGCGGCCGAACGTTTTGACCCGACCCGTGGAATCCTGTTCAAGACGTTCGCCGAGCAGCGCATCAAGGGCATGCTCCTCGATGAGCTGCGTTCCCAGGACTGGCTGTCGCGCTCGGTGCGGACCAAGTACAAGCGCCTGGAAAAGGAATTTGCCATCCTCCGCCAAAGGCTGGGACGTGACCCGACCGGCGAGGAAGTCGCGAAGGAGATGGGACTCGATCTGAACCAGTACAATCGCCTGTTGGAAGAGGTCCATTCATTTTCCATCGTCAGTCTCAACGAGTCGTGGGAAGACGATGAAGGGAGTTCGGGGAGCCTCCTGGATACGGTGCCGGACAAGGATGCAATCAGCCCCCAGGCTCAACTGCAGTCCAAGGAGCTTGCCGAGGCGTTGGGGCAATCCATCGATTCACTGCCGGAAAAAGAGCGCCTGGTCATCACGCTCTACTACCACGAGGAGCTGAACCTGAAGGAGATCGGGGCTGTCCTGGGTCTGACCGAGTCGCGCGTGTCCCAACTGCACAGCCAGGCCATAGTCCGGCTCAGGTCGAAGATGAAACCGCACGCGCGTTGAACCCGCGGAGTGCGGATAAATATAGTGGTATGCAAGTTGCAGCTACCAGGCATAAGCAGGCATTGACGCCAGGGAAGGGAAAGGGATTTTGATATGAACAGTGGAATGTACGCAGCGCTTTCAGGCAGCATGGTCGGGCAGGAACGGCTGGACGTTCTTACCAACAACCTGGCCAACGCGAGCACCGCCGGATTCAAAAAGGACCGGCTGTCATTCGAGAGCATACTGGGAGGTGTCAAAAACCCGTCACAGAAAACTGGTTCTCTGACGGATGCGCCGGTCATGTCCGGGGTCAGTTTCGCGACCGACTACTCGGCCGGCGCCTTGAAGTATACCGGCAATCCCCTCGATGTGGCCCTGGACGGTGACGGATTCTTCGTGGTGAACACACCCGAGGGGAAGGCCTACACGCGTCAGGGGAATTTCCATCTCGACGCCTCCGGCAAGCTTATCAACGCCGGAGGATACGAGGTGCTGGCAGGTGGCGGACCGGTCACCATCAAAGGCGGCACAGTGGTCATCGACTCCAAGGGAGGGATCGTCGTCGACGGGAATCAGGTCGGCACCCTGGATGTGGTCGATTTTCAAAAGCCTTACCCCTTGCAGAAAACCGGCGGCGTCATGTTCACCCTCGACGGGCAGGGCGCCGTCGGGCAGCCCGCCGCCAACACGGCCGTCAAGCAGGGGGTTATCGAGGAGTCCAACGTGAATACCATCTGGGAGATGACCCAGATGGTCGAGTCCAACCGCTATTACGAGAGCTGCACCAAAGTCATGCAGGGCTTTGACAACATGGCCAGCAAAGCGGCCAATGAACTGGGCAAGCTGTAATTCGGGGAACAGTACGGAAAAGGAGAAATATCATGATCAGAGCGTTATCGACGGCAGCCTCCGGGATGCAGTCCCAGCAACTCAACATCGACGTGATCGCCAACAACCTGGCGAACGTGAACACTACCGGCTTCAAGAAGAGCCGGGCCGACTTCCAGGATCTCATGTACCAGAACCTGAAGACGACCGGGGCGCCATCATCAAGCTCGACGCAGACACCCGCCGGCATCCAGGTCGGTCTCGGATCCAGGACCGCTGCGGTCAACAAGATCTTTTCGGCGGGCAATATCTCCCAGACCGGCAATGACCTGGATCTGGCCATCGAAGGTGACGGTTTCTTCCAGATCAAGCTCCCGGACGGCACTACTGCCTATACCAGGGCCGGCTCCTTCAAGAAGGACAGCACCGGTCAGATCGTGACCTCCGACGGATATCAGCTGGTTCCGGGGGTCGTGATTCCCAACAATGCCTCCAAGATCACCATCGGCACCGACGGTACCGTTTCGGTGCTGCAATCAGGGCAGGGTACCCCGACCAGCGTCGGCACCATCCAGCTGGCGACCTTCTCCAATCCATCCGGGCTCTCCAGCATGGGGCGCAACCTGATGCAGCCCACCGAATCCTCGGGCACCGCCAGTACCGGCACCCCCGGTCAGAACGGTTTCGGCACCATCAGCCAGGGCGCCTTGGAGATGAGCAACGTGAGCGTCATGGAAGAGATGGTCAACATGATCATGAGCCAGCGGGCCTATGAGACCAACTCCAAGGCCTTGCAGGCCGCGGATGAGATGCTGCAGCAGGCCAACAATCTGAGAAGGTAGCAGGGACTGAAGATGATAAATCTATTCAGAAAATTAATCAGCATCGGGATCCTGGTCCTGGCCCTGTCGCCACTGACCGTGAACGCGGCGGAGCGCCATGTGCTGAAGGAAGCCGAGGTACGGCAGGTCATTAGCGATTACCTGCGCCAGAAGACCGAGCACCAGGGTGTCGAGATCCTGGTCAAAAAAACCGGTTTCAGCGGCGAGGTCGCCCTTCCGGCGGGGAACACTACCTACGAGGTGGTCGCCCCACAGGATTGGGAAGGGTGGGGGAGAGGCTCCCTGGCACTGATCGTCAGGGTCAACGACCGCGTGGAAAAGAACATCCCGCTCTATGTGGAGGTGGAGGCCCTGGCCAATGTAGTGGTCAGCACGCGCCCCCTGGAACGGGGCGAGTTGCTGGAGAAAGGCGATGTGCTGCTGCAGCGGCGCGACATGGCGACCACTTCCGGCAGGGTGTGCCGCAATCTGGACGAGGCGCTCGGCATGCGGGTGCGGGTCGGGATGCGCGCGAATTTCCCGGTACGGGGCGATTATCTGGAAAGGCCGCCCCTGGTCAAGAGTGGCCAGATGGTGACGATTGTAGCCGAAAACAAGGCCTTTCGCATTACCGCCACCGGCACGGCAAAAGGGAACGGCGCCGAGGGAGACACCGTCATGGTCCGGAACATGAATGCGCAGAAGGACGTGCCGGCCGTAGTGGTGGATGCCAACACGGTACGGGTGGAGTTTTGACATGAAAAAGCTAATGACCCTGATCACCGTGCTCACCGCGGGTTGTGCCTTTCAGCCGCCACCGGCCAAATTCCCGGCCATGGAGCAGCAACTGGAGAGGCCCCCGGTCAGCTACAACAACGGATCGCTCTGGCAGGGCTCCTCCGTGGGGCTGGTCGACGATTTCAAGGCGCGCACCAGGGGGGACATCCTGACGGTGGTGATCTCGGAAACGGCCAGCGCCAGCAAAGAGGCCACTACCGGCACGTCCCGCGCCTCCTCGGCTGCCGCCGGCATCCCCAATCTGATGGGACTCGAAACCGCCGGCATCAGCAAATGGATGGACCTGAGTAAACTTGTGAATGCCAGCGCCAGTACCAAGTTCGATGGCAGCGGCTCCACCACGCGCAAGGAAAACCTGAACGCCACCATCACCGCCCGGGTGATCGATGTCCTGGCCAACGGCAACCTGCTCATCGAGGGGCGGCGTAATGTCCTGGTCAACAATGAGGACCAGATCATCGTCCTGACCGGTACGGTCCGTCCACGTGACATCACCCCGGACAACCTGGTGAACTCGACCCTCATCGCCGATGCCCGGATAGCATACAGCGGCAAAGGCATCATCAGCGACCGGCAGCAACCGGGCTGGCTCATGGGGATCATGGACAAGGTCTGGCCGTTTTGAAAGGGTTGAGGGATGAGGGTTGAAGCGGATTTTTTCATAATCCATAATTCACAATTCATAATTTTCCATTAAGGCATGCCATGAAAAAGATTCTTGTTATAACGCTTCTACTCCTTGTGACCGCCCAATCGGCCCTGGCCATCCGCATCAAGGATATCGCCAGTTTTGACGGGGTTCGGGATAACCAGCTGATCGGCTATGGCCTGGTGGTGGGATTGAACGGAAGCGGCGACGGAGACCAGACCAGGTTTCCGGTACAGTCCCTGGTCAACGTGCTGGAGAGGATGGGTATTACCGTCAATCGTACCGATATCACGGTGAAAAACGTGGCAGCGGTCATGGTGACCGCGACGCTGCCCCCCTTCGCCAAGCAGGGGACCACCATCGACGTACTGGTATCCTCACTGGGTGACGCCAAGAGCATAGCCGGCGGCACCCTGCTGCTGACATCTCTCAAGGGCGCCGATGGCCAGGTATACGCCGTGGCCCAAGGAGGCGTGCTTACCAATTCCTTTTCCTATGGCGGGCAGGCCTCCTCGGCCCAGAAGAACCACCCCACCGCCGGGCGTGTCCCGGCCGGGGCGCTGGTGGAGCGGGAAATCCCCAATGTGCTGTCGGGCAAACACAGTCTCAGGCTCAACCTGCACCAGCCTGATTTCACCACTGCCAGCCGCATGGCAGCCGCCATCAACGCCAAGTTTCAAAGCCCTCTGGCAACCTGCAGCGACCCCGGCGCCGTGGTTCTCCAGATCCCCGAGGCCTACCAGGGAAGGACCGTGGAGTTCGTGGCCGACCTGGAGCGGCTTCAGGTACAGCCGGACAACCTGGCCCGGGTGGTGATGAACGAGCGGACCGGCACCATTGTCATGGGGGATAATGTCCGCCTGTCAACGGTGGCCGTTTCCCACGGCAACCTTACCCTCTACATCAAGGAAACCCCCGAGGTTTCACAACCCGCTCCGTTTAGCAGAACCGGTGCTACAAAGGTGGTTCCACGCACCTCCGTCAAGGTGAGCGAGGATTCGGGGGGGCTGGCCTTATTGCAGGAAGGGGCAAATATCGGTGATGTGGTCCGGGCCCTGAACTCGCTCGGGGTGACCCCCCGCGACCTGATCAGCATCATGCAGTCCATCAAGGCGGCCGGCGCCCTCCAGGCCGAACTGACGGTCATATAAAAGGATTAAAGTTTTCGAAGCCGCTGACGATAGGTGAGGTAGAGGCATGGAAATAACAATTGGAGCGAACGGGAATGTGCCGGGCAGCGGTGTGAGCATGGCGAACCCCGCAACCGGGAAGACGGCCCCGAGGCCCTCGGACAAGGATGCGGTGGCGGCCAGGAGAGTGGCGAGAGAGTTCGAATCCCTGTTCGTCGGTATGATGATCAAGTCCATGCGGGAGACCGTTGGCAAAGACAAGCTCATCAACGGCGGCCATGGGGAAGAAGTCTACCGCTCACTGCTCGATCAGGAATACGCCAGGTCCCTGACGGAACATGGCGGAGTGGGGCTGGCAGCAATCGTGGAGCGTCAGCTCGTTAAACCGGCCCCCGACGGTGCCATGAACCAGGATATACAGAGCCATGACACAACAAACCAGAGCGCCAAAACTGAGGTTACTTATGAAAATCGATAACGAGCAGCTACACTCGACAGTGAACAAGTTCAAGAACGAACCGCTCGAAAAGAACGAATCCGCTGCTGCTGGCGGTGAAAAATCGTCACTCCGCGGGAGCGACCGCGTGGAATTATCCACGAACGGCGCGGCCATCGAGAGGCTGAAAAAGACCATGCAGGTGGCACCGGATTTCCGGGCCGACCGGGTGGCCCAACTGAAGGCACGGATCGACGCGGGCACCTACCAGGTGGAAGGGAAGGCGGTGGCTGCCAGGATGCTGCAAAGCTGGAGCGAGCTCCATGCCAGGTAGCATGGTCGAACTCATATCGGTTCTGAAGGATAACGAGCAGGTCCTGACGGAACTTGCCTCGGCCTTGACCGAGGAGCAGAGCTGTATCATCGACCTTGATCTGGAGCGGCTTGCACGGAACGGCAGCCGGAAAGAGGCCATTATGTCACGGCTCGCCAGGGTGCGGGAAGAGTGCGGCGACTTGATGCGGCAGGCGGGCGCGGAACTGGGTCTTGCGGAAATCCCGAGCCTGTCGCCCCTGATCGCGGCGGCCGCGTCAGCCGAGCAGTCCAGGCTGCTGCCCTTGCAGCGGCGGCTGATGCAACTTGCCCGGACACTGGAGCGGCAGCACGATATGAACCGGCGCATGCTCGAAAACTCGATCGGCATGATTAACGGCTCCATGGCCATGTTCAGCCGGCTGCTCGGCGGCTGCGACACCTACGGCGCCCGGGGTCACATCAACAACGGCATGACGAGCGGAAGCTTCCTCCGCCAGGAGATATAGCTATGAGTGTCCTGGGTCTCATGGATATCGGCCGATCGGCTCTGGCCGCGCAGACCGCCGCAATCGGGGTGACCGGGGAGAACATCTCCAACGTCAACACCCCCGGTTATTCCCGGCAATCCCCCATTCTGGAAACCGCCCCGTATGATCCCAACCAGAAACTCTCCATCGGCAACGGCGTCACGGTCGCAACGATACAGCGGAGCTTCGACCGTTTTCTGCAGGCCCAGATCAATACCTCAACCAGCGCCGGCGGGCAGCAGAGCACCATGCAGTCTGCGCTGCAGCGGATTGAGCCGCTTTTCGGCGATCTTACCGGCACCGGCATCGGCACCTCGATGCAGAATTTCTTCAACGCCTGGCAGGACCTGGCCATGAACCCCCAGGGGGCGGCTGAACGGCAGTCCGTGCTGTCCAAGGCACAGACCCTGGCGGACAACTTCCACCAGATCAACAACTCCCTGAATGCGGTGAAAAATGATGCCAACCAGTCACTGCTGGCGATCACCAGCGACATCAATACCGTGACCGGTCAGATCGCCGCATTGAACTCGCAGATCAGAATTGCGCAGATAAGCGGCGGCAATGCCAACCAGCTGCGCGACAGCCGCGACCAGCTGATTCAGAACCTTTCCGGGAAGGTGGGCATTACCACGCTGGAACAGTCCGACGGCACGGTCAACGTGAGTCTGTCGCGCGGACCGCAGCTGGTAGGCAGCAACGGCTCGGCTACGCTTTCCCTGTTCGATGATCCGGCCAATTCCGGCCTCTACAGCATCATCCTCAACCCGCCCGGCGGCGGCAACGGTACCGATGTCACACCGCTCGTCTCCGGCACGGACGCCAATTCCGGTATCCTGGGCGGAACGCTCCAGGTGCGCGACAGCCTGGTCAATGGTTTCCTGGCGAGCCTGGATGAGATGGCCAGCGCCCTGGCCAATCAGGTGAACAGTGTGCACTCGGCCGGCTACGGGTTAAACGGCGGCACCGGTGTCAACTTCTTCACCCCCCCGGCGGCACCGACCCCTCCTGCCACGTACACCGCCGGCTACAGCAACTCCATCGCGCTGGCGTTTTCCAACTCTGATTTCATTGCCGCCGCTGCCGATGATCCGACCCTGCCGGGCGGCGGAAGCGGCAATAACGTCAATGCCCTGGCAATCGCCGGCCTGGGAAACAAGACCATTTCCTTGACCGGGGGCAGCAACACCCTGTCCGGTTTTTACGGGTCACTGGTCGGCAAGGTCGGTCTGGTGGTTCAGACAACGAACCAGAACATCACGCAGAACACCGCCATGCTCAACCAGTTGAACACGTACCGCGATTCCAGCTCCGGCGTCTCGCTGGACGAGGAGCTTATCGCGCTTACCAAGTACCAGAAGGCTTTCCAGGGTGCCGCCCGGTTGATTACCACGGGGCAGGAGATGATGGACACCGTGCTCAACATGGTACGGTAAGGAGGTAGTGTCATGCGTATAACCGAAGGTATGATTAACAATACCATCCTGAATAACCTCCAGGTGGGGCAGGCCCGGCTCGAAAAACTGCAGCAGCAGGCTTCTTCCGGTCTGAAGGTCAGCACTCCGGGGGATGATCCGGTTTCCGCCCAACAGGTGCTTCAACTGAAGGGGCTCCTCCAGAACAACGAACAGTATTCGCGCAACATCACCACCGGCAACTCCTGGCTGGAACAGTCGGACAGCGCGATGTCCGATATGGGGAATGTAGTGACGCGGGCCCGTGAGCTGGCCGTACAGATGGCCAACGGCACTTACTCGGCCCAGGACCGCGCCACCGCCGCGAGCGAGCTGAAGCAGCTGAAGAATGAGCTTGTTCAGCTCGGCAACAGCCAGGTGGCGGGTAAATACATATTCGGAGGCTTCGTCAGCGATAAACCGCCTTTTGACACAACCAGCGGCGCATATAACGGTACCAATGATGCCGTCAACATGGAGGTGGACCAGGGGGCGTACGTGACCATCAACGTTCCCGGCGGCTCTCTCCTGCGCGGCGGCACCCCCCCGGGGAGCAGCGGCACGGATATCATCGGCGAACTGGACAAGCTGACCACCGCCCTCTCGACAAACGACCTGGCCGGTATCCAGGGAGCGCTCCCGGCGCTGCAGAATGCACAGAACCAGATCCTGGCGGCGCGTGGCGACGTGGGGGCACGGATGAATCGTGTCCAGACCGCATCGGACAAGCTCGATTCCATGAAACTCAGCCTGCAGAAGGTTGTTTCCTCCAAACAGGAGATCGATATCCTGCAGGTGATCAGCGAACTCACCAGTCAGCAGACCGCCTTCCAGGCGGCGCTGGCTTCGTCGGCGAAGACATCCCAGATGTCGCTGCTCGATTATTTGAAGTAGTCAGCAACTATCAATGCGGCAGGGGAGACCCTGCCGATGCCGATCCGGCGGGCATATGGGCCGGTCTCGCACAATCAAGCCAAGGAGGGCAAGATGTTGGTACTGACCAGGAAGGTCGGCGAAGCGATAGCGATCGGTGACCAGATAACAATCAAGGTGCTGGAGGTCAAGGGCACCAATATCCGGGTGGGGATCGAGGCACCCAGCGATTTTCGGATCTATCGCGAAGAGATCTACGTGAAGGTGAAGGAACAGAACCAGTTGGCGGCCCAGTGGGATCTGCTCGATTTCGAGAAGGTGCTGAGCCTCATGAACGATGGGAAAAAGGAGCTACGACATTGAGAGTCACGACAACACGCTTCGGCGAACTGGAACTGGAAGACAGCAAGGTCATCGACATGCCCGACGGCATGGTAGGATTCAGTGAGCGGCGTTTCTTCATCCTTAACCCTGAAAACGGGGGTCCGTTCTGCTGGTTCCAGGCAGTGGACAATCCGGATCTGGCCTTCGTCGTCATCGACCCGGTCCGCTTCTTCCCCGAGTATCAGGTAAGGCTCTCCCGGGAGGAGTACGACAAGCTGCGGATTGAACCGGGGGATGAGACGCTCCTGCTCTGCGTGGCGACCATGGCTGCCGACCCGCACAAGATTACGATCAATCTCCAGGGGCCCATCGTGGTGAATCCCGCCGGCATGCTGGCCAGACAGGTTGTCCTGGATGGGAATCATACGTCCCGGCAACCTCTGTTTACGCCCCGGGAACCGGCCGCAACCGGGGGCATCCGGAAGGTGACGCCGCTCCTGGCGGTGGACAGGTTTCCCTCTCTGTACTGTGGAATGGATAGCGCCTCGGCCTGCGTCTAGTAACAATAGCTGAACCTGGTTATTCGATTGAGGAGCTACCTACGTTCAGTGAGGATTGCATTATGAAATATCTTATTGAACTGTACCTGCATCTGAAAATCAGCATGCGGATAATACTCCTCTGCGTCTGTTACAGCTTCTGCATCATCTTTGCGGTTGTTGCCGGACGTACGCTTCCGACCACGTTAACGGTTGCCTCGACCGTGGTATTCGTCCTGTTGGGCATGTTTTTCAGCGGACTGCTGTTCTGGTCCATAAATAATGCCCTTCAGCGCATCATCGGCTATCTGGAAGGTCTGACAGACGGTGATCTGACACAAACGATAGCCGCCCGGCGCAACAACGAGATCAGCACAATCATCCGCTCCATCTGCAGCCTCCAGACGACCATGCGCGACATTATTTCGCGGATATCCCAGACCTCCGAGCAGGTAGCCACGGAGTCCCATCAACTCCAGGCAAATGCCGAAAACATGGCCTCCGGTGCCGAGGAGATCGCCTCCCAGACCAACAATGTTGCCGTTGCCAGCGAAGAGATGGCGGCGACTTCCGGCACGATTGCCCAGAATTGCCTCTCCGCCGCCGCAAACTCCAATTGTGCCAGCACAACCGCGCGAGAGGGCGCGGACGTGGTCAGGGAAAATATCCTCGGGATGGAACGCATCGCCTCCCGGGTGCGTGATGCGGCACAGACCGTCGAAGAGCTCGGCGCCCGCTCCGACCAGATCGGCCAGATTGTCGGCACCATCGAGGATATTGCGGATCAGACCAACCTCCTGGCGCTCAATGCCGCCATCGAGGCCGCCCGTGCCGGCGAGCAGGGGCGCGGCTTCGCGGTCGTCGCCGACGAGGTGCGCGCCCTGGCCGAGCGGACCACCCGCGCAACCAGGGAAATAGGCGCGATGATCAGGTTGATCCAGGATGAGACCAAAGGCGCGGTGACCGCCATGGAAGACGGCGTTGCCGAGGTCGAGCGAGGCACCGAATCATCGGTAAAATCGGGTCAGGCGCTGGAGCAGATCATGGAGCAGATCAACAATGTCTCCCTGCAGGTCAATCAGATAGCCCTGGCGGCCGAGGAGCAGAACACCACCACCAGCGAGATCAGCACAAACATCTCGCAGATCACCGATGCGGCGCACTCCACCGGCAGGACCGCCAGTGAAACGGCCGCCGCATCGTCTCATCTCTCCCAGGAGGCCCTGCACCTGCAACAGCTGGTCGGACGGTTCAAGCTGTGATACGTGCCGTTCGCTAAGGTGGCTGTTATCTTCGGCGGATATGGTGAATTCTAAATCATCAAAGAATCCCTGTCGATAAAGCATCGTATGTAATTGACGTCGCTGCTCGATTATTCAGCGCAGTCCCTATCCACCCAATGAGGCAGGGCGTCTCATAGATGACTTCCTCTCCATTGAGATCTCCACGCTCGCAGTTTACCCGAGGCGTACCTTCCAAGATTCAACACCCGGAGTTCTGTCAACAAACGCTGCTCCGGGCTGTAGCCAACTTTACAATTACATCGAATTGACCATTTCCCCGCTTCTTTCCTCTTCATTTTTTGTGAACAGTCGATGTGTGTTTTAATCAGTAAATGTTCGCACTCCCCTGGGAAAATCGGTTGTTTTCGATGTTCCCGTCTCGCTTCGACAGAATCTGATCGTATTTAAATAATTATATTAAAGTTTCCAATTTAAACGCCGATAACATCAACTAGTTCATCTGAATTGTTCTGACAGGCGCTGATTTCTTTTAGCTGAAGTCTCTTCAGCTATGAGAACAGTGCTGCGTGAAGATACTGTCGGATCATTTTGTCGGATGCCCGCCCACTGTTGTTTGTCAAATCCGACAACGGAAAGAGACCGACTATATGCTGTTTTTTCAACGAAAAATCAAAATACAGCTCCCATCGGAAATAGCCGATCAGACACATATCCCGCTGAACGAAATGGTTGAAAATGAAAAAGGCTGCCTTCACGAAGTCCAATCAACGCTTCGCTATCAGCAGGAGCGGCTGTCCCGGTTGGCCGGTTCAACCGAGAATGAATTCCTGGCCACTGGTGCACGACTGCAGGAGTTCTATACGCGAACCATGGAGATCGGAGGGACCTCATCGTTGGTGACGGGACAGTTAGACGGAGAAGAAATCGTCAAGGACATCGGCGAACTGAAGTCCATCATCGATCGGATGGAAGAATTTCTCAACATTGTCGAAGCGGAGTCCGAACAGAGCAGTATGTCCCTGCTGAAGACACTGCAGATGATCGCCGGAGTGGACGAACCGTTGGCTGGGTTCAAAAAGATCATGAATATTCTTCACGTATTAGGCATCTCCACCAAGATCGAGAGCGCGCGGCTTGGCCAGCTCGGGGCCGGTTTCAACACCCTGGCTGATGATGTGGAAAATCTCGCGGTACAGATCAGTGACAAATCCAGCAGAATTATGAGCGAAAATGTCTCACTGAGCAGCAAGATCCAGGAAACCCTCGGACGTATGAATGATATAGAGGCGGGTCAGAGGGAGGACGTGCGACTGGTGCTCGATACGACCCGTTCCAGCCTGGAGATGATCACCGGTGTTCACCGGAAATGCGCCGAAGTTGCCTCTGCCATCGCAACGGCATCCGACGAGATTTCACGGAATATCAGCCAGGTTGTCACTTCCATGCAGTTCCATGACATTACCCGCCAACAGCTGGAACATGTGGAGGAAGCGCTTTGCGACCTGGAGTGCCAGATCGAAGAGGCACGGGCTGCAGGTGAAGTAAACGACCAGACTGTTGGCTCAACAAGCAAACTGGCCGGCGATGTGTACGGTGCCTGTCGGCTGCAATCCGCCCAACTGCTCCACGCTCGGGACGGACTCGCTTCAGCAGTTTCCGGCATTATCGGAAACCTTCAAGGACTCGCCGACAAGGGGCAGGGGATCGTCCGGCAGACCAGGGAGATGATCCGGGCTGCGGACGGGGCCGGGGATTCCCTCTTTATCGAAATCGAAAAGAATCTTGCTCCGGTGGTGGGTCTTCTGGCAAAAAGCGCGGCTGCAAACAGCAATCTGGCGCGGGCCTTGGAGTCGGTTGCTGAAACGGTCGGAGAGATCTCCACATTTGTAATCGATATCGAAACGATTGGCGAGGAGATCAAGCTCATCGCCCTGAACTCACAGATCAAGGCGGCCCGAACAGGAAAAGAAGGTGCGGCGCTCGGGGTGCTGGCGGAAGCCATCCAGCGGCTGTCGGTCGAAGCCTGCCTCCAGACCGCCGCTGTTTCCGGTACGTTGCGAGATATCACCAGGGTAACGGAAGTGTTTACCGGCAATAACGCAGTCCAGGCCAGCAGCGGCGAACTGGATCCCGAGGCCATGTCAATCCGCCTGAAAGCACTCATCGATTCGATCCGGAACATGAACGACGAGGTTATGACGTCTCTTGCGCAGAGCGATGCTGCCGTTCAGGAGTTGACGGATGACATTGAGAGTGTCACCAGCGGGATAACCGTCCATGAACTGGTCGATGCCGAAGTGGGGGAGATAAGCGCCGAGCTGGAAAAGGTCATGGCCCGGACCTGCGAGATAGTCCCCGAAGCGGCCACGATTGATCTGACATCGCTGGCCGGGCGGTACACCATGCAGAGCGAACGAGAGATCCACAATTCGTTTACTAGGGAAGGTGCAGTTGCCTTGAACAGTACGTCCGTACAGGTCTGGGATTCGGTTTCTCCTGCGGAAACCGGAGAAGTAGAGCCGGATCTGGGAGACAACATCGAACTTTTTTGAATTAGTACAAATAAACCGGCCTATTGCATCATGCCAGGATGGGATTATGAGCGACTTTTCAGTAACAACTTCAACTCCGAAGGAAACTCCTTCCGTTAAAGAGATCGGCATCAGCGGTCCCATGACTATCCAGCATGCCGGCGAGATCAGGACCGTCCTGTTGGAGGCGCTGACCGAGGCGGAAGAGGTCCGGATGGAAATGGCACAGGTTACGGAGATTGACGTTGTCGGCCTGCAGCTTCTCTGCTCGGCCCACAGGACATCGGCCGGCCTGAACAAGCGATTCACTCTCGGCGGCTGCAATGAAACCAGCGTCACTGAAGCCATGCGAATGTCGGGGTTCGCGCGTCACGTCGGCTGCGTACAAGATATCAATCATACCTGCCTTTGGCTTGGAGGTAAAAAATAATGGCTAAGATAATCATGACGGCCGATGACTCGGCCAGCGTCCGTCAGATGGTGAGCTTCACGCTCAAGCAGGGCGGCTACGACGTAATCGAAGCGGTCGACGGTATGGACGCCCTGACAAAACTGCAGTCAACCAAGGTCGACATGCTCATCACCGACCTGAATATGCCCAACCTGGACGGAATTGGCCTGATCAAGGCTGCGCGCGCCATTCCGGCGTGCAAGTTTATCCCGATTGTCATGCTCAGCACGGAATCCCAGGACACCAAGAAACAGGAAGGCAAAGCTGCAGGGGCCACCGGCTGGATCATAAAGCCATTCAAACCGGAACAACTGATTGCAGTTGTCAAAAAGGTGCTTGGATGACGGATCAACATGGGCAGGCATATAAAGAAGAGGCGTATGAACTTCTGGCCGAGCTGGAAACCTCCCTGCTGGAACTGGAGGAAAGCCCCGACGATAGGGAGCTGATCGGACGAGTGTTCCGTGCCATGCATACCATCAAGGGTTCCGGAGCGATGTTCGGATTCGATGACATCGCTGCTTTTACCCACGAGGTAGAGACGGTTTTCGACCTGGTGCGCAACGACAAGCTCACGGTCACAAAAGAACTGATCAACCTGACACTGGCAGCCCGCGACCAGATCACGGCTATGCTGGATGCATCGGGAGGTGCCGGGTCGGTCAACGCCTCTGTCTCAGTAAAGATCATAAACGGCCTGCGAGCGTTGCTGCCGCAAGCGACAACATCTGCTGCGCCTGTCGCAGTCCCTGTCGAAACGGGTCCGGCAACAACCCTCAATGGAGTGACTTACCGGATTCGCTTCCGACCGTCACGCGATATCTTTGCCAATGGCACCAATCCGATAGGGTTGCTGAACGAACTGCGCGAACTCGGCCAAAGCAAAGTTCTTGCCCAACTGTGCAACATCCCCGTTTTGACGGATCTGGATCCGGAAACCTGTTACATTTACTGGGACGTGATTCTGACAAGCGGGCGGGGGATTGACGCCATCAGGGATGTATTTATCTTCGTTGAGGATGACTGCGAGATAAATATCGACGTGATTGAAGACGGTATACCAGGAGACGAAGGTTGCGACAAGAAGCTCGGCGAGATCCTCGTGGAGCGAGGTGACCTCGCTCCTGATGACATGCATGAGATAATCGCCACACAGAAGCGTTTTGGCGAGATCCTGGTGGACAAGGGTCTGGTGACTCCCGAGAGCGTACAAACGGCCCTGGTGGAACAGAGGTATGTCAAGGAGGTGCGCAAGGAGCGGCAGAAACTGGAGGCTGCGGCCAGTATCCGCGTGCCGGCGGAGAAGCTGGATATCCTGGTAAATCTGGTGGGGGAACTGGTGACGATCCAGGCCCGACTGACCCAGACCGCAAACGGCCGTCAGGATTCAGAGCTGGAAACCATTGCCGAAGAGGTGGAACGGCTGACCGGAGAACTGCGTGACAATGCCCTGAATATCCGAATGCTTCCTATCGGCAGCACATTCAGCAAGTTCAAGCGCCTGGTCCATGACCTCTCCAATGAACTCGGCAAACAGATCGAGATGACTACTGCGGGTGCTGAAACGGAATTGGACAAAACCGTCATCGAAAAGCTGAACGACCCGCTTGTCCACCTGATCAGGAACAGCATCGACCATGGTATCGAATCACCGGAATCAAGGCAGGCAGTTGGCAAAACACGTATGGGCACAATCCATCTGGCGGCGACCCATTCCGGTGACAGTGTCCTCATCACCATAACCGATGATGGCGCCGGATTGGACAAAGAGGTGATCCGGGCCAAGGCTATTGAAAAGGGACTGATAACCGCTACCGCGGAATTAACGGAGAAGGAGATTTTTGCTCAGATATTCGCACCCGGTTTTTCCACTGCCAAAAAAGTGACCAATGTTTCCGGACGCGGGGTGGGTATGGATGTTGTCAAGCGCGCCATCGATGCCCTGAGGGGCAGGATCGAAATCAGCAGCAGGCGCCGGGAAGGTACGACGATCAGCATCCGGATTCCCCTGACGCTTGCTATCATTGAGAGCCTGCTTGTGAAGATCGGAGTTGACCGGTTCCTTATCCCGCTTTCTCTGGTGCATGAATGCGTGGAGCTTACCCGTACCGACGTGGCCAATGCCCACGGAAGGAACCTGGCCGCTGTTCGCGGACAGATGGTTCCCTACATCCCACTCCGCAAGAGATTCTGTATCGGTGGCGAAGCACCGGATATAGAACAGATTGTCATTACCCAGGTTGACGGCATACGCGTCGGAGTGGTGGTTGATCATGTAATCGGTGAACACCAGACCGTCATCAAATCGCTCGGAAAAGTATACCGTGACGTGAGCGGAGTCTCCGGAGCGACGATTCTTGGGGATGGAGCCGTGGCTCTGATACTGGACATCCCGCATCTGCTGCGCGAGGTGGAACTGGAAGCCCCCTGACAGGTCGGAACGATCACGCTACAGTTTTGCATAAGCAGGGATAATACGACACTGGCTGCATGAAGTTTCTGTTGTAATTACAGTAACTTCCCTGCATTTCCCGTAATACAGATATGAATACTGCACCCGTATTGTTGCGTTTTCAACATCTGAATGTATTTGTGCTGATCTGTTTCCCGTCGTTCGGCTTGATCGCAATCGTTTGACCAGTGATCATAAGAAGGTAAAGCATACCTGGAAAAGGAGAGTTTATGAGCGTTGCAGCCATCACGGAAACAACCCAATACCTGACCTTTGTACTAGATCGGGAAACCTTCGCGCTGGATGTTGCCAAGGTCCGGGAAATACTGGACTCACCCGGCGTCACCAGGGTGCCGCAGACCCCGGAGTACATGCGGGGAGTGATCAATCTGCGTGGCAGCGTAGTGCCGGTAATCGACCTGCGCTTGAAGTTCGGCATGTCCGAAACAGTGCAGACGGTCAATACCTGTGTCATCGTCGTGGAGATCGATGTTGAGGGTGAACTGATCATCCTGGGAGCACTGGCTGACTCGGTGCAGGAGGTGATCGACCTGGAGTCGGAACAGATCGAACCGGCGCCGCGCATCGGTACGAAACTCAATACCGACTTCATTAAAGGTATTGGCAAGCATAACGAGCAGTTCATTATGATCCTCAACATTGACAAGGTCTTTTCGTCAGAGGGATTGACTTCAATTCGAGAGACCGGAACGGAATACTCCAAACCGGACAGCAATTCAAGTGGCTCCGACTTTGCTTCTTAGATAAATAAACAGAATAATAATAAGGAGATAACTATGTTAAAGAATGTTAAAATCGGCACCCGCCTGGGTCTGGGATTTGGTTTGGTACTGACGATCTTTATGGTAGCAGTAGTTGTCGTGACCTTCATGTTTCGAGGTATCAGCACGCAGTCGGCCCAGGTGAAAAACGAATCCCTGCCGTTTCTGATCACTGCCTATGAATTGGATGTGAACGTAATCAGCCTCTCCGAGACATTGACTGATGCCGCCGCGACCCACAACCTTGAAAGCCTGAAGGAGGCGGAGAAGAAGTATAAAGATGTTGTTGCGGATCTCGATAAATTCAAGGAAATGTTCAAACGTGAGAACGATACGGCTCTCTTGAAAGCAACGGAAGAGATCTCCGTGGATGCTTCCCGTTTTTATGAACAAGGCAAGAGCATGGCGCACACGTATATGGAAAAAGGACAGGTCGACGGTAACAGAGCCATGGCTGAGTTTGACAAGACCCGTGCCCCGCTGCTGGAAAAGGTGGAAAAGATGCAGAGGCTGCAGACGGATGAGGCCAATAAAAGTTCCGAAGATGTTGTTGCCGCTTCTGCCAAAGGTACAAAGACTCTTATTATCCTGGGCGGTTTTTCCTTGATGTCGGGGATTCTCATTGCTCTTTTCATAACCCGTTCGATCGTCGTGCCGATCCGGCTGGCAGGGGAGATTGCCGACCGCCTGGCTGAAGGGGATCTCACCATAAAGGTCGAAGCGACAAGCAAGGACGAGACCGGTCAACTATTGGGCGCCATGAAAAACATGGTGGAGAGGCTCAAGGAGATCGTCAGCGAGGTGCAGTCGGCCTCCGACAACGTAGCTGCCGGAAGCCAGGAGCTCTCCTCCAGTTCGGAGCAGATGTCTCAGGGGGCCAGCGAACAGGCGGCGGCCGCCGAAGAGGCCTCCTCCTCCATGGAGCAGATGTCTTCCAACATCAAACAGAACGCCGACAATGCCATTCAGACGGAAAAAATCGCCTCCAAATCCGCGCTGGATGCGCAATATGGCGGTAAGGCAGTGGGCCAGACCGTGACGGCCATGAAAGAGATCGCTGGCAAGATTTCTATCATCGAGGAGATCGCTCGGCAGACCAACCTGCTGGCCCTGAACGCAGCCATCGAGGCTGCCCGGGCCGGTGAGCACGGTAAAGGGTTTGCCGTGGTGGCCTCAGAGGTGCGCAAGCTGGCCGAAAGGAGCCAGAAAGCCGCCGCCGAGATCTCTGAGCTCTCTTCGTCCAGTGTTGAAATTGCCGAGAAGGCCGGCGAGATGCTGAACAGCATGGTTCCCGACATTCAGAAGACCGCCGAGCTGGTCCAGGAGATCAGCGCCGCCTGTCGGGAGCAGGACACCGGTGCCGAACAGATTAACAAGGCCATCCAGCAACTGGACCAAGTCATCCAGCAGAACGCTTCAGCTTCTGAGGAGATGTCTTCAACTGCCGAAGAGCTGTCTTCCCAGGCTGAGCAGTTGCAGGGCAGCATCGCCTTCTTCAAGGTTGATTCGCACAGCACGCATTCACCATCCCATGCCCCGGCCAAATCTGCGCGCAAGGCTCCGGTAAAGCATATCGCTCATCTCAAGCCTGCAGGGCATGAGCGAAAGGTTGTCGACTCGGGTATCCGTGGTGTGAGTCTGGTCATGGATGAGGGGGGAGATAACCTGGACAATTCCTTTGAGAAGTTCTAATGCCCACCAATTACCAGGGGATGGCGGATGCCGCCCCTGGTAATTGGGCATGCCGTCTCTTTATACCTCAATTACTTCTGAAACATGGCGATACATATCAACAAACATCAACGGTGACGACGTTATTACAGGAGTTGCGACAATGTACAATAGCGGCCCCGCCTTCGAGAATTCTGCCGCGACCATGTCGAGTCGGGAATTCGCCCGCATGAGCAGCTTTATTTACGAGCAATGCGGCATAAAGATGCCCGTGACAAAGAAGACCATGCTGGAGGGCCGTCTCCAGAAGAGGCTTCGAACGCTGGGGATGAAGAATTTTGAAGAGTACGGCAACTACCTGTTCAGCCCGGAGGGCATCCGGCTGGAAGTGGTGCAGATGATTGACCTGGTCACCACCAACAAGACCGATTTCTTCCGCGAGCCTGAGCACTTTGATTACCTGACGGAACAGGTGTTGCCGGAGTGGTGCCAGAAATATGGTTCCCGAAAACTTACGGTCTGGAGCGCGGGCTGCTCCACCGGCCAGGAACCCTATACCCTGGCCATGGTGATGAGCGAGTTTGCAGAACGACAGCCAGGTTTCGATTTCCAGATACTGGCCACCGATATCTCCACCAGGGTCCTGGAGAAGGCGATAAACGCCGTTTATGCCGAGAGTCTAATCAGTCCGGTCCCTCCGCACTTGAAAAAAAAATATCTTCTCCGCAGTAAGGATCGTAGCAGCGCCCTTGTGCGGATTGTCCCTGAACTGAGAGGAAAGGTCCGTTTCCGGCGGCTGAATTTCCTGGATGATGACTTCGGATTGCGCGAACCGCTCGATATCATCTTCTGCCGCAACGTCGTTATCTATTTCGACCGCCCAACCCAGGAGCGGTTGTTGCAGAGATTTCACGATCATATGCGTCCTGGTGCCCATATCTTCATGGGGCATTCCGAGACCCTGAGCGGGCTTGATGTGCCACTGATCAGCGTCTTCCCGACTGTCTACCGGAAGATGAAATGAGCCCCACAGGGCAAAAACCTGCCGGGCACTACCTCAAGCCGGGAGAGTTGTTTTTTGGAGAAACGGCGACCATGGTATCGACTCTGCTCGGTTCCTGCGTGGCTGTTACCATGTTCTCTCCGCGCTGTCGGGTCGGGGCCATCTGCCACGTCCTGCTGCCGTCTCGACGGGAAGAGCACCACTGTCCGGGCAGTTGCGATGAGGGTGCCAGGTATGTGGACTGTGCCCTGCGGCTGATGCTGGACTGGTTCACCCAGCGCGGGATCGTGCGCAGCGAGATCGAGGTCAAGGCCTTTGGCGGTTCGGACATGTTTGCCGTCAAGGGTGAAGAGAGCAGGTCGCTGACCGTGGGCAGGCAGAATCTCGAATTGGCCCTGCACCTTATCAAAAAGGCCGGCTTGCGTCTGTATGCATCGGACCTGGGAGGGCCGAGCGGGCGGAAGATATTTTTTTCCACCCATACCGGCGAGGTGCTGCTGAAACGGTTGAACAAGTCTCAGCGCAAGGTGTGAAGCGCTCGGCGTCTTTTTTCAGTGAAGAAAATACGATTCCTCGGGACAGTGTATGAAGAAAAAGATACGGGTACTGATTGTCGATGATTCTGCCGTGGTGCGCCAGACTCTGGCAGAGATTCTTTCTTCCGACCCGGAGATAGAGGTTATGGCAACGGCCTCCGACCCGTTTGTTGCCGCCGAGCGGCTCAGGCATGAGGTGCCGGACGTCATCACCCTGGATGTGGAGATGCCCCGCATGGACGGCATCACCTTTCTTCAGAAGATTATGAGCCAGCATCCCATTCCGGTTGTGATGTGCTCCAGCCTGACGGAGAATGGTTCGGAAACCGCCCTGAAGGCCATGGACTATGGGGCGGTGGAGATAATCCAAAAACCGCGTCTGGGAACCAAACAGTTTCTGGAGGAGTCGCGGATGAGAATCTGCGATGCGGTCAAGGCGGCCAGCAAGGCACGGGTGAAGAACATCCCCACTCATCGGCACGAGGTGGCTCCCAAGCTGACCGCCGATGTGATCATGGCGAAAGCGACCTCCAAGGCGATGATGCAGACGACCGAAAAGGTGGTGGTGGTTGGCGCCTCTACCGGTGGTACCGAGGCATTGCGAATCTTTCTCGAGTCGTTTCCTGCCGATTGTCCGGGAATCGTCATTGTACAGCACATGCCGGAAGGCTTTACCAGAGCCTTTTCACAGCGTCTCGACGGACTTTGCCGCATCACGGTCAAGGAGGCTGCCGACAACGATACGGTGGTGCGCGGCCGTGCCCTGATAGCGCCGGGCAACCACCATCTGCTGCTCAAGCGCAGTGGTGCCCGCTACTATGTGGAGGTGAAAGACGGTCCGCTTGTCTCGCGACACCGTCCTTCGGTGGATGTGTTGTTCCGCTCGGCGGCTCGTTATGCCGGCAAGAACGCGGTGGGGGTGATCATGACCGGCATGGGCGACGATGGAGCCAAGGGGATGTTGGAGTTGAAAGAAGCCGGTGCTCGGAATATTGCCCAGGATGAGGCGTCATCTGTCGTCTTCGGCATGCCCAATGAGGCGATCAAGCTGGGTGGGGTGGATTTTGTCCTGCCGCTCAGGGGCATCTCCGCTGAGGTCCTCACGTTATGCGGATAGCCGGGAACAAAGGAAACCAATCCACTTGGCTGGTGATCGGATGAAATCAGGTCGCGGTGACCAGAAAGATGTCTGCGAGTTGGATTTGTAAACTATAAAAATAATTCAATTACTTCTTGACGCGTTATAAAATTTAACGTGAAGTTCAGTGAATCTCGCCTGTGTAATCCTCATTAATAACCTGTCCTGATAAATTGCACTCCTTTTTGCTGTAAAATCTCACTAATTTAGACACTTCACAAGTAGCAGGTAAAAAAACGTAAATCACGAATATCAGGAACCACCACTCTTTACCTGCCGGTAATTGGACCTGCTTATCGGGCTAAAGTATTATCGCGCAATTCCGATAAGCTATCGTGGGCAAATGTTTTTATTTTGAACTTTCACAACGGGGTGGCACGTGGATCAGGATCTGACAGGGCGCGGCTGTGGAACAATCGCGGTACCGGACGATGTCGTCGGCGATAGCTGCTTTGCTGAGTTCAGCAAGACCTGCCATGACCTGCGCGAAGAACTGAAATTCTACGAGACGCTGGTCAGATACTCGGCGGTGCCCACGTTCGTCATCGATGCCCGCCATCGGGTCATCATCTGGAACCGTGCCTGCGAACAGCTGACCGGTGTCGCCGAATCGGAGATTCTCGGTACCGATAACCACTGGCAGCCCTTTTACGAGCAACGGAGACCCACTCTGGCGGACCTGGTTGTCGAGAATAAAGCGGCGGATATTTCCGCGTTTTACGCTACCCACCGTGCTTCCTGCCAGACTATGGAAGAGCTGCAGGCAGAGGGCTGGTATGCCGCGCTCGGGGGGAAGGCCCGTTATATCGTATTCGAGGCGGCCCCGATCCATAACGGCAAAGGCGAGCTGATCGCGGCCATCGAGACGCTGCGGGATATTACCGAAAGCAAGCTGCTGGAGCGGCAACTGCAGAAGAGCAAGGCGGAACTTCAGGTCAAGCACGAGCAGATGAAACACCTGTTTCATGTGGTCAACGGGGTCAAGAAGGAATGGGTCAAAACCATGGACTGTCTTGCCGACGTCATCATCGTGACGGATGAAAACGGCCGCATCAAACAGTGCAACCGGGCCTTGCGGGAGCTGGTCAACAAGCCGGACAACGAAATCATGGGTAAATCATGGTCCGATATTCTTTCCATTCCACAGGCGTCGGAGAAGAACTTCTGCCTGCGGGCCATGGAATTTTTTTACGAAGCGGCCGAGAGGTGGTTCGACCTGCGGATCTATTCATCAGTGGATGCCAATGGAGCTGGAATCCCGGGCATGCTCATCACGCTCCATGACACGACCGAGTCCAGGTGGATGCACAGTGAACTGGAACAGGCCTACAGCCAGCTCAAGAACACCCACGCCCAGATGCTGCAGAATGAAAAGCTGGCCTCGATCGGCCAACTTGCCGCCGGAGTCGCCCATGAGGTCAACAATCCGATCGGCTTCATCTCCAGCAACCTGACCAGCCTTGGCAAGTACGTCGAGAGGCTGCGGGAGTTCATCGCCCTGCAGGACAGAGCGGTCAATTCCGATACGACGGACCGGGAGGAGCTTGCAGGCGCACGCCGGCAGATGAAGGTCGACCACATCCTGGAGGATATCGGCCCGCTCATCGCCGAGTCCGTCGATGGCGCCGACCGGGTGCGGAAGATAGTCCAGAATCTGAAGAGTTTTTCGCGGGTAGACGAAGCTGAAAGCAAGCAGGCGAATCTGGTCGAATGTCTGGATTCGACCATCAACATTGTCTGGAATGAACTGAAGTACAAGGCGACCCTGCAGAGGGATTTCAGCGAGATCCCCCTGACCGTGTGCCATCCGCAGCAGCTCAACCAGGTATTCATGAACCTATTGGTGAACTCCGCCCAGGCAATCGAGGTTCAGGGCGAGATCATTGTGTCGTGTTGGCATGAAAACGGCTCGATATACGTTTCCGTATCCGATACCGGTTCCGGTATCCCGGAGGAGATCAGGCACCGGCTGTTCGAGCCGTTCTTTACCACCAAAGAGGTCGGCATGGGCACCGGTCTGGGACTCAGCATCAGCTACGACATCATCAAAAAACACAACGGAGAGATCACGGTGCAGAGCGAGGTCGGCAAGGGGACCACCTTCACCGTACAAATCCCGGTGGTGGAACGGAGATAGTATGGCCGATCAGGTACGCATCCTGTGCGTCGACGATGAAGAGAATATCCTCAATTCACTGCGACGGCTGTTCATGGACGAGGAATTCGAGACCGTCATCTCCGGATCGGGCGCAAAGGCTTTGGAGATCCTCGGAAGCGGCCGGGATTTCGCGGTAATCATCTCCGACCAGCGGATGCCGGGCATGACCGGCACCGAGTTTCTGGCGCAGGCCCGGGAGGCCGCTCCCGAAGCCACGCGCATTCTCCTGACGGGTTACGCCGATATCGAAGCAACCGTTGATGCCATCAACAGGGGAGGGGCCAGCCGTTACATCACCAAACCGTGGAACGACACCGAGCTCCTCCAGACAGTGAAAGACGCGATCAGCAGTTATCTGCTCAGGCGTGAGAACAGGAGATTGGCCGCACTGGTCCAGCAGCAGAACGAGGAACTGAAGGAATGGAACGGTAATCTGAAGCACCGGGTTCTGGAGCAGACCGCCGACATCAGGAAGAAGAACGGGGAACTCCAGGAGCTGATCGACCACCATCAGAAGAACTTCGAGGACACTATCGAGGCTTTTTCGAATCTTGTCGAATTGCACAACCCCGGAGTTCGCAGCCATTCCCGCAACGTTGCCCGGATTGCCGTACGTGCGGCGGAGATACTCGAACTTCCCGATCCGGAGCTTAAAACGGTCAGGGTCGCCGCCCTTCTGCATGATATCGGCAAGATCGGCGGTCCATCCACGCCCGCGTTGCGTGATACTGTCACCCAGGGCACCCGCGACCTGACGGAATACATGCAACACCCGGTGAGAGGGCAGGCGGCGGTTGACGGTGTTGAAGGACTGCGCGCGGCCGGGGTGCTCATCAGGCACCACCATGAACACTATGACGGGAGCGGTTTTCCCGACCGGCTGCTGCGGGCGGAAATCCCTCCGGGGGCTCAGTTGATCGGCATGGCCGATTTCCTTGAGATCGGTCTGCGCGGTTTCCAGGGCGACAATGCCGTTGAGCTGGCGCTGGCGGAGTTGAAGAAACAGCTGGGCAGCCTGTTCGATCCTGAACTTTTTCCGGCGGTTGCCAGGGCGGCGCTTGAGGTTTGTGACGCATTCCGTGCCAAAAGCGGCCTGGAAGAGCGGGAAGTATCCTCCACCGGTCTTGCCGAAGGGATGGTGCTCTCCAGGGACATCTGCAGCGGCACCGGCCTGCTCCTGCTCAGCAAGGGGATCGAGCTCGATGCCGACAATATTCAGGCCCTGCGGCGCAATTACCGCCTCGACCCTCCCAAGGGCGGGGTGTTTGTGCTTGTCAGAAAGTAGTTCCGGAGTAGTGCTGCGTACCAGCGGTATAACGCCCTGATTGACATGAATCCGACAATAAGGCGGACTTGGATACCACGAAAGGCTGTATCTATTCCCGATCTTTCGATTTCGTCAGAAAAAACATTAAAGTTATCCGCCGGGGAGCCGATAGGATTATTAAAGGGCACGGACGCCCAAAAACATTTCACGGAGGAACGACCCCATGGCACTCACGATCAACACCAACATCATGTCGCTCAACGCACAACGCAACCTGAGCGGCACCCAGAACGCACTCTCCACCTCGATGCAGCGCCTCTCATCCGGTCTGCGCATCAACAGCGCCGCTGACGATGCCGCCGGTCTGGCTATCTCGGTCGGCATGAACGCCCAGGTGAAGTCAATGAACCAGGCCGTCCGCAATGCCAACGACGGCGTCTC